>CAVOCG010000007.1:0-39314 GCA_963694095.1 Gammaproteobacteria bacterium
GCAGGCAAACCTGGGTATTTCTGTTTCTCTGCTAAACCAGGAATGGCGCGTTTATCTAAATTCCCAGGAAAACCAGAATTACGATATCAGTCGTCGAGGCTGGATTGGCGACTATGTTGATCCCAACACTTTTTTGGATATGTATATTACTGATGGAGGTAATAACAAGACTGGGTTTTCAAATCAACGCTATGACCAATTGGTGCTGGGGGAGGCCCCGACTAAACTTAATCAGGATGAACGGTTTGCCCTCTACTACGAAGCGGAAACCATTCTTATGGAAGAAGTACCTATCATTCCAATTTATACCTATCAAACCAAATCCCTAAGAGATCCCAGCTTTAAAGGGGCTCCTTCAAATATCATGGATCATTACAACTGGAAGTATGTCTACCTAGAAGCGTCGGAATAATCAGGCGATAAAATTATGTGGCGATTTATTGCTGTTCGCACCCTACAGGCTATTCCAGTTATCCTGACCGTTATTACGGTCACATTCTTTCTCGTCAGGGCAGCGCCAGGTGGCCCTTTTTCTAGCGAAAAAGCAGTTTCTGATCAGGTGAAGGCGGCTCTGGAAGAGCAGTACAGGCTCGACCTTCCAGCTTATGAACAGTATTTTGCCTATATGGTTGATCTGTTCCGCGGTGATTTTGGGCCCTCTTTTAATTTTCCTAGCCGCAGCGTTAATGAACTAATTTTTCAGGGGCTTCCGATTACTCTGGAGTTAGGTCTCTATGCCATGCTGATCGCGGTATTGATTGGCGTTGTTGCTGGTGTATGCGCCGCATTAAAGCCCAACACTTTGCAGGACTATATACCCATGAGCCTCTCAATGATTGGCATTTGCATGCCTTCATTTTTGTTAGGGCCTGTTTTGGTATTAGTCTTCGGTATTTGGTTGGACTGGGTCCCTATTTCTGGATGGGGGAATTCGGCCGGAGACAAACTGCTTCCCAGTATCACGCTTGGCGCCATGTATGCGGCTTATATTGCCCGTCTAAGTCGCTCTGGTATGCTCGAGGTGCTATCGCAGGATTATCTGCGTACTGCGCGAGCCAAAGGCTTGCCGGAATATATCGTGATAATAAAGCATGCCCTGCGTGGTGGATTACTGCCAGTAGTCGCTTATATTGGCCCCGCCTTTGCAGGCTTATTAAGCGGCTCTTTTGTGGTGGAAACTGTTTTTCAGATTCCTGGCCTGGGACGATTTTATGTTCAGGCCGCTTTTAATCGTGACTACACCATGATACTGGGCACGACGGTATTCCTGGCAAGCTTGATAGTAGTTTTTAATTTACTCTCTGACATACTTTCCGCCTGGATCAACCCCCGCTTGCGCTACCAGTTCAGGAAATAAATGGCTACCAGCACTTCCACTGAGTCCTCGCTACTGGCAATGCCCAAAGGTGTATCTCTGTGGCGGGATGCCTGGCTGCGATTACGTAAAAACAAGCTTGCTATGTTTGGTTTGGGTTTCCTGCTTTTGGTGATGGTTGTATGTTTGCTGACTCCCTGGATTGCGCCCTATGGTTATGAAGAACAGGATCTGAGATTGGGGGCTGTTTCACCCAGTGCTGCACACTGGCTGGGCACGGATACCTTTGGTCGGGACTTGCTGACTCGCATTCTTTATGGTGGTCGGGTGTCTCTATTGGTGGGCTTCGTCGCCACCGCAGTTGCCCTAGTAATTGGGGTGGCTTATGGGGCGATTGCAGGATATGTTGGTGGCAAACTGGATGCTGTCATGATGCGCTTCGTGGATATTTTGTATGCCTTGCCAATTATGATTTTTATCATTTTGTTAATGGTCGTGTTTGGCCGTAACCTACTGCTCCTGTTTCTAGCTATCGGTGCCATCGAGTGGCTGACTATGGCGCGCATCGTTCGCTCCCAGGTGCAAAATCTTCGGGACCAGGAATTTGTTGAAGCGGCCATGTCCTTGGGTTTGTCGCCGTCAGCAATTGTTGTCAAACATCTTATCCCGAATGCCTTGGGCCCAATCATTGTCTATACCACGCTTACTATCCCTAGTGTCATGTTACTTGAAGCGTTTCTTAGTTTTCTTGGCTTGGGCATTCAACCGCCTGAATCATCCTGGGGTCTGCTAATTTCATATGGTGTCGAAACCATGGAGGAGTACCCCTGGCTGCTTATTTTCCCTGGTCTGGCTCTGTCGCTGACATTATTTTCTCTGAACTTCCTCGGTGATGGTCTGCGCGATGCGCTTGATCCGAAAGCGTCAAGGGATTAATTGATATGCCATTACTTCAGGTTACTGACCTTTCAGTATATTTTCATACCCGTAACGGGGTTTTGAAAGCGGTCGACGGCATCAGTTTTGAGGTGGAAGCAGGGAAAACCTTTGCGATTATTGGCGAGTCCGGATCAGGTAAATCCGTCGCCTGTTACAGCATGCTGGGACTCGTTCCCATGCCGCCGGGAAAAATCGAAGCCGGCCGTGTTTTATTTGAAGGCAAGGACTTACTAACTTTAAGCGAAGCCAAATTGCGAAAAATAAGGGGCAAGGGTATTTCTATTATATTCCAGGACCCCATGACCTCCCTGAATCCTTTTCTTACAGTAGGTGATCAGCTAATAGAACCCTTACGTTTGCATTTTCCCATTAGCAAGAAAGAAGCCTGGAACAAGGGTATTGAAATTCTTGAGGAGGTGGGCATTAAAAATGCTGCTCAACGCATGTGTTCCTGGCCCTTCGAATTTTCTGGTGGCATGAGACAGAGAGTTGTTATCGCGATGGCTTTAGTCACTGAGCCAAAAATAATTATTGCAGATGAACCTACCACTGCACTGGACGTTACCGTGCAGGCTCAAATACTCAAACTGCTGAAAGAATTGCAAGAGAAAAGAAACATTGGCGTCATTTTTATAAGTCATGATTTAAGTGTGGTTGCGGATATCGCCGACCAGATGGCGGTTATGCAAAATGGCCGATTTGTTGAGCAAGGAACACGTGATGAAATCTTTACTAACCCCCAGCATGACTACACGCGGAAACTTCTGGCGGCCGTGCCAAATTTTGAGAAGCCGGAGCAGGAAAATAAATCCGAGCAAAATTTAGTGGAAGTCGAGAGTTTACATATTCAATTCCCATCTAACCGAGGTGAAGCGCCGATTAAAGCGGTGGATGATGTGTCACTGGACATTAAGCCAAATGAAATTCTGGGCTTGGTGGGGGAGTCTGGATCTGGTAAATCAACTCTGGGCAGGGCTATTATCAGGTTGTTAAATCCGACTTCAGGCAAAATCAGATTTGACGGACAGGACATTACTCGCTTGTCTATGGCTGAAATGAAACCGCTGCGAAGACAGATGCAAATAATTTTTCAAGATCCTTATGCCAGTCTGAATCCTCGAATGGCTGTTTATGACACGTTGGCAGAACCGCTGCTACTGCACAAAATTGTTACTAAGAAAGACCTCGATGGTGCCGTCTGCTCGCTCATGGATTCAGTGGGGCTATCACGGGAAAGCGTCTTGCGTTATCCCCATGAGTTTTCTGGCGGTCAGCGTCAGCGTATTGCAATTGGTCGGGCAATCGCCACTAAACCGGGATTCATTATCGCCGATGAGCCGGTGTCGTCTCTGGATGTCACTATACAGGCACAAATTCTGGATTTATTATTGGAACTGGTAGAACGTTTTAATCTTACCATGCTGTTCATCTCACATGATCTTGGTGTGGTGCGTTACCTGGCTGATAGAATTTTGGTGATGAAGGAAGGTAAGTTGGTGGAACATGGCACTGTACATCAAGTGTTTAATTCACCTCGCGAAGTGTATACACAGGAGTTATTGAATGCGATTCCTGGTAGGACACTGACAGATTGAAAAGGCATGGGTTATTTCAACTTCTATAATTCCTATAGTATCGCCTCAGTTAAATGATGGCATAGCTACCTGAGTATAAATCAACATGAAACTAGCAGCGCAATTAGAAAAACTTGGTACCGAGACAGCCTTTGCTGTGTCTGCAGCGGCGGCAGCGTGGGGTGCCAAGGGCAATAAAATATATCCTTTTCATTTGGGTGATATCAACATCCCCACACCCGAGAACATTGTAGAGGCCACCAGGAAAGCGATAGCGGATGGCTACACGGGGTACTGCCCTGGTGCTGGAATCCCGGAGCTAAGAGCGGCCATCGCAAGTGATGTTGGCACAAAAAGGCAGCTCGACTATAACGCCGAGGATGTCTCTATTCAGCCTGGAGGCAAACCAGTAATTGGCAAGTTTTTGGTAGCAGTAATGAACCCAGGTGACGAGGTGCTCTATCCCAATCCTGGCTATCCGATTTATGAGTCCCAGATTGAGTATCAGGGTGGTATCTCTGTTCCCTATGGCTACATCGAGACTGAGTCGGGTTTTGATTTGGACCTGAATGGGATTAAGAACGCAATTAGCGCCAAAACTCGAGTACTAATCTACAATAATTTTCAGAACCCCAATGGCGCACAATCCTCTCGCGCGGAGATGGAGCAGTTGGCAGAGCTCGCGATAGAGAACGATCTATGGGTTTTGAGTGACGAGGCTTATTTTGAAATTCAATACAGCGGACAAGCCGAATCCATAGTCAGCTTACCCGGCATGCGGGAAAGAAGCGTTATTCTCTATACCTGTTCCAAGCGCTTCGCCATGACCGGCTGGCGACTTGGCGCCGCGATTGGACCGCAATCGGTGATCCAGGTTTTCAATAAGCTCAACACCAATATCGAATCCTGTACCACCCATTTTATTCAAAGAGCCATGGTCGAAGCGATTGAAGGGGATACCTCGGGTCCCGATGCCATCATCGATGAACTGCGGCGGCGGCGGGATGCCGCGGTTGCAGCGCTTAATTCGATTGCAGGTATTTCGATCGCGCCTCCCGATAGTACGTTTTATCTGTTTCCTAATGTCACCCGTATCATGAAGGATAAGGGCTTCACCGATGTAAATCAGTTAATGGACGAAGCGTTAACGGCTACTAATGTGTCTTTTTGCACACGCAAGCATTTTGGGCGGGCTATGGAAGCTGAGAAAGAACACTATGTCCGGTTTGCCTATTCCGGGATCGGTGTTGAGGATATTTGTGAAGGCATGGGAAAATTAAAAAGCTACTTTGAAGAGGGCACTCTAGCCTGATCTATATACCGGCACATGAGTTCTGCTCCCTGCAGCGCTCTGGGTGTATGGCGTTGCAGTAGTTCGGGTGGGATGAAGAACAGATTATCAAGTTTGGTTGCGGTGAGGCTGGGCCAGCGCTTCCAATTATCCAGCCATTCCGGTCTCTGTATATCCATACCGCTAGCTACTATTACTGTCGGGTTGCGTGCCAATACCGCTTCCTCACTCACTTTTGGCGCGATTTGAGAGATATCAGAAAAAATGTTTTCGCCACCACACAGCTTAATAATGTCATTGATGAGTTCACGGCCTCCGGCGGTGATGAGAGGTGAATTCCATACTTGGTAAAAAGTGCTAACAGGCGTTTTTGAGCTATACTCGGCACGCAGTTTTTGAAGTTTTTCTCTGAAGTCCTTAACTGCTAGATTTGCCACGCTTTCTGTATCCGCGAGTAAGGCCAATTTTTCGATATGGTTTGGAATGGAATTCAGCTGATCAGGCTCTGCAACATAGACTGTCAGCCCGAGTTTTTGCAGTCTTGTTACCGAAGCCCGTGGATTGCCAGATTGCCAGGCTACAACAAGGTCCGGGCTTAATTCCAAAATCCGCTCTATATCCAGCATATCGAATCTGCCAATGATTGGCAGCGATTTTGCCGCTTCAGGAAAGTCGCTGTACTCCACCACGCCAACCAGTTTGTCGCCAGCACCTGCGGCATATAACAGTTCTGTAAGGGATGGTGCCAAGCTGATGATTTTGTTTGCCGGGGTTGCCAGGCTGACCAATTTATTATCGTCATCGATTACTTCGACCGCGACAAGCGATTGGCAAATCAACAAACTCAGGCACCCTGCAAACAGTTGGATTTTGCCTGTGATATTCAGTTTGAAACAGGTCAAGTTCATCAGTACTCGATCCCTTTTTGCGCTTTAATTCCCGCGTAAAAAGCATGCTTGTTTTCGGTTAGCTCGCTCACCGTATCTGCCAACTCGAGAAGTTCCTTACTGGCATTTCTCCCGGTTACAACTACGTGTTGATTTGCCGGGCGATTTTTTAGCGCACTGAGTACCATCTCTTTATCGAGGTATCCATAGGTAAGCATATAGGTAAGCTCATCCAGAATTACCAGTTCAATGCCATCGTTAGTGAGAAGCGAGCTCGCTTGTTGCCAGGTTTTTTCGGCAGCGGCTATATCCTTATCTCGATCCTGGGTTTCCCAGGTAAAACCAGTATTCATAACATGAAAATCAACCAATGGATTGTCCTGGAATAACAGCTGTTCGCCACACTCCCATTTCCCTTTGATAAACTGAGCGACGGCGCAACGTAGCCCATGGCCCACGCTGCGAGCGAGCATGCCAAACGCAGAGGAGCTTTTACCCTTACCATTGCCTGTGAGAACGATGAGCAGGCCTTTATCAATAGTGGCTTCTGCAATGCGCCCGTCAATGTGCTCTTTCTTGCGTTGCATGGCTTTCTTATGGCGTGTGTTTCTGTCTTCTGTATTCGACATTGAGGTGCCTAAATTAAAGTATCTATAAGCTTAAATGTAATTCTATCCAGAAATACAATTCGTAACGAAGCCTCGCTTCTTATTCGGCTAAGGACTTGTTCATCAGGAAGGGAGTTGCAGAAGAGTATGAGAACGTTGACTCAACCACCGACATCGCCCTCCGCTGCATCAAGGTAAAGAAGTTTCTCAGGTAGGTGTCGGACTCAGATCTGGAAATGAATTCCGAAAAATTACCCTTGCGGGAGCAGTGTTGGCTTCAAAACAACTTCCCATTGAGCCACTAACGTCGCCACCAGAAGCACCTGAAAATACTAGATCCATCAATTATAAAGCGAATATCCGGATTCCACGAATTCTATAGTCATGACTTGAAAGAGTCAATTATTGAAGGGTTGGTTCAACCCGAAGTAGTTTTTAGACTGCTTCTGATTGAAGCTTGCAGGCGACCATTTTGCTCTTGATTGCTGCTTCAATGGAGCCGCTATCAAGTGATACACCGGAAAGCATTTCGGGGGCTTTGCCGTGGCTCGTAAATTCGTCCGGCAGGCCTAGATTCAGCACTGGGATCTGGTAATTTCTGCGCAGCAAGAATTCATTAACTGCGGAACCCGCACCCCCAGCAATAGCATTTTCTTCAACAGTAACCAATAGTTGATGGCGTGTAACCATATCGCTAATCAAGTTTTCATCGAGAGGTTTAATAAAACGCATGTCAATTATGGTGGCATTTAGCCTGTTTGCTGCATTCAGTGCTGGCGCTACCATGCTACCGAATGCCAGGATTGCAACCGATTTGCCTTCGCGTCGAGATATACCTTTACCAATTGGCACTACTTCATTATTAGCATTTACGGCCACCTCAGGCCCCTTTCCACGTGGATAACGTACTGCAGTTGGCCCTTCAATTTTAAAGGCGGTATTTAGCAATTTATGTGTTTCATTCTCATCACTGGGGGCCATTACGATCATGTTGGGAATACAACGCAGAAAACTGAGGTCGAAACTGCCAGCATGAGTAGGGCCATCTTCGCCCACAAGGCCTGCTCTATCTATAGCGAACAACACATTGAGATTTTGCAAAGCGATGTCATGTATCAACTGGTCGTAAGCGCGTTGTAAAAATGTGGAATAAATTGCCACGATTGGTTTTAAGCCATCACAGGCCATTCCTGCAGCGAAGGTAACCGCGTGTTGCTCGGCGATTGCCACATCATGAAATCTGTCCGGGTACTCCTCTGCAAAGCGCTCCATCCCGGAGCCACCTCCCATCGCAGGAGTTACGCCCACTACAAGCGGGTCTTGGGCGGCTCTATCGCATAACCAGTTACCAAAAACTTGTGAGTAGGTGGGTGCTGTCGGCTCTTCTTGGGTAGTAGATTCAGCGGTGTTCTCAGGTTCCAGATTTTTAGCTTTAGTCTCATCTTCGCTGGCGCTTACATTGTCTTTTGGCTTGATTTTACTCATGGCATGCATGCCAAATGGATCGTTCTCAGCTTTCAGATAGCCCTTACCCTTCTGAGTGACAATGTGAAGCAATTGGGGGCCTTTTAGCGTTTTAATATTTTTCAGAATATCAACTAAGCCAACCGCATTATGGCCATCGATCAGACCAATGTAGTTGAAGCCAATTTCTTCAAAAAGAGTGCCAGGTGACACCATTCCTTTCATATATTCTTCAGCGCGGGAAGCCGCTTTGAGTGCTGGAGGTATTTTTGACAAGACACGCTTACCTCCTGAAAGAATGAAATTGTAGGGTTTGCTCGCCCACATGCGCGCGAAATAACTGGAAAGCCCACCTACACTATTTGATATAGCCATGTTGTTATCGTTGAGGATAACTAAAATATTTTCATCCAGGTGACCGGCATGGTTTAGCGCTTCGAATGCCATCCCTGCTGTCATAGCGCTGTCACCTATTACGGCAATATTATACTGATCTTTATGCTGTAATTTTGCCGCGGACATCATGCCCAAGGCGGCACTTATTGAGGTGCTTGAATGCCCAACTCCGAAGCAGTCATACTCGCTTTCGTCCCGGCTTGGAAAAGCGCTCAAACCGCCAGCCTGGCGCATGGTTAACATCTGATCACGGCGACCGGTTAGAATTTTGTGCGGATAAGCCTGGTGCCCAACGTCCCAGACTAGGCGATCATGTGGTGTGTTGAATACATAGTGCAGAGCGATTGCAAGTTCAACCACTCCCAGTCCGGCTCCTAAGTGGCCGCCAGTCTGACCCACCGCATAGAGCAGGAACAGGCGCAACTCATCAGCCAACTGCGACAGCTGGCCAAGTTCTATCTGTTTCAGATCATTGGGGTTGTCGATCTGATCAAGCAGGGGGGTATCCGGCCTGACTATTGGGATTTCATCGAGCATCTGTCTCTATCGCTCCAAATTCGCCCTTACTTAGCCTCATTAGTGAATATAGTGCTGAATTTGCGCGTAAGGTAAAGCAGTGGGGAGTATCCGTCAATCAGTGTACTCTTTTGACAATAAATTGTGCCAGCCAGCGCAATTCATCGGCACTCTGTGTTAGTGGCTCGAGGGCAGCGACGGCCCGCTCCGAAAGCTCAGTCGCCTTTGCGCGGGCAGCACCCAGACCTAACAATGAGACATAAGTGGGTTTGTTCTGAGATTGATCTGAGCCCCGAGGCTTGCCTAGCGTATCGGTGTTACCAGTTACATCAAGAATGTCGTCCTGGATCTGAAAAGCCAGTCCGATATTTTCTGCGTAGCGGCTCAAGGCTTGAAATTGCTCGTCGGTAACGGCAGGAGAGCTTAGAGCACCCAGTTGTACGCTGGCTTTGATTAATGCCCCGGTTTTAAGACTGTGCATGATTTCAAGTTGCGCCAGCTCCAGCTGCTTGCCAACAGCAGTAGAATCCAACTCCTGACCTGCCACCATACCTTGTGCACCGGCAGCTTCACTAAGAATGGTCACCATTCTTAACCGCACATTGCTAGAAATTGCATCTGTACTGCAATTGGCTATAACCTGGAAAGCTAGGGATTGGAGTGCGTCACCAGTTAGTATTGCGGTGGCCTCATCATAGGCCTTATGCACTGCAGGTATACCGCGTCGGAAGTCATCGTTGTCCATAGCAGGTAAGTCATCATGAACCAGTGAGTAGCAATGTATCAACTCCACAGCGCAGGCGGCTGTATCAGCGTGTTTAAGTTCATCGCCAATGGCAAGAATACTGGCATAGGCAAGAACAGGCCGGATCCGCTTGCCGCCCTTCAGGGTGGCGTATTGCATGGCGGCCGACAGCCTCTCACTGCGAACCTCGTTGCTGAGGTGAGTTGTCAGGGCGCTTTCTACACGCTGTTGGCATTGCTCCAGGAATGCCTGCAGCGCAGGCGAGGAGGGGAGATTCATTAGTTCGGTTTACTCGTCTGCTGTGTCGGCATTTAGCTCTTGAGTGTCGCCGTTGTCATTGATCAAAATCTGAACTTTTTGCTCAGCTTGTTTGAGAGCAGTTTGACACTCTCGGGTCAGCTTGATGCCCTTCTCAAATGCTTCGAGTGACTCCTCAAGGCTTAATTCACCCTCTTCCATTGCACTGACTAACTCTTCGAGATTTCCCAGAGTTTGCTCGAAATCAAAGTTGGCTTGTTTCTTCTTGGTCATATCAGGCGTCCACTATTGCCTTCGGCTCACTATCGCAGTATGCGGCTGTTAAAACTGCGCTTTTGCTAAACATAGCACATGCCCATAACCGCTGTATTGGCCAATTTTCATATTATAATGAGAATATAATTTTTGTATTTGTGATCATTTTTGTTAATACTGAACGGCAAGGTCCTACAATCAGTAAGAGTGGTCACGCTTAGGAATGTGAAGAACACGATGAGCATCAGATTTTCAACCACACCATCCGCCTCTTTTGCGTGCCTGCTGGAATTTTGCATTGTCTTGGTGATAGCTACAGGACAGAGCGCTAGTGGCGATTTTGAGGTTTTTTTTCGCGCTTGTTTTTGACTATGCAGGCTACAGCGAGTAATCAGATGAGTGATCTGGCTTATGGCACCGAAATTCGGAAGCGACATGCAGATAATTTTATAGTAGGTTTTGACCGCCTAGTGAAATTAGCAAATGAGTGCGACAGCGACAACATAATACTCGATTCGCTAATTTATTCAGTTCATTGTCTGTTCAGTAATCGGTTACGCGAATTGCATCCACAGATACAATTTGAATTGATAACCGGAGCTGATTCCGTGGTCTACCTCGAGCAGATAGTCATTTTACAGGCTTAGAGTCCTATCTGTTTTTATTTTAACTAGAGTTGGAAGGGAAACGTATGGATTTAGTAATAGTTGTAGTGGTACTGATAATTATCGAATACATAGCATTCGGTATTTTAGTGGGCCGGGCGCGAGGGAAGTATGGTATCGCCGCACCGGCGGTAAGTGGTGATCCAATATTCGAAAGGTACTATCGAGTCCAGCAAAATACAGCGGAGCAATTGCTGGCATTCCTGCCGGCGATTTTTCTCTATAGCAATCTAGGTAATACCACAGCGGCAGCGGTACTAGGACTTGTGTTTTTGGTAGGTCGAATAGTGTATTTGCGAAGTTATGTGGCAGATCCAAAATCTCGCGGTCTGGGTTTCGGAATGACCTTCTTGCCTACAGTTTTTATGCTGATCGCTTCGCTTTTCATTGGGCTAAAGAGTTTGGCTGGCATGTAGATCTCTAGCGCCTTTTCCTCTAGCCAATGGCATAGTCGCCCGAAATAATTGGAATAGCTAATCTTCTGATTGCATTTTTACCGGCGCTGGCCGTTGTGTTTATTTTGTTTCGATGGACAAAGGATGAACCAGAATCCATTTATGGCCTAGCAAGGATATTAGGTCAGTTGCTGGTCGTAGTCTACTTCCTCAGCTTCATCTCCGAATTTGCAAACGGAGTCGTTGTCACAGCAGCACTGCTGGCAATGGTTTTCATAGTCTGGATTTTGGGTTCTGGTATGACCAGCGTCCGCTGTGGGGCTAATAATTCTATTGATCGGTGGCTTGGTTCTGTGTGGGACCGGTTGCTATCTGGGAGTCAGGCGGCTGAGGAGAAACACCGGAAAATTATTCAGAGAATAGTGCGCGTAAGCGATCTGTTGCAACCCCAAAGATATCTACCAATCTTCGAATAATCTAGGAAAAAGGTTAATTTAAGCCAATTCAGGCACACTCAACCCGCTTATTGCATAAAATCACGCATTTAAATTCTACCTGACTGGTAAATATGGCAGTATCGGTGGTTGAGCTCCTGTTTTAGCAGCTCACGGGGAGCTAACCTCAAATAAGCATTAGACAGAAGCCCCTGTTGTACAAACTTTAAAAATAACTGAAACATGCGTGACTATTTTTTTCGACGCTTACTGTTGATACCTCCGACTCTGATCGGCGTAACCGTGATCGTGTTTTTTATAACTCGGCTGGTGCCTGGCGGCCCCATCGAGCGCGCTATTATGGAAGCCCAGTTTGCCGGCGGAGGCGTCCAGTCTGTTGCAGGACAGAATATGTCGCTGTCCGAGGCCCAACTGGATCGACTCCGGGAATATTACGGTTTCGATAAGCCGGTGTTTCAGAGCTATGTGGATTGGGTAAGCAAGGTAGCCACAGGTGATTTGGGCACCTCCTATCGTTTTAATCAACCGGTTTGGGATGTCATCGCCAGCCGCTTCCCGGTTTCGCTCTATTATGGGCTCATTACCCTGATAATAACCTACTGTATTTCGATCCCCCTTGGGGTACTCAAGGCAATAAAACACCGAACCTTTGTAGACAATGCGACATCCATCTTTATTTTCGTTGGCTATGCCGTGCCTGGCTATGCGTTGGGTTCTTTATTACTACTCTATTTTTCGGTGCGACTGGAATGGTTTCCAATGGGGGGATTTACCAGTTTGCAATTTGGCGAGATGGGTCTATGGGATAAGATTAAAGACCTGCTGGACCATTCAATACTTCCGCTGATTTGTTACCTGGTGGGCAGCTTTGCCCTAGTGACTCTATTGCTGAAAAATCACCTAATGGATAACCTCGCTGCCGACTATATAAGAACGGCGGTAGCGAAGGGTGTTTCATTTCGTAAAGCAGTTACTCGACACGCACTGCGCAACTCACTAATCCCTATCGCGACAACGTTTGGGCAGAACATCACATTGCTGGTTTCAGGCTCATTCCTAATTGAAACTATTTTTGACATCAATGGTTTTGGCCTGTTGGGTCTTACCTCCATTATAGATAGGGATTACCCGGTCGTGATGGGCGTTGTATTTCTGGCCAGCTTGCTGCTGCTAATGGGCAATATTATTTCAGATATTTTGGTGGCGCTGGTTGATCCGCGCATCAGGTTTCACTAGGAAAGCCGCGTTGTTCAATTTTAATCCACAAACTCTAAAGAAATTGCGTCGCTTCCGCGAGATTAAACGGGGTTACTACAGCTTTGTTATTTTGGCTGTGTTTTTGGTTTTGAGCTTGATCGGGGAGTTGTTAATCAATAACCGCGCTTTGATTGTGAGCTATGAAGGGGAGCTACACTACCCGACCTACAGCGCATTTCATCCTGGTACTGATTTTGGCCTCGATTATCCCTATGAAACCAACTACCGGGATTTGAAACAGAGTTTTGCCGACCAGGCTTCAGGCAACTGGGTGCTATTGCCGTTGGTACCCTATAGCCCGTTTGAGAATGATGCCAGCACGGGTATTTTTCGACCCGAGCCACCAGAGGTGGAAAAGAAGCACTACTTGGGCACCGACGCCACCAGCCGCGATATTTTGGCGCGACTATTCTATGGCACCCGTATTGCTCTGGTTTTTGCTCTCGGGTTTATGGTTTCTGTCTATCTAATAGGCGTAGCTGTGGGCTGTGCCATGGGTTACTTCGGCGGTATGTTCGATATGCTCACTCAGCGCTTGATTGAGATTTGGAGCAATATTCCCTTTCTTTATATGGTGATCATCGTATTTTCTGTGATACCTGACACCTTTTCTGTATCGACGAGAATTCTTATTCTATTGGGGGTAATGGTGTTGTTCTCTTGGACCTCCATGACCTATTACATGCGGACCGAAACCTACAAGGAAAAGACCAGAGACTATGTGGCCGCCGCTATTCTAATTGGCTCCTCCAATACACGAATCGTTTTTCGGCACATACTGCCCAATGTATTGGCGACACTGGTTACGTTTATGCCATTTACCATTGTGGCGGCAATTGCATCGATTACAGCACTGGACTTCCTCGGCTTTGGTTTACCGCCGCCCACGCCGAGCTTGGGCGAACTTCTGAAACAAGGCACACAAACATTAAGGACTGCGCCCTGGATTATCATGTCAGCTTTTGGCGCATTAGTGGTTCTACTTACATTAGTTACATTCATAGGTGAGGCAATACGGGAATCATTCGATCCTAAGAAATTTACTACTTACAGGTAAAGCGAATTGTCCGGAGATTTATATGCAAAGAATAGAGAATATTAAGTTTTATATTTTAAGTGCACTGGTACTGTTATTAGTAGCCTGTGGTGGAGAATCTGACCAGGGTGCTGAAGTCGAGTCCAGTTTGGACAATACCCAGGAAATACTGGATTTTTATGACGCAAATCCTGAGCTGATTACATTTGCTACCATAGATGACTTGCCTAATGATCTGATTTGGGAAGAGGGTATGGATCAACCTGAAATCGGTTCTCCCGATGCAGTGAAGGGTGGAACCTACTATGAAGTGTTAGATGATTTTCCTCCAACATTACGGACCATTGGGCCTGATTCAAATTTTTCTTCCCGTAGCTGGATTCGAGACAATTATGACATGACCTGGGCTATGCCCCACCCGAATACCAATGAGTATTATCCAGGAATGGCCGAAGCCTGGGCGATTTCCTTAGAACGAAAAACAATCTACGTGAAAATTAATCCGGCGGCGCGCTGGACGGATGGTGAAGCGATAACCAGCGATGATATGTTGTTCGCGTTCTACTTTTACCTCTCAGATCATGTGCAGGCCCCTTTTACGACCAACTATTTTACGACTGAATATACCAATATCACCAAGTACGACGATTTAACATTTTCCATTACGGTTCCAAAAGCCAAGCCTGACATGGCATCCAGAGTTTTGCAGAGTGGGCCTGTACCACAACATTTTTACAAGGAGTTTGGAGAGGATTTCCCAGAGCGGTATCAGTGGCGTTACGCACCTCACGCAGGTGCCTATTACATAGATCCTGATGAAATCGATATGGGTGTAAACATCGTGCTTCATCGATTAAAAGATTGGTGGGCGAAAGACAATAGGTATTTTAAATATCGATACAATCCTGATCGCATAAATCTGTCGGTTGTAAGGGATACAGCGAAACGGTATGAGGCCTTTCGTCGCGGCGACACAGATATTTTTCGTATTGCCACTGCGGATGTGTGGTATGACAATCTACCCGATAATGATCCCGATGTAGCTAATGGCTATATCCATAAAACCACTTTCTATAATGGCGGGCCAAAGAGTAATTGGGGGTTATGGATAAATGCCTCCAGACCATTTCTGGATAATCAGGAAGTTCGTTTAGGAATTCAATACGCGGCTAACTGGGAATTGGTAATCAGCAACTATTTTCGCGGTGATATGGACCGGCTTAAAACACAGAACGATGGTTACGCCAAATTTTCCCATCCAACCCTGACCGCGAGACCGTTCGATATCAATAAGGCGCTGGAACATTTTGCTAACGCTGGTTTTGATCGACGTGGCCCGGATGGAATTTTGGTAAATGCTGAAGGTCAAAGGCTGGGGTTTACATTGAGCACCCACTACGAACGTTTCGCTGACGTATTTACTATCTTAAAGGAAGAAGCCATTAAGGCAGGATTGGAATTGCGAATTGAGATGATGGATGGCGCCACTGGCTTTAGAAAGGCTCAGGAGAAACGCCACGATATTTATTTCGTCAGTTTTGCTGCATCCAATGAAATGTACCCTCGCATGTGGTCCTACTTTCATTCAGTAAATGCCTATGATCAGGCGTTTCTGGAGGATGGCAGTATCAACCCGGAGCGGACTGTAAAACCCCAGACCAATAATCTGCAGAGCGTGGCTATCGCTGAACTGGATCCGCTTATCGACGAGTATCAGGATTCAGATGATAAAGCGCGCATGATCGAATTATCCCATCAAATCCAGCAAGCGCATCATGATTACGGCTCGTTTTCACCAGGCTTCGTGCAGCCTTTTTATTGGACCGCCTATTGGCGCTGGGTCAAGTGGCCAGAAGAGTTTAATTACAAATATAGTCTTTACCCCTATGAATTATTTGTGCACTGGATCGATGAAGATGCCCGACAGAAAACCCGGGACGCACAGGACAGCGATCAGCCATTCGAGCCGCATATAGCCGTGTATGATCAACATAGAGAGTAAATCTGTGAGGCAGAGATTATGAAAATCAAACACGCCGCTTGCGTACTGTTCGCCAGTTCTGCTTTTTTGGTTTCGTGCGAAAGTGAGCCCGATAGTACTGTCAGTGAAGAATCTGGGTTAGACAACACTCAGGAAATACTGGACTTCTATGCCGCAAATCCTGAACGCTTCCTATTCAAATCACCCGACGATATTCCATCAGGCTTGGTTTGGGATGATGGCATGCGCCTGCCGGAAATTGGTTCGCCAGAAGCGATTAAGGGTGGTACCTATTATGAAACTATCTCGGATTTTCCGCCCACAATTCGGGTAAACGGTCCGGATTCCAATAGCGCCTTCCGACCCTATGTTGGTGACTGGGTTGGCATGATGTTGGCACACCGACATCCCAATGATTTCGACTACTACCCGGGTATAGCTGAATCCTGGGCAATATCGGATGCGGATAACGCGGTATATATCAAGCTAAACCCCGAAGCCCGCTGGACCGACGGTGAGCCAATTACAGCCGACGATATGATGTTCACCATGTTTTTCGGCATGTCCGAATACATTAACGATCCCTGGATGAATAATTACTGGAGCGAAGAAATAATTAGTGTTACCAAATTTGATGAGCACACTTTTTCTTTCGGTGTTCCAGATATCCGGTTGGATACATTGGGTAAGACCCTGGAAAACTTTCCAGTGGCTCAGCACTTTTTTAAGGCGCTTGGTAATGATTTTTCTGAGCGCTACCAGTGGCGTTTTGCACCTACCGCAGGAGCCTATGAAATCAGAGGGGAAAACGTGAACATGGGCGTGAATATCGCGCTGACCAAGATTGACAACTGGTGGGCCGGTGATAATAAATTCTGGCAGTATCGGTTCAATCCAGATCGCATAAATCTGGCTGTGGTCAGAGATCCCGCAAAGCATTTCGAAGCGTTTCGGGCTGGAGACCTGGATCAGTATGAAATCAGAACAGCTGACTACTGGTATGACTTTTTGCCCGATGATGATCCCGATGTGGTCAATGGTTATATTTATAAAGCACAATTTTTTAATGATGGACCGCGGGTTAATTGGGGGCTGTGGATGAATTCATCCAGGCCTTTGATAGACAACAGGGAAGTGCGATTGGGTATACAGTTCGCATCGAACTGGGACCTGGTGCTTGAAAGCTATTTTCGTGGTGATCTGTTTAGATTGAAAACTGAGAAAGACGGTTTCGGAAAGTTTTCTCACCCCACCATAGAAGCCAGAGCATTCAGCATTGAAAAGGCAGGGGAACATTTTGCCAATGCCGGATTTACTCAGCGCGGAGCGGACGGGATCTTGATAAATGCCCAGGGCCAGCGACTTAGTTTCGCATTGACAACCCATTATGACCGCTACACGGATGTGTTCACCATATTGAAAGAGGAGGCAGTCAAAGCAGGATTGGAATTACGCATCGAGATGCTCGATGCTGCTGCCGGGTTTAGAAAGGCACAAGAGAAGCAGCACGACATCTATTTCGTTGGTTTCAATACTGCACTCGAACCTCTGCCTCGATTCTGGGAATACTTTCATTCTGCTAATGCCTACGATGAAGCCTTTCTCGACGACGGCAGTATCAATCCAGAGCGCAAGGTAAAACCACAGACCAATAATTTGCAGAGCATCGCTGTATTTGAAATCGATCAGTTGGTGGATAGCTTCACTACTTCCACTAATGAGGGCGAGATCCAGGCGCTATCCCACAGACTGATCGAATTGCACCACGACTACGCGTCCTACAGTCCCGGATTCGTGCAACCATTTTATTGGCATAGCTATTGGAATTGGGTGAAGTATCCAGATGGGTTTAACTACAGGTATACCAAGAGCGCCAGAGAGCTATTCGTACACTGGATAGACGAGGAAGCGAAGGCAGCAACTTTGGCAGCACGCAGTACCGGACAAGCAATGCCAGCTCATGTTGAAGTGTTTGATCAATTTAAAGAGCAATAGACTGAATGCCTGAGCCGTTACTTAGTGTTAATAACCTGATCACCGAATTCGAAACCGACGAGGGGAGAGTCAGAGCGGTTGATGACATCAGTTTCTCTGTTGAAGCGGGAGAAACTCTCGGTATTGTCGGTGAATCTGGCTGCGGTAAGAGCGTGACGGCACTATCGATCATGCGCTTGCTACCTCAACCCATGGGGCAGATCATGGGTGGTGAAATCAAATTGCAAGGTGAAGATCTCACGCGACTCGACTTGCCGCGTATGGGGAAAATTCGCGGCAATGACATTGGTATGGTTTTTCAGGAACCCATGACTGCGCTGAATCCAGTACATACCATAGGGCGTCAACTCGCCGAAGTTTTGTTTCTGCACAAGAATATAAACAAGGAACAGGCACTCAGGGAATCCATCGAAATGCTGGACAAGGTGGGCATCCCCTCGCCCGATGTGCGCATGGGCGAATATCCACACCAACTTTCCGGAGGTATGCGGCAGCGAGTCGTCATCGCCATAGCATTAGCTTGCCAGCCTAAATTACTCATAGCCGATGAGCCCACGACTGCGCTCGATGTGACTATTCAGGCACAGATACTCGAACTGATCAAAGACCTGCAGAATGACATGGGGATGTCGGTAATTCTCATTACCCATGACCTTGCCGTAATCGCGGAAACTTCTCAATCGGTGGTAGTTATGTATGCAGGGAAAGTGGCAGAAAAAGGTTCGGTTTTCGATGTGTTTGATAATCCAACACATCCTTATACCCAGGGGCTGTTATCGTCTATTCCCAGGTTAGAGACTGAGCCCAAATCGGTTCTGAGCACAATTGATGGTATGGTGCCTGGTCTCCTTGATTTGCCTGTGGGTTGTCGTTTCGAAAACAGATGCGCCTATCATAAACAAGATTGTACTAAGGCCTCGCCTCAGATAGAACAGGTTTCAGGAGCGCATCAGGTCAGTTGTTTTGAATGGAGAAATGTCAAACAGGAGTTGCAAAGCAGTGGCTGACAATCAGGATAGAAATTCTCCCATACTACAAATTCGTGATCTTAAAATGCACTTTCCAGTAAAAGAAGGCATTCTGCTTCGTACTGGTAAGTACAATAAAGCGGTCGATGGCGTCAGCCTGGATATACAGCCCGGTGAAACCCTTGGTCTGGTGGGTGAGTCCGGTTGTGGCAAGTCCACGCTGGGCCGCTGTGTGACCAGACTCTACAAGCCCACTGCAGGACAAATAGTTTTCGAAGGCAAAGATATCACTAGGATCGGAGGTAAAAAAATAAAGCCCTACCGGCAAGACATGCAGATGATATTTCAGGATCCGATGGAGTCACTGAATGCGCGACACACAGTGGGGGACATCATTCAGGAGCCGCTTGTCGTGCAGCAAATTGGCGATAAGGTCTCGCGTGAAAAGCGGGTTAAGGAATTGCTAGATATAGTCGGTCTGCCAGCACGTTCTGTTACCCGCTATCCCTTCGAGTTTTCCGGTGGCCAAAGGCAGCGCATCGGGATTGCCCGGGCAATCGCCTTAAATCCAAAATTAATTGTATGCGACGAGCCGGTTTCGGCTCTCGATGTATCCATACAAAGCCAGATTCTTAATCTGCTAATTGAACTTCAAAAAGAATTTGACCTCTCCTATCTGTTTATCGCCCATGATCTGGCTGTGGTAAAACACATTTCTGACCGGATCGCGATCATGTATCTGGGCAAGATAGTAGAAATCAGCGGTGGCGAAAGGGTTTATCGAGAGGCAAAACATCCCTATACCCAATCGCTAATATCGGCGATTCCGGTACCCGACCCCCATCATAAGGCCCATCGACAGGTATTAACCGGCGATGTGCCGTCACCAATAAATCCGCCATCGGGTTGTTCTTTCCACACGCGCTGCCCTCAGGCGATGACCCGCCAATGCAGCTCGCAGCAACCAAATCTTATCCCACTCGCGGAAGCGGCAGGTGATCATCAGGTGTCCTGCCATTTGTATAGCTAATAGAAGGGAATTGGGACTAATGCTCCGGTTGCTGGGCTCTTACCAGCTCAGTGAGGGTACGAAAATCAGTCTTGCCACTACCCATACGCGGGAACTCAGCCACGGTGACAAAGAGCTTTGGTAGCGCCAGGTTGGGAAGCTCTTCGGATAATTTCTTAATGACTTGCCGTGAATCGACCTCGACAGAAGTGACGGCGACAATTTTACTGCCGCGCTTGGCATCTGGCAGTTCCACCGCGCAGCATTCAACTTCGAGTGGTGTAACCGCATTCAGAGTTTCCTCAACCAAGACCAGTGAGACCATTTCACCGCCAATTTTGATAAAACGTTTTAACCTGCCTTTGTGCCAGAGGTAACCGTCTTCATCTAAGTAACCCAAATCGCCGGTGTCATACCACCCCGATTTAAGGCGCATGGATGATTCCTCGACGTCGTTGAGGTAACCCAGCATGACGCCGTCTCCTTTTACTAGAATCTTGCCGGTTTCCCCGTTTGCGCAGTCCTCACCAGTTTCGTAATTCTGAATTTTGACCTCGGTGCCTGGAATCGGAATTCCAATAGAGCCGGGTCTGTTTGCATCTCTCGGGTTGGCCGAGATTACTGGTGAGGTTTCAGTTGTGCCGTAGCCCTCGATAATGTCTATGTTGTGTTTCTCAAGATACCCAACACGTAGCGCTTCCGGGCACTTATCCGCCCCGGACACGGCGAGCTGGACGCTGCTGAAATCACCAGGCTGAGATTGCCTTAAATAACCTTCCAGAAAGAGTGGTGTGCCTATAAGTAATTGAGGCTTGGTTTCTTTAATGATATTGGCTACAGTTTTAAAATCGAGCGGATTGGCGTAGGTAATGGAAGTCATGCCGTGATAAAGCGGAGTCCATAGATTAATTGTTAAACCGAATATATGGAAATAGGGTAGCACCGCCAGCACATTGTCCATGTTTTCTAGTTGCATCATGCCTGAAAAAGATTCGATATTTGAAAGTAGGTTACGTTGTGTCAGTTGCACTACTTTTGGGTCTTTCTCACTACCGCTGGTGAACAATATGACAGCGGGGGCATCCATATCGTGCCTGCCGCTTAAGCGGCATAGTAGTTTCTCGGGGCACTTTGATTTGATGAGGGCGATGGCCTTTTCATATTTGCTTAGGTTGGCCAGAATATCTTCGATTAAGATCATCTCCGGAAACTGCGGGCAACCGATTTTCTCCAGCAAAAGTCGTGTGGTAATTATGGTTTTGAAGTCACATTGTTTCTGAGCATACCGGCAATTTTTTTCGGCACCGGTGGAATAATTGATCAACACCGGAGTGCGGTGACCGATCAGCGCCCCGGTTATCGCTAATGCACATCCGGATGAAGTAGGCAGCATAATGCCAATTCTACCTCGCTCCAGTCTACTGAATCGTCGTGCTAAGATCAGGGAAGCCAGTAGCGCTTGCCCATAGCTTATATCTCGCTCGATTGAACGATCAATAAAGGCAATCTTCTGCGGATTTCTTTTTGCCGATTTTATAAAATGATGTTGTAGCATGAGAGTATCTTATATCAAATTCGCACCATGGTGGTATGCTTGGGGATGGTTTTTTCTGTGGCAGAGGAAATGGTGGGTCAGATTGAGACTAATGCTGGAATTTTGAATGGTTTTATAAGGTCGCACTTTAGCTAAACGGTAAGCAAAATGAACCATCAAAGAAGTTGCCACTGTGGCACGATTCAATTCGAAATCGATGCGCCTAGTGAAGTTGAAGTCGAAAACTGGAATTGCTCCATCTGCACCAAAACCGGTTACCTGCATTTAATTCTACCCGTTCAAAAATTCAAATTTCTCAAAGGTGAAGATTCACTAATTACTTACCGGTTTAACTCGCAGATTGCCAAACACACTTTCTGCAAAATCTGTGGAGTAAAACCTTTTTACACACCGCGTTCAAATCCCGATGGTATCGATATCAATGTTAATTGTCTGGATACTAGGCCTGAGAAGATCGCCGTAGTCAAGTTTGACGGTCAGAACTGGGATCAAAATGCACACAATCTTGTGCACAAGAGTAAGCTGACATAAACTCGCCGACGATCCAGTAATATCCGAGCTAAGCGCATAATGAAACGTCATATCAACGTAATTTGGCTGATTCTTGTGGCCTGTTTTATGGGTTTTATGCTGGCGTTTCCAGGTTGGTTAAGCCGAGAATTAATTGCCGGTTTACTCAGCGAGCTAGGGGCAATGGCCCTTATAGGTTATGTGTTGGTCTCTTTGCTTAGGCCCCTGCTTTTGATGCCAAGCACCCCTTTTATCCTGGCCGGTGTCATTTTATTTCCGCAGTGGCTATTTCTTGTACTTGTAATCTCGTTGGTCGGTGTTGTAGTTGGGGCATACCTAGTATACAGTTTCCCCTCGATAGGGAGCTACGATCATATTCTAGAGCGGAAATTTCCGTCAAAAATCGCCTTGCTGAAGCAAAAAATGCAGCACAAACATGCGTTCTGGTTTGTGGTGGGGTGGTCGTTTTTTCCTCTAGTTCCTACTGATGCGGTATGTTATGTGGCTGGAGTAGCAAAGATGTCCTTCAACAAGATGATCACTGCACTACTGATAGGTGAAGTGCCGCTTGTTGTAATGTATGTTTTTGTTGGTTCCGAATTAGGTGAGTGGCTTAGAGTATGACAACCGGGTTTAAATTTAGTGATTCCCTGAAGTTGATCAAAGCTATCAGAACTTCTGGTACGATAACACCTAGCTCCAAGGTTCTAATCGACAGCTTGCTGGGTCCGATAAATTTTTCCATTGCCCGGTGTATTGTTGAATTGGGTCCAGGTAATGGCTGTGTCACTCGTGCCTTGCTCAGCAAAATGCAAGCTGACAGCATTCTAGTTTGTTTTGAAGTTAATGAAGAATTTATTACAGAGCTGGAGGCGATGAATGACCCTCGTCTGCGTATTCTGAATCGTTGTGCTTCATCGGTTCGGGAGGTGTTAATGGAGTTGGGAATAGATAAAGTGGATCATGTGATTTCCAGTTTACCTCTCGCCCTGATCGATGGCAGCCTCAGAGAAGATATACTTTCCAGCGTAGATTCTAATCTTCGAATTGGTGGTCGGTTTATGCAGTATCAATACAGCCTTCGAAATTACTCCGACATGAAGACTTTCTTCAGCAAGGTGAAACTGGATTTCACACTTCGTAATATGCCCCCCGCTGTTGTCTACGAGTGCACTAAGTAGAAGCGCAGAATTAATTCAACGCCAAAAATTCTACGCGGTTTTGCACATAGAACCTGGTTACATAACGCGTCTAGAAGCTGCTGAGTTGACCTTGTGCAGCTTGCCACTTCAAATCAAGTGACAGGCACACCTCAAACTTCTAATCGGAAGGCAATTTAAAGGCAACCAGTTCAGGGCTGTGATCACGATCGCCAATGGCCACCACAATATATTGCTCATCTTCATGCAGATAACTTATAGGTGGTGAAGTAGTTCCGGCTTCCAGCTCGATTTCCCAAACAATGCCACCTGACTCTTTGTTATACGCCCTAAAATGATAACCACCACTATTGGTAGCAATTCCGACTGGCATATCAAAAGGTATTCTGCCGCCGGGGCGTTGACTGGTTAAGCCCTCGCCGAGGAATAGTAGAGAGCCTGTTAGCAAAGGAGCAGGCCTGCCTGGGACGCCCAGCTTGCCTAAATTGAGGTGGGCAATGGCAGGGTTATCTCGCGGCCCGTCACCATTAGGAACCATCCACACGTGCTCGCCGGTATTCATATCGATAGCGGTAATTCGGCCCCACGGCGGCTTAAACAGCGGTAGCCCTTGTGGGCCGGCAATCCAGCGTCTGGTTCCCTTGGTATAACTGAGGTTGGTATTATCAGGGTCACCTACTTCAAGATCGGCTACGAACGGTGAAGTAATTGAAGGGATATACAAATACCCCGTCTCCGGGTCGAAAGATGCACCCTGTACATCGGCACCGCCCTGGGAGCCAGGTAGCTGAATGGTTCCCTGGGTACCGTTCGGATCATTACTGATTATGGATGGGGGGGTGAACATCGGACCGGTTACGTAATGACTGAAAATCTCCAGTGCTTGCTCCCTTAGTTCCGGGGTGAAATCAATCAGGTTATCAACAGTTGCTCCTTGTCGATCAAAAGCTGCAGGTTTGGTCGGAAACGGCTGGGTCGGAGATGTGACTTCACCAGGCACGGTGGATTGTGGCACTGGCAGTTCCTCGATTTCCCATACCGGATCACCAGTTTCGCGATCGAACACGAAAGCGAAGCCCTGTTTGGTAATCTGAGTAACTGCTTTGATATCCCTGCCCTCGACAGTAATATCCATGAGTATAGGGGCGGCAGGTGGGTCATAATCCCATAGCCCGTGGTGCACCATCTGAAAATGCCAAACTCGCTCACCAGACTCTATATCCACTGCCACCAAACTTTGGGAAAACAAATTGTCACCAATGCGATGCCCGCCGTACATATCGTTGGTCGAAGAGGTAATGGGCATATACACTAAACCCAATTCCGCATCCGCGCTGAATAAGGACCAGACCGGGGCATGCCCGGTGTAGGCCCAAGAGCGGTCTTGCCATGAAGCTGTACCGAATTGGCCTTCCTGGGGGATGGTGTTATAGGTCCAGCGCAATTCGCCGGTGCGTACATCAAAGGCATGCACATCGCCTCTGAAAGCCTCCTTGTCAGAAAAAGTATCGGCCATGGATTGTCCAATTAGCACAATATCGCCAACCACCATGGGCACACCACCCCAGCGAAAGCGTTCGAATTCCACTGGCATCAATTGCAGGCTAACTCGACCACCCGTACCGAAATCCGGGTAAGTTTCCCCCGTCTCAGCATTGAGTGCATAAAGCCAGGTACCGCGCTGAACTATAATGCGTCGGTCATCTCCGTCGCTCCAGTACGCAACACCACGAGTCGCCGCACCTGGGAGCTCTGCTAGCCCACTGAAGGGTTCTTGTCGCCACAGGGTCTCACCTGTGCCGGGGTCAAATGCTTCAACCAGCCCTACACCATTAGGTATATAAGCGACGCCGTCTTGCACGATGGCAGCTGATATATAGGTAGGTGAAATGCGCTGATCCGGATTCAGATTTACATAGTATTCATCCAGTGCCGGTCGGCGCCAGGCTATTTCCAGATCATTAACGTTATCTTCGTTTATTTGGTCAAGTGCGGTGTATTTGGTGTTGCCGTTGTCTGATCCATAGGCCTGCCAGCCACCGTCCTGCGCACCATTTTGGGAAAAGGCGTTTAACGAGCTTAGTGCTACCGTCAAGCCGAGGTAAATGATGAATGTTCTTCTTCTTGGCTGTGCCATTGGCAGATCTCCATTGTAGGGTTTGGATACTAGAGCAGGGATTCTAACCAATTATGGGCCCGGTTAAAAAGAGATAGGGAGTTTAGATGGAAAAATTCACACAATTGGGGGACTTTCTCCCCAATCTGACAATAATTGGCGCTCTGTAGGATATTGCAAGTTGTCCTGTTACCGCTTAGTCTGTGCCAAGCTTGTGACGGGTTCTCTTGCAGTGAGTAACACGGCAGGTTTACGAGGACTGGCATCCGGTTAAAAGGGCGAATGGAGGGATCAAGAGCGAGCGCGCATAGTTCTCAGCCCTGATCTCTCCACCGCCGTAAACTAGATAAGAACCAGGTAAGTTGCAAAAATTGCCATTAATATCACTTCTTTAGGCAAGATTTGCTCGCTCTCGTTTTGTCTTATTGTTAATTTATTTATGTTCATGAAGCTAAGGTTATAAGAAATGAAATTATTTGATATGCGCCCGGCATTCCATGGATAGAGCGAACTGGATGATCTGCTAGTTGATACCAATACCAGCTACACTTCTGCCGTCAATGAATGTGTACGAATTTTTCGCAATGGTCTGGGTGACGATAGCAATGAGGGGCTGGAGGTGCTTGAGAGCAAATTACTCTCAGCACGTGAGATGTTGGATGAAAATATGGGCGCAATCGAATTTGAACTGAGCCGCCGTAAAAACACCAAATAGTAATATGCACTCATAGCTGACTTGTCAGCCGAGGTAACGCCATGAAATTTGATTCCCCCATTCTTACTCGCCGTCAGAGTTTTGCCGCTATCGCGACAACTGCGGCGATTCCCTTTGCCGGTCTTCAAGCAGCACCAGCCAAGGCAATTCGTGGCGCGCTCATGATACTCACAACGCCGTATACAGAATCGGGCGAAGTGGATTATGAAGACTTGGCAAAAGAGGTGGAATTTCTCGATAGATGTGGCGTGCAGGGTATGGTTTGGCCGCAAAATTCAAGTGAGCAACGTTACCTCAGTGTGGCGGAGCGCAAACGGGGATTTGAAGTTTTGACTGAGGCTAATCGCGGTCGCGATATGGTCCTGGTCCTTGGCGTGCAGGCCGATGACACTGCCGGTATGCTGGATTATGCCCGGCTGGCAGAATCCCTGTCCCCGGATGGCATGATCGCGATACCACCAACCACGGCTAATTCACTGCAGCAGATCCATGACTATTACGCTGCACTTTGTGAGATAACTGAGCGACCCATATTCGTACAGACCAGCGGTGGTCCAGATATCGAGCTGACCGTTGATTTCCTGGTGCAACTGGCTACTGATTTGCCGCAGTGCGGTTACATCAAGGAAGAATACGGTAACGTGCATGAGCGCATGCTGGCTCTGCAGGCCTATCAGCCTGATCCTATCAAGGTTGTCTTTGGTGCAACCTTTGGTCGAGGCTGGCTGTATGAAATGCGCATTGGTACCGATGGTGTGATGACCGGTGGTGCCATGTATGGCGATGTGTATGCGAAGCTGTGGGAACTATACCAGGCCGGTCGCCAGGAGGAGCTGATGGAATGTTATAGCAAACTGCTATTGATTCAGAACCTGGATACTTTAATTCCGGGTGTGCGCCTATACATGCTACAGAAGCGTGGCGTTTTTAAGACGACGAAATCACGGCGTGGCGAATACAGCTTCTCCAAACAACAAATTGCCGAAATCGATTTCAGGCTGGAGGCATTATTCCCTTACCTGATGGCCTGAAACTTTGGCCACCTGCTTAACAAGAGTGACCAAATAAAATAAGAGTTTTTCCAGTTGCGGTTGAAAGTTGACTAGCTAAGTTCTTGGGTGTTGAAAAAAGTGTAAATTTGCGCATTGGAATTCCCCCTTTAGAAATGATTTTTGCATCTGTTACCAGTGTTAATCTTTGGAAATAGGGAAAAGGGGTTAAAGTTTGTTGCGAATTTTGTTTCGGGCAGAGATCTTTTTGGGGGCGGGTTCCGGTTAGGGGGGCAGAGCCCAATTTTTGATAATTCAATTCGGGGAGCGAAGCCCCGCTGGGCCGGGGTTGAAACTAGGGGTCTGGCCCCGGCCGGAGAAGGCTACTGATTCGTGACGAAGTGGCTTCAATCTTGTTCTGGAATAATCTGCAGGACGCTGCTGGTTCAATCAGGTTCGGGGTACCACTCGACATTGCGGAATTCGATATTGGTGCCTTCAAATTCATTTGCAAACAATTCCAGACTTTCTGCTACCGAAATACCGTCAGGTAATGCCCTTTCGGTAGAATCCTGATTTGCAATTCTGCGGGCCCAATCCTGATCGTAGTGATAAGTATAAACAATATCGGGGTCGAGCAATTTGGTGCACTCGGCAGCAGCAGCGGGAGTCATTCTACCCAATGGAATATTCATGGGCATGAATGCCACGTCGATGTCTTGCAAGCTCCTTACCTCATCAATACATTCTGTCACGCCGGCGAAGAACAATTTCTTGCCACCAAGATGGACAATATAGCCATTGGCATCGCCCTTGGGGTGAGAAGGCGCGCCCTGGATAATGTCGTATGCGGCTACCGCTTGTACCGAGATGCCTGCTACTCGCAACATCTCGCCATTGGAGATAATAGTTGCATCGGGTAATTGCTCCTCGCCGTTGGCAGCGATCAGGATTTCAGTGCCGGTTTTACTCAAACTGGCAATGGCATCGGCATCCAGGTGGTGATTTGGACTGTCGGTGATCAGAATTAAATCCGCGGGCTTGGCACTGTCCAGGCCTATCAGACCCCATGGGTCAATTTGAATCACGGTTCCATTATATTCCAGCTGCACACTGGCGTGGATTAACGGGGTGATTTCTATAATACCACCGCTGGCAGGATAGCTGTCGGCACTTGCTAGTGGGCAGATCAGCGTTAAAAAGGTAGTCGATATTAATTGTTTCTTCATAGCACGCTTCCTAGTCTGTTGGCAGTTTGAAGGCGATAAGTTCACCAGCGTAACCGCTGCCACTGACAGCAATAACGATATGCTGCTCGCCGTTGAGCATATAAGTCATAGGCGAGCCTGTCTGTGGCGCGGGCAGATAGACCGCGCCGACTTCTAAGCCGGTTAATTTATCGTAAGCTCGCATCATCGCACCACGCTGCCCCCTTGAAATGGTAGTGATGCTCGGCTCGCCGGCTATCAACAGGGATTTCGTGACCAGAGTCCCTACAGAACCCGGCTGCCCGGTGCGGGGAATGTCGAGGCCGTTCAGTAGGGGATTATTGCGGATCCTGTCTGGCGTTGCACCGTGGGGTATTTTCCACAGTATCTCGCCCTGATTCATATCGATAGCAGTGATAACGCCATAGGGAGGTTTGAGCAGGGGCAGGCCCTGCACGCTCAGACTCAGTCTGGGTGGGCCACGATCGGGGTCGATTTCTACGGTTCGGTTCCGGGTAGCCTGGAATTGGGTTCTGCCACCACCGGCAGATGACCCGGCTCCACCGGTGGTGCGCGGTCCTGTTACGGCATTGCCCTGGATATAAGCCATATCTGATTGCCCTGGGTAGGGCTCTACTACGGCCAGGCTGGCAACTGAGCTATTGGATGACACAAAGAGAATGTTATTTTCAGGGTCGAATGAACCACCGGGCCAGTTGGTGCCACCGCCAGTTGCGGGAGCCATAAGCGTGCCAAGCGGACCCGCAATTTTGCTTACTACTGGTGGCGTGAAGATCGGACCCATTTTATGCCAGGCAATAATTTCTAATGCTTCTTGCCGTAACGCGGGTGTGAAATCGATAAGATCATCCACCGTGACACCCTGTCTGTCATAGGCTGGTGGTTTGGTGGGGAATGGTTGCGTGGGTGAGTACCATTCACCGGGGACATCACCCTGTTCCACCGCTCTCTCTTCAATCGGCCAGATCGGCTCACCGGTGTCTCGATTGAACACATAAAGGAAAGCCTGCTTGGTTGGTTGGGCAACTGCCTTGACAGTTTGGCCGTTTACATTGATGTCCAAAAGAATGGGCGCGCAGGGTATATCATGGTCCCATATTCCATGGTGAACAAATTGATAGTGCCATTTGCGCTCACCAGTATTTAAATCAACCGCCAGGAGGGTCTCGCTGAAAAGATTATCACCTGGTCGATTGGCTCCATAGTAATCACCAGTTGATTCTTCCACTGGCAGATAAACTGTTTCACTTTCCAGGTCGACGGAAATCTGACCCCAGACCCCGGTGTTGCCTGTGTACTCGGCAGAGCCTTCCAGCCAGGTCTCTATCCCGTATTCACCGGGCTGGGGAACGGTGTGAAAAATCCACAAGCGTTCGCCGGTTATTACATTAAAACCGCGCACATAGCCTTTTACATTGGTGCTGCTTTTAGGGTTGCCGCCGGTGTTATGCGCTGCTCCCACAATGACTACGTTATTCGCCACAATGGGGGTGGCATGTAAACCGATTTCGCCGGTTATCGGGTCGATGTATTGATCGGCATTTTGTTTTAAATCGACAACACCCTGGTCGCCAAAATCCGCAATGGGTGTGCCGGTGGCCGCGTCAAGAGCGATCATTCTATAACCCGGTGTAACATAAATAATTCGGGAGTTTTTTCCGTTATCACCTGGCCAGTAGGCCAGTCCCCGACCAGATAGTTGGCGAGGTGCAGAGCGGCCCCGGTCCTCCTCGTTGACGCTATGCATCCAGAGCATTTCACCGGTGGCCGCATCGATTGCAACAGCGGCCCGGCGTGAGCCACCCGTGGTATAAATTATGCCATTGACCATCAGGGGAGTGGATTGGAACCGATATTCAGGGTTAGGGCCCAGGTTGTGGGTCTTGAATCGCCAAGCCACTTCGAGGTCGGCAAAGTTGGAGGCATCGATCTGATCCAATGCAGCATAGCGGGTATGGCCAAGATCGCCACCATAAGTTGGCCACTCGCCGTTAGGTGCACCGGATTGAGCAATGGCCCCGTGTGCTAACAAACAAAGGCAGCTGGAAACGACTCGAATTAAGCAGGAAGAGGATTTCATGGGTGAGGGTTCCGACGGTTATAGTTATTGTTGGCGTGCTGCAAAGCAGTCTAGCACAAGGTCGATGTTGGGCTAAACTGGCTATAATGAGAAGACAAAGCGTGCAGGATGATTTATTATCTGGGGGCTTGGTTGCACTCAAGGGCAGGAGCCGCAGGGCCTTTGCCCGCAGCAGTCACCTGGGTAAGATAGATTCTGCCGAAGAGCAGGCGTTATCGTTAATGAGAATAACAATGAATATTTGTTCCCGCTTGAAACTCAGTAGAACTGTAGCCTTAGTGCCATTAATGGCCGTGATGTTGGCAGCTCCTGTAAATGGGCAACAAATAGGTCAATCGCAACAGATCTTTTCGGCGAATGTTATAAAGCCCAGCGGTCAGCCCATAATTCCTCTTTTTGATGGCTGGTTTCCCAATAATGATGGCACTAATAGCCTTTGTTTTGGCTATTTTAACCTGAATTCAGAAGAGTCTCTGGACATACCGCTAGGCGAGAATAATCATCTCAGTGATGACCGTTTTGATGCGCTGATACCCACTCATTTTGAACCAGTGCCGCCGCGTTATCGGCACAAATTTTGTGTGTTTACAGTAATAGTGCCTGCCGATTTCGGAGTGGATGAGGAGATAATCTGGTCATTAACCATCGATGAACAAACCTTGAGCGTGCCTGGTCGTATTATCCCCCCCTATGTAATGGACGAACCAGCATCCGGCGGTCGTGGTAATGTAGCACCTTGGGTTAGAATGTCCCTAGATGGTCCGCGAGGTCGCGGCCGTAATGGCATCCACGCAGAATCTGTGTTGAGCGCATCGGTGGGGGAATCAATTACCATTCCAGTCTGGATCGAGCACCCGGAAAAGAATGTCTGGTTAGGTTGGTCGAAACATACCGGACCTGGCGACGTAGGTTTTATGTTACCTGAATATGGAATTGTGATTAATAATCGGGCCCCGGCAACACGTGCAACTGCTGTGGCCAGTTTTTCTGAACCAGGCGATTACGTTATTCGCATGCAAACTATCAACACGGTAGCTGCGTTTGAGTTTTATTGCTGCCATACGAATGCTTATTTCAATGTCTCAGTTTCTCCCTGACCTGAGCACCTAATAGGAGCAAGTCATGAACAGATTGACTTACCAAAACACAATAATAAGAAAAACATTTCTGGCGCTGGTAGCTAGTTCTTTGCCGCTGATTTCAGCCACCAGTTTTGCCCAGGACACACTTACTTTTTCCAGAGACATAGCGCCGATCATGCAGCGCGCCTGTCAGCAATGTCATAACCCTGATGGCATCGGCCCCATGCCTTTGATGAACTTCGAGCAGGTGAAGCCGTTTGCGCCGTTGATAAGAGATCGGGTGACCAAGCGCATCATGCCCCCCTGGCATGCCGATCCAGACATCGGTATTCAGAGTTTCAAAAATGATGCTTCGCTGTCTAATGAGGAGATTGCATTAATCAGGGATTGGGTAGATGCCGGGGCGCCGGAAGGAAACCCCGATGACCTGCCGCCAGCAATAGAAATTGCCGGTGGCGCAGAGTGGCAATTGGGCGATTCCATGGGGCCGCCGGATCTGATAATTAAGTCTTCACCATACAACGTTATTGCCAATGGGCAAGATCAGTGGTGGCAACCGAATGTACCTTTCGCAGGTATGGAAGGGGAGCGTTGGTTGCGCGCTGCCGAATTTAAAGCGTCTTATCCCTTAGGGAAGCAAGTAGTGCATCACGGCCATGCTGTGTTAATTCCTGAAGGAGAAAAGCGCCAGGTAGCATTAGCTAGGTACGGTGTCGGAAAATCTTGGGAAATATTTCCTGAAGGTACCGGTATGCGAGTGCCGGCGAATGGACAAATCGCATGGAACCTACATTACTTTCCCAGGGGCACTGAAGTTCCCAACGATGTGGTTGAAGTGGGTCTTTGGTTCTATAAGGAGGGAGTCGTACCCGAGTTAGCCACCTCTGGTGAAACCATGTTCCGCGTCGATGGATTGAACGGCATGGCACGGGGTCAGGACATTGTCATTCCACCTCATGGTTACCAGGTTTTATCTGGAACCCATGTGCTTGAGTCACCAGCGGTAATTCACAGCTATCGCCCCCATCTGCACATGCGCGGTAAAGTCATGAGCATGGAGGCTATCTATCCAGATGGTCGCAAGGAAGTGTTGAGCCAGGTGAATAAGTACAATCACAACTGGCAAATATCGTATATATTCGAAGATGACGTAAAGCCACTTCTACCAAAAGGCACAGTTCTTCAATTCACTTCTGTGTTTGACAACACGGTCAATAATCCCCTCAATCCGGATCCGGAACAGTGGGTGGTTTTTGGCCGGCGTGGAGTGGATGAAATGAGTCACGCCTGGGTGGGCATTACTTATCTCAATGAAGAACAATATATGCAAGCATCCAATGATAGGACGGCAGCGCAAGAAGTTCTTACTATTGGTCGATAGGGGACTAATGAAATTATTTGGTCGAAACAGCTCAGGCAGTTTTCTGATTGTAGCGAGTCTGGTGTGTTCTGTTACGGTTGCACAGCAGAACGATCAGGTAGTTTTCAGTAGTGAGCAAGTTGCTTTGGGTAATGAGCTCTATCAAGAAAACTGTGCTACCTGCCATCTTCCAAGTCTTCAGGGTGCTTTCGAGGCACCTGCGTTGATTGGTTCTAACTTTGTGAACAACTGGGGAAACAGCCCAGTGCTGTCTTTGTTGACCCTGATAAAGCAGACCATGCCAATCACCGCTCCGGCGTCATTGTCTGATTCTCAATACAGTGACATCGTTGCTTTTATTTTAGAACGTAACGCAGTTGCTCCGGGTGCTGCGCAGTTATCATTTTCCTCAGCTGGGCTGGCAGTGGCAGGCAGAGTAGATGCTCGAACGGCGACAGTAACGACTGTCGAACGCACGCCGGTTCCAGGTATCGCCGGCACGATACCTTCACCGGGCGGCAGGAATCGAGTGCCGGAGGTGGGCGTAATCGAACAAACTGAGACTGCGATTACACGGACTTTTATTGAAGCCAGTGCATTTCGCAATGTCTCCACTAGCGAACTGGCCAATCCTGCGGCATCGGACTGGACTTACTGGCGCGGCTCGCCCCAGAGTCAGGGCTATTCACGGCTGGATCAAATAAATACGGATAACGTGCAGGGTCTCAGTCTGGCCTGGGTTTGGGGTATGGAGTCCGGTCGCAGTCAACCCGCTCCGCTGGCACGTAATGGCGTTATGTATATTCCTAATTTTGGCAATGTTATCCAGGCGCTGGATGCTAGCGATGGCACTCTATTGTGGGAATACCGCCGACAGTTTCCTGAAGGTGGCCGGCAGGGCGGACATCTGCGCACTTTGTCGATGTGGGAAGATATGATTTATGTTGGGACCACTGATGCGCATATAGTGGCTCTGGACGCTCGCACTGGACGAGTGCGTTGGGATGTTGAAATAGCCGATGGGGATCAGGGCTATTCCAATTCAAGCGGGCCTATTGTCGCCGATGGCAAACTTGTTAATGGTATTAACGGCTGCCAGCGTTTTTTCGAAGAAAGCTGTTTTATTACCGGTCATGATGCCCGTACCGGGGAGGAGCTCTGGCGCACCTTCACCGTAGCACAGCCAGGTACACCGGAAGACGATACCTGGGGTGGGTTGCCGCTGGAATTTCGCGGCGGCGCCGATGTCTGGATAAGCGGAAGTTGGGATCCTGATTTAGGTTTGGTGTTTTTCGGCACGGCGCAAGCCAAGCCCTGGATGGCTGCGAGTCGAGGATTAACAACCGATGATTCCACTCTATACGCTAATTCCACACTGGCGCTTGATCCTGATACCGGCGAAATCGTCTGGTATCGTCAGCATGTGCCTGGTGAGTCACTGGATATGGATGAAGCCTTCGAACAGGTGTTGGTGGACATTGCTGGCGAGCCCTATTTACTGAGTATCGGTAAGAGTGGAATTTTGTGGAAACTGGATCGACGCACCGGCCAGTTTTTAGGCTTGAAGGAAACGGTATTTCAGAATGTGTTTGGTGACGTCAATATAGAAACTGGCGAACTAAGGTACCGCGAAGACATTCGTAATATGCAAATAGGTGACTGGCTATCGGTCTGTCCCTCTACCGCTGGAGGCCATAACTGGCAGTCCAGCGCTTATCACCCACCAACCCAGCAATTGGTAATCCCGCTGAGCCAGAGCTGTATGGAAATGTCACCACTGGCAGCTACTTTCGAGGTTGGCGGCGGTGGCAGTCAGGGCAATAGAATGTGGCAGGAAATGCCCGGCACCGAAGGCCGCTTCGGCAAGCTGGCAGCTTACAATGTCGAAACACTGGATGAGAAGTGGAGCATAGAGCAGCGCGCTCCATTCCTGACGGCCGCCTTAACCACAGCCGGTGGCCTAGTCTTCATCGGTGACTACGACCGCCGCGTACACGCTCTGGATGTAGAAACTGGCGAAGAGCTATGGACTACACGCCTGGCCACATCAGCGCAAGGATTCATCATGTCTTATGCGGTAGATGGTGTGCAGTACGTAGCAATCCCAGCTGGCCGCGAAGGCGGCAGCCCCTGGCGTATAGGCAGCTTCCTAGCCCCCGAACTCCAAAGCCCGGATGGCCACAACGCTCTCTACGTCTTCAAACTAAATACCCAGTAAAAACAAACAGCCTCTTGCTATTCACTACAAGGCCACTCACCACCAGTGCGCACAATACGATCTATCTCTTCCCTAAAGTCAGGGGCAAACCACTGGCGTTGAGCACACAACTGTAGCTGGGTTGTAGCAGTTGCCACCTGGGACCGCCAACGCCCCATCTTCGGCTCAAATTCAGAGCTGTCAAACAAACCGCTTTGATATTGATAATAAGAACTTTCGCATCCAATCCACACTATCCGCGATAGCAAACTATCATCGATTGGGTGCAGATTCATATGTCATCTTATTTAAAAAGCCCTACAACTCTTGATAGCTTGTGCCCTTCGATTGTTACGGTAAGTTACTCCCGCAAATACCGAGAAGGCGTTCGGTACCGCTATATAGTGAGGATGGAACGCGTTTTGGCTATTGGGCTCTAGCTCGCGATTCGTTGGAACTGGCGACTCATAAACCAGGCGCTCAGAGCGGAAATCACTGCGAAGATCGATAACACTAGGAATACCTGAGACCAGCCTAGATAATCAGACACAGCACCCGCAGCAAATGCCGCAATTGCGCCACCTATGTAGCCCATCCCATCGATGATGCCGGTGCAAGAGCCAGCACCTTTGGCGCCGGCAATATCCAGAGTAAGACAACCACTGCTCATGGAGTAGGGTCCGAGCAGGAAGAAACCACAGGCCCCTAGAAAGAACATTATTGCTTTGAAATTGGGAACTTCTGCCGCACTAAGTGAAGCAATAGCAAGTAAGCACCCCACCAACACGGCTAACATAATCCACATCATGCGGGCTCTATCACCTTTTACTGCGTAGTGATCGGTATACCAGCCTATAAATACAGTCCCAAGCACGCCAAGCAGGGGAAAGATCGCTGACTGAAGTATTGCCGTGCTAGCTTCCAGGCCAATGTCGAATAGAAATTTTGGGGTCCAGAACAAAAATACCGATCGCAACAGAGTTGTCAAAAAACTAAATACCAGTAATTGTCGGTAGATAGGCATACTAAGAAGTGTTTTGAGTATAACTTTTACCCGGGGTTTTTCTTCGCCGCCGTAGTCGGCTAGATGCTTTTCCCCACCCTGGGCAGTACTAACAAAAGCGCCAGGTATTACATCGTCTGGGGTGGATCTTGAGGCGAAATAAGACCAGACTAAGATGCCACTTAAGGCAATGGCCGGATAGACGAATAAACCTTGCCAGGTAACCCCAATAGCTACTAGGGTGCCTGCAAACAGCGCGGCGGCAACGCCGCCAAATTGAAAATTCACACTAATCAAACCCATCACCGTGCCATTGCGGTCCGGCGGGTACCAATTGCCAATTGTTTTGGTTAATCCTCCCCACCCCATGGAAAGGAAATAACGGCAGCAGCACCAAACTACAATGAAGGCTATCAGACTGGCTGAAACCGAGAAGATGATGTTCCAGAAAATTGCGCCAGCCATACCAATGAGGAAAATACGCCGACCTCCAATGCGATCTGCCATTGGGCCATTGATAAATTTGCCGGTCGCATAAGCCATTTCGGAAAGAGATGCGATCAAACCGAGTTGAGTATTTGAATAACCAAACTCTTGCTCCAGCAATGGGAATGCAGCTGAGAGATTGCCACGGCATAGATAGTAGCCAACATAACCCACCAACATGACCCAGAATGTTGATGAGCGCCAGCGTAGTAATCGCTGCAGATCGTTGGCAGATGGCGTAATTCTCTGACCATCTTGAATTTTATAAAACATCGCTCAGCCACTACACTTTTGCAAGGGGATAGGAGTATGAACGATAAAGACTATCTCAATTGATGTCCACGCCTTCTTAAACAGAAAATATTATCCTGCTTGCCTTTGACATCCCCGGTAGTTTCCTAAAACGGTACAATCTTGATCAATCTAACGGCTGAGTAGACTGCCTAGGCTTGCATAGAAACTCTTTCTTCCCTTTCGGAGGAATTTGAATCAAACTACCGGGATGTAATGATGTCGCTATTTTTACTGGTTGATTTTAAACGGTGTGTACATGAAGACAATACGAATAGGTTTAGTTGTTATGGCTACTCTGGTATCTACTCAGGCCTTCTCTCAGAAAATTGTGGTGGCACACCGCGGTGCAAGCGGCTATTTGCCCGAACACACACTCGTGGCCAAGGCGATGGCTCACGCAATGGGCGCTGATTACATCGAGCAGGATGTGGTCATGACCAAAGACGATCATTTGATTGTATTGCACGATGTGACACTCGATCGAACCTCCGATGTGGCCGAGCAGTTTCCGAATCGCATCCGGGACGACGGTCGCTATTATGCAATCGACTTCACCCTGGAAGAAATTCGTACTCTCAATGTCAGCGAAGGATTCAGTTATCGAGGTGGGGTAAAAACTCAATCCTATACTGATCGATTTCCTGTGGGGGCTTCAAGCTTTAGTATTCCCACATTGATCGAAGAAATTGAACTTATTCAGGGAATGAACAAGTCAACGGGCAAAGATGTCGGCATCTACCCGGAGGTGAAATCACCTGAATTTCATCGCGCCGCGGGCAAAGACGTTAGCACGGCTCTGGTAAATGTATTAAAGGAATACGGCTATACAACGAAACAGGACAAAGTTTTTGTACAGACCTTTAGTTTTGACGAACTAAAAATAATTCACGATGAAATTCTTCCAGCCGCTGGAGTGAACCTTAACTTGATTCAGCTGATTGGCGGTGATGAATCATACTCTTGGATGTTCGAAGCCGGTGGCATGGACAAGCTATCTCATTTTGCCGATGGCATTGGACCAGAAAAAAGCCTGGTTATAAGCCGCGATTCAAGCAAAGCTAATGTGATAATCTCTGATTTGGTGGAACAAGCCCATGCGGCCGGTATGCAAGTTCATCCCTATACCTACCAGCTCGATCCGGGTCGGGTGCCCCAGTATGCAGACAGCTTCGAAAATCTTCTTCAGCTGCATTATTTTGGAGCAAATGTAGATGGAATATTTACTGACTTCCCAGACCGCGCTGTGGATTTTCTGAAAAACAGATAATATTTATCCAAGGCTCGGAAACATCAAAAATCGAGCTCTAACTCCTAAACAGGGGTCTGACCCTCCCGACCAGAACCAAGCCAATCAACCGCTACCTAACTCAGCAAAAAATGCTAAACTCCTCAACAACAAAACCGGAACAACAAACAAGCCAATAATAACAACAGGCCCCTATCCAATGGGTACTCTGTTCCAAGAATTAAAACGGCGCAACGTCTACAAGGTCACCACAGGCTATGTAGTAGTGAGCTGGTTGCTATTACAAATAGCGGACACGCTATTCCCCGCCTTTGCCATGCCAGGAAACGCAATTCGCGTGCTGGCTATCAGCCTATTGTTTGGTTTTTCTCTGGTGCTGATACTAGCCTGGGCATTCGAATTAACACCCGAAGGAATCAAAATCACCAAGGCGGCCACCTCGGAAGTGGCCACCCCTCTGCGAACCAGGGATTACTTACTCAGTGCCACCTTGCTGTTATTAATCGCCGTAGTCATTGTGCAACAGCTGGTTATCTTCAATCGTCCACTGGACATCGAGCCAATCGCGGTCGATGAGGAAGTGCCAGAGTCACCAAGCCGTGTCGAAGAATTAGTCGCTTCAGGCGTACCAGCCGACCTAAAATCTGTTGCCATCTTGCCATTCATCTCCCTAGGTTCCGGTGAGGAAGATGGTTACTTTGCCGATGGGCTTACCAACGAACTCCTGACCAGGCTGGCTCACGTCTCCGGTCTGAAAGTGCCCGGACGTGCCTCCACTTTTTATTACAAAAACCGCAATCAAGATTCTCGGGAGATCGGGCGAACACTGAATGTAGCCCATGTGCTGGTCGGATCGGTCCGACGCGCTAGGGACAAGCTACGGATTTCCGCCGAACTGACTGATGCTGTAACCGGCTTTCGGGTCTGGTCCGCGAATTACGACCGCACGATGAACGATATTTTCGCGATTCAGGATGATATTGCTGGTGCTGTAATCTCAGCCTTGCAGGTCAAACTGATGGGGGAGGAGGTGGCTGTTTTGCAGACCCACGGGACCGATAATCCGGAAGCCCAGAATCTTTATCTGATCGCTACGGCTAGGCTCCGAGAACTGCAAAGTCTGGGACCCCGTATCCAGAGTAATCCCGAACTGGTAAGTCGTACCCGGGACATGTTCGAAGAAATAGTCCAGCTCGATCCTGCTTATGTAGACGCCTGGGCAGGGCTGGTGCAGATCCTGCTTGAACTTTCAAACAGCACGCTGCTCGATGGTAATGGTATTA
>CAVOCG010000008.1:0-37115 GCA_963694095.1 Gammaproteobacteria bacterium
TAAAAGGCAACGGCGCTTCGCCTGTTGAGTTACTGTCCTATGACAGAGAGGCAATCTTTACCGGCCCGGACATAACCAAGAATGACATGCAAATGCTCAGTATGGATTTTCAGCATAGCTTCAGTGATACCCTCAGTTTTAGCGCCAGTGTGCATCATAGAGAAAACAAAACTGCTTCATTTAATGGCGATGGTTCAGAATTTGCGATTTGTGAGTTCGGTGGCATCGAGCGGCTACTTGAAGGCCTGGAAGAAGATGATCTGGAAGAACTCGGATTAGACAATGAAGCGGTCTGTGGCAGTCAATTCGCCAATGCCGATGCGCTTGAGGACTTCTTGAATTTAACTGCATCTGCACTTAATTCGGACGATGAATTTGAATTGAATGGGTTTGATGATGACGAGCTACGTGGTACCGGGATTCTGTCTGATGAGGGGATCAATAATCTCAGCGACCGAAACCAGAAGAGTAGCGGTGGCGATTTTCAATGGACACTGAGTAGCAATTTGTTGGGCAGATCAAACCAACTTATTGCCGGCCTGAGCTATTTTGTCGGTGATTCTAATTTTAACTCGGTACTTGAACTTGCAAATATGAACCCGCTTACCCGGCTAACTTCTGGCTTGGGCACAGGAACATTCGTTGACGAAGAAGCAACTTCTATCAGTACTGAAACAGCCACCAGCAGCTTGTATTTCGCTAACATCATGGATCTAACCAATGCGGTGGCGTTAACTGTTTCCGCTCGCGTAAACAGTACCGATGTAGAGCTCATGGACCGTTCTGGAAACCGGCCCGAATTAAATGGCGACCACAATTATATTCGCACTAATCCGGCCATAGGCTTAACTTGGCAAGTGAATGAAAGTCACAATCTATTCACCACTTACAGTGAGTCATCAAGAGCACCGACGCCTATTGAACTGGCTTGTAACGAAGGTGTTTTCGACCTCGCCGTAGCGTTCGCTATAGAAAAGGGAGAGGACCCAAGCGAAGTAGACTTGGAATGTCGTTTACCCAACGCTTTTCTAGCTGATCCGCCACTGGATGATGTGGTGGCCAAGAGCTTCGAAATTGGTGCACGTGGGTTTTTGGGTTCAATAAATTATCAGGCCGGTGTTTTTCATACAACTAATCAGGATGACATACTATTTCAAACCACTGGACGCTCAACTGGTCTTTTTGCCAATGTTGATGAAACCCAGCGTGTTGGTTTTGAAAGCAGTATTAGTGGGCAATCACAGACACTCAACTGGTTTATGGCCTACAGTTACATTAACGCCAGCTTCGAAGATAATTTCCAGGTGTTAAGTCCAAACCATGCATTCGCAGATGACGAGGGGAAAATCCTTGTCAGCAAAGGCGACCGGATTCCCGGTATTCCGAGTCACCAGTTTAAACTAAGCGCTGACTATCAACTGAATAGTAATCTCAGTCTCGGCTTGGATTTACTGAGCAATGATGGCCAGGTGATACGCGGAGATGAGTCTAACCAGCTCAGCAAAGTATCTGGTTATACCGTAGTCGGCTTACGGGCACGCTACAGCTTCAGTGATTCTTTTGAAGTCGTCGCCAAGATCGAAAATATTTTCGATATGGAATACGAAACTTTTGGCTTACTAGGTGAAGAACCTAGTGAACTTGAGGTGCCCATTATTGAGGATTTTACAATTTCTAGATTTTTAGGAGCCGGTTCTCCGCGAGCAGCATTCGTGGGATTTCGATACCGATTTTAGAAATCCGTTTTTACCTTCTTTGCCACGATTCATAATTTTTCCTCATCACTTTGCCCGATTGTGCACATAGAATTGTCTGCTCAGTCAGGTTTAATTGAAGCTGGCCAGTAGAGGGGAAACCTATGAGTTTTTTCAAGAAACGACAGAATTGTTTATTTGTTGAGGAAGAGAGTTATAACTGGATAGCACCAAAATCCAGCGTCAACCGACGACTGATTTATTTATCCATATTGTTTGTATCAGCGGCGTTACTCTTTGGTTTGTTGAGGTGATTACTCGCCCCGAACTAGCGAGCTTTCAGCGTGGCCTCCACCACTAGCTGCTGATCACCCCGCAGCACTTCCAGCTGAATCATATCACCCACTGTCGCCTGGCGTAGTAGGTTAGAGTATGTTTGCAGGTCATCTATTTTTTCACCAGAAAAACTTAACAGCACATCCCCATTCTGCAAACCAGCTGCTTCGCCTGCACTGTTTGGTGTCACGCCAGAAATTTTTATACCTTCTCCAGCATAAGCAAAATCAGGAATTGTACCGAGCCCTGCGGTCCTTTCCGCTCCCGCACTAGCACTGATCTGAACTACTCTGTCCATGGTTGTATCCCCATTCGCCGCAGCTAGTGTTACCCGCAGCGGATTAGTCAGGTCGGCAAGATATACTACGGCCTCCTGCACCCACAACGCGATATTAGACATACCTTCCAGATCCAGCTTTTCAATACTGTCACTCGTGCGATGATAATCGGTATGAATACCACTAAATAAGTGGATCGCTGGTATACCCGCATTCAGAAAACTAGCATGGTCGCTACTGGCGATAGTTGCCACCGGAAACTCTGAGGTGACCCCGATTGTAAATCCGATACCCTGAGCCATAAACGGCCATTCATAGGCACTTCCGGTACCAAAGACTTGCAAAGCTCGCCCCTCGAGGCGCCCGACGCTATCCAGATTTATCATCGCAAAAAGATCCTCCGAGGCAAACCCGCTGGGTGGATTATTGACGAAATAATCTGATCCAATCAGGCCTGCTTCTTCACCTGTAAAAGCAACAAACAGGATGGGTCTCTGGGGTGTAAATGTAGCTGATAATTTGGACGCTACCTCGATCAAAATACTGACACCCGAAGCGTTGTCATCGGCACCGGCATACACCTCGCCCGATTCCGGATCGATTCCTAGATGATCGTAATGGGCTGCCAGAATGATTGGCTCCGAACTCAATTCTCGATTACTGCCACGCAACACCCCCACCACGTTAGCCAGGTCAATGTCGCCGATGCCTGCTATCGTGCTGGACCACTGTTGGTTATAAGTACCTCCCAGAGCCTGCAAGCCTGCTTCCCTGAAGCGATCGCCAATATAATGCGCGGCACGATTAATTCCAGCGCTTCTTAATCCTCTGCCTTCCATTTCCGCTGCACTTAACTCGCTGACATGTCTTAGCAATTGGTCAGGCAGGAATTTAGGCGGTAAAATAGCCAGCGGCTCAGCAACGGTCAGCGCACCTGATGCTATGGAAGCGAGCGCATCAGGTTTTAACCACATCATAGGCGATTCAGGGCTTGACCAAATTCCCGATACGTCGTTGGTTGGCTCCTCACCAACAAAACTGAGGTAGGAGTACTTCCCATAGTGGGGTAGTTTTTCAATCATTCCAGGCATGGCCACCATATCTTCGACATGTATCCAGCCTACTGCCAATTCCGGATTACCCGGATGGCGCCCAACTAATACTGTGCTGCGATTATCGTAACTGATTTCGCTGCGATCCAAAGTTACACCGGTGTCAGAATACGTTACGCCATAAAACTCCACCGCCGATTGCAGTGATTCCGCAAATGGGTTGTCCTTACCCATTATCCAAACTGGTCGGTCAGACGGGAGTGCCTCGATATTTTCGCTATAAAGCACTTCGGCATCCACACCTTGAGAGAAAGCTTTCGCCATTTGAGTCCAGTCCTGCCGATTTTCCGGTGGCAGTATAAAACTTATCTTTCCGGAACCAAACAATTCGCCGATCGTTGGTGGAGTTTCCTCGCGGTCTAGCTGTCTGAACAAATCGAAGTGAGGATCTACTAATACGCCCTGAAGATTTTCAAAATCATTTGCCAACACACCTTCGAATTTTTGCGAAAGATCAACATTGAATAAAAGAGGTTCTGCCTCATTCGCATAATAGAGGGCTATCGGTACACTTAAATCATAGGCCTCACCAGCTTGCACCTGGGCAAACATGATACGCGCTTGGTTGTCATTGGTTTCCTCAACAGAAAGGGCAAGTTCAGGTGCCCCTGTGCGGTTCACCCACTGATCGAAAAACGAACTTAAATCGCGCTCGCCCAATTCGGAAAACAAAGCGGCAATGTCAGAAAATGAAGCTCGCTTGAATTTGTAACCTTGGTATAGCTGTCGGAGTCCCTCAACAAATAGCACATCCCCCACTTCTAACCTCAGCATGTGCCAGAGCATGAGCGTTTTACCATAACCCACTGCTTGTGATGCAGCTGAATTTCTAGAAGTGAATTCTGCAAGAGGGAAATCCACTCCATCGCTCACATAATTCTTGTAGCGGGAGAGCATTTCCTTGCGGTACTCTGCACCCAAACCATCCATTTCCTGAAACAAGTGATCGGCAAGGTAGGCCGTTAGTCCTTCGCTCCAGTTGCCCGTTGCATAATCTGGATAGACTCCGTTCCCCCACCAGTTATGTAATATCTCATGAGGATAAGATGACTCAAGAATAAATGGAAAGCGTATTACCTGTTCGCCAAGTAGAGTGAACGAGGGCATGCCGTAGCCAGTTTCCCAAAAGTTTTCAATCAGTGCGAACTTGCTAAATGGGTATTCTCCCAACAGGGGTTCATAAAGAGCCAGGTATCTTTCTGTTGCATCCAGATATTTATTAGCGAGATTTGAATCGGGTTGGCGCAGATATGCCAGCATTTCAATATCGCCGGTGGCAACCGAGTATTCAGTAAAATCCGCAGCAACCAGATAAACTTCTTCCATGGGTTGGCGGCTAATCCAAGCATTTTTCCCATTTCGGTCTCCCTGGCTAACCGCCGCCCAGGTATTGGCGCTGTCAGCAAATTCAACTTGCACATCGAAAGTAATCAGGTCGGTGTCAAATTCAGGAATCCACATGCTGGCCTTGCTTAAATAAACCCCCAAGTCACTAATTATTCCTGTGGTCTCCGAAAAACTTTGCGCGTATTCAGCACTATCCTGTTCTGCCAGGTCATAAATTGATCCGGCATAACTGATAAAAATCTGATTGCTATTGGTCGAAGGCGAATTGAATACATAGTGGTTTGTGGAAGCTCCTTCACCGTCCATGCTGTTAATACCGACGGCGGTAGACGGTGAGCCATTTTGTAATTGCTGAACATCAATAGAATTTTCAGTGATAGTCAAATTTTCGTTCAGAGAAAAGAATAATGGGGCCGCAACTGGCTTAGCTGGAAGAGTAATCGTATCTTCAACATTTATTGACCGGTTCGATGGGTCTAACATCACTTTTAAACTATGGTGAACCAAGTCATCGTTTTGAGCGAAGGCCAATCCGCTGCAGCAGCAGAGTATAGCCAGTAAGCCTGATAGTTTTTTTATCATACACATTGGGGATCTAATCCAGTCCGAGTAATTCCAATGCCTTGGCGTGGTCCCAGTCACTCATGAAGATTTGAGAGGTCCCATCTTCCGTACGCGTGGTGCTCCAGGCAAGTTTGGAGCCGTCTGGAGAGAAAACCGGAAGAATGTCCGTACCTTCCGTGTTCGTTACCCGCACTGGCGGGTTCTCTCCAACCGGATCAACCATGAACAATTCAAAATTGGAATTGCCCAGTATATTGCTAGAATAAATAATGTAATCACCGGTGGGATGAAAATAAGGCCCCCATGACACCATCGCGTCTGCGGTTAGCTGACGTTGATTGCTGCCATCCAAATCCATCGTCCATATTTCTGCGCTATTACCATCGGGATTGAATCGTCTCCAAACCACCCCTGTGTTATCTGGGTTAAAAAATGGCCCCCCATCGTATCCGGGCGAATGGGTAATCTGACGAATATTGGAGCCATCGGCATTCATGATATATAAATCCATGAAGTAGGACTTGTCGTCTTCGAATAGTTTCCGCTCGGCTTGGCTCAGGGTGCGCTGATAGGCTTCCCGGTTAGACGCAAACAGTATTTGGCTGCCATCTGCCGAATAGGACCCTTCCGCATCATAGCCAAGCGCATTGGTTAAGTTAACCAAGTTCTCGCCGTTGCTGTCCCCCTGGTAAATGTCGTAGTGTTCATCGTAATCCCAGCCATAGGGGCGAGATATGCCGCTTTCCCGGATCGCAATCTCCTCTGCTTGCTTTGACTGCGCATCGGGGTCTCCGTGGGTTGAGGCGAAGATGATTTTTGCTTCCAGCGGATGAATCCACGCACAAGTAGTCAAACCTATGCCCGGTGAAACCTTGGTAGATTCGCCGCTGGCCAGATCCAATATATACATCTGGTAAAAGGGGTTAGAGCCTGGCTCTTCGCTCTGGTAAATCATGCTATCCCCACTGGCGCTGAAGTACCCTTCACCCGAACGCAAGCCATCCGTAATTAATCGGGTCGTGTTGTACAACAACAAACCTTCGTTATTTTCGTTATTTACTACCACAGGCGCTTCCTCATACGCCGATGCCCCACTTACCCCGTCTGGCTCTGCCTCTGCCACTGTGTTTGAGTCACCGCGTGGCGAAGCCGTTTCCGCTCCCATCGGGGCGCTCTCCTGCGCTTGCTCACACGCTACCAAAACAAAGCAGCAAGCTAAAAGCAATAGCTTAGAATGTTGTTTCATAAGTACCAGCCCACTACCCTTTTAGTTCAAAAATTGAAAATTCTGTTGTTGAGGAAACAACCCAAACAAGCCACCGGTATGTATAAATAGTACATTCTCGGCGCCGGCCAGTTTACCTTGCTCTCCCTTCTTGATTTCACTAACCATGCCATGAAAGGCCTTACCTGTATAGACAGGGTCGAGGAATATACCGTCCATTCTGGCCAATTCCGCGATAGTATCCAGCACCTCAGGACCCGCTATACCGTAGCCATGGCCAACATAGCCCTCAACAGTATTTATATTCAGTTGATCCAAATCAACCTCCTGTTTATAACGCTGCATCCAGAGGCTTATATCGGTTCTTATTTTCTTCTCGAAGTACGCCGCGTCATCGCAGACATTAAAAGCCAGTATTTGTGATGATAAATCGAACAATTCTGTGCCGACAATCAGACCAGCCTGAGTCCCACCAGAGCCCGTCGCAGTAACAATGTATTCTGGCTCAAAGCCGAGGGCCTTAAAATCCTGCTGCAGTTCCTGGCAAGCGGCAATATAACCCCAGATACCAACCTCGTCGCTGGCTCCGGTGGGTATAAAATAGGCCTTGTTACCTGACTTGCTGTAATCATCCTGAATCTCGCGGGCCAAGGGCCCATGGTTCCTCCACTGGGCCTGCGACAGATAGGTGATACTGGCGCCACTTAGATAATCCAGAAAAAGGTTTCCTTCCACCTTCTCCGGTTTGCTGCCGCGGAGAATGAGGTGAACCTTAAGCCCCAATCGTGTGGCGAGAATGGCCGTGGTCCTGCAATGGTTGGATTGCAGACCGCCGCAGGTAATCAAGGTATCGCAAGATTGATTCAGAGCTTCGGCAATTGAAAATTCGAGCTTGCGGATTTTGTTGCCGGAAACCTCGGTGCCAGTCAACTCATCCCGCTTCACCCAAAGGTTGACCCCATCGAGCTGAGCCGAATATTTATCAAGTCGGGTGACAGGAGTAGGCAGCTGCGCCAGATTCAATCGCGGGGGCCAATCAATCATAGTTGTTCTCTTGTAAAATCTCCGCCATAAAAAAACGGAATCTGAGTTTACCTCTGACTCCGTTTATTTACTCGCACCGCGCCTAAATAATTTATTCAGCGGCGTTAGTTGTTGCCACTTGCAGTTGATCGTCAGCAAGGGGTTTCAATGCTTCGCCGTACAAAAACATATCAGTTAAAACAGCCCGCAAATGAATTGATGCGTTCAGGTTATCGACTATTTCAGAACCTATTTTTTCCTGCGCCAGCAAAAAGTTTAGAGCGGCACCAGCCTTTTTACAGTCGTCCGCTATAACTTGCTCGAAGTCGGCCTTGCTGTCAGCAAATGCAGCAGCTACATTCTGCATCGCCGTCGCCATTCCTTCCAGCGTAGGCCGAGCATGAGGCCCTGGTCCGGTCTCAACCAGAGCTGGCCTTCCTTGTGCGGCATAGGCCAGCAGATATTCGTAACCAGACTCTATTGTTTCAATATCATTATCTATCACTACACACTACTCTCTGTTATTGCAGTCTAATCTGCTTCGTTAGGAGACCAACGACTGGCGTCATGGTTTGCAGTCATTTCGTCTTCAGAAATCCAGCCTTTAAACATAGACCGCGTGTAAAACAATTTCTCTGGACGTAGTGCAAAATAAATATGGGTCGCCATTAAGGCAACCAATGCCAACGTCGATAGGCCATGCAGTAAGAACATAAGACCTAATCGAGCCTCAGGCATGGCGTTGGTACGATCCCAGAACGGAGAATCGATTTGCATGAACAAGATGACACCTGTCACGATCACAGCCAATACAATAATTGTCATTGACCAGTGCATGCCTTTTTGCTCAAACGAATATTTCCCAGGCTTATTGGCAGAGTCAAAGGGCTCGCCAAAATCTCGCGGGCCAAGAACCATCGATTTGAAATCCTGCCAGATAGAAGCCCGAATAATATGAACAACAATCACGAACGTCAGAATCAAACCTGAGATCCAATGTATATTAAGCCACGCCATACGCAAGCCAATAATGGGCGCAATACCGGTTATGACAAGTGCAAAAATGCTCAGCGCCATCACCCAATGAAACAATCGATCAATTACTTCGTGTCGGTTAACTCGCCGACCCTCAGCCGAAGGCTTGTCCATTTTCTTATTGGCTAAAGCAGCCATAATAATTGCATGAGCCGCTAGCAGAATCAGTACAGCTACTGCAACAACCCAAAGCAAATCCCATGACACACCAAGAATTACTTCCTCGCCCCAGACATCGCGTTTATAGCGAACAATTTCTCCCACGGTACTTCCCCTCTTTTTATTTTATTTTTGTGATTACAACCGAATCCATAGACTAACCCCGGATCGCTCTCTTCACAAGATTTTGCATTAAAGGCACTTTAAAATTATTGTAATTAAGAGGCCTCGCTCCTTCTGTCGACAAAGCAGCTACCTGTTCCGCAGTTTGCTCAGATCTTTCCTGACCCTTTATCGCATTCTCAACAGCTGTCAAACGACGCGGAGTACACTCCACCGCACCACATACCAGGCGAGCATCTTCTATGACACCACCGGATACCTTAATAGCTGCAGCAATATTCACTAGCGCGAAATCCCAGACATTTCTGTCAGCAACTTTCTCGAAGTAAAACTCAGCGTTTGCCCAGCTATTCGGAAGCCGAACAGCAGTCAGTATTTCCCCATCATTTAGCACTGTCATATTGACAATATCTCGTGCGGGGCCGACGAAGAAATCTTCTGCCGCAATTAAGCGCTGACCCGATGTGCTGGAAACTACCATGATGGCATCCAATGCCACGAGTGCAGGCGCTGTGTCTGATGGACTAACCGCAACACAGCGGCTGGCACCAAATAGTGCATGCTCTCGATTCAACCCTTCGGGAGAGTCTGCGTAGCAAAGATTGCCGCCTGCTCGATAACAATCTAAACCGCGTCGGTAGTACCAACAGCGAGCATCCTGCGCCACATTGCCGCCCAGCGTTCCTACATTACGAATTTGTGGACTCGCTACTTTACCTGCCGCAGTAGATAACAAGGCAAACTTGGATTGAATCAACGGATGTTCGGCGATTTCGGTCAGCGTGGTAACCGCGCCAATCTCAACCCCATCAGCTGTCTCAGTGATTCCTTTCCAGGCATCGATTTTGGTCAACTCTATCATTGCCGAAGGCGTCTTATTACGATCTTTCAGCCAACCGTAAGTATCCTGGCCTCCACCCAGTAGCCAGCCATCGCTACCCAGGGTATTTGCCAGTGCCAAAGCATTCGATTCATCAGTTGGCTGATAAAGTTCAATATCGGGCATTACGTCATGTGATGTGGCTACCATATCAACCTCTGAAATTGTTTTGGGCAAGTGGTTTCGCTGTTTCGGAAACGCCTGCTACATGGTTAATGATCATATCTGCTGTGACAGGCGAGGTGTTGAACAAATGCCCACCCAGCGCATCTGAAATTGCAGCGTTTAGTGCGGCCGATACTGAGCCCATTGACGGCTCACCTATACCCCGAGCACCTACCGGGTTCTCAGGATCTGGCAAATCAACCCAGCCAGTATCTATATTCGCCGGCGTATCAAGTATGGTTGGTATTTTGCTTTGCCAGAATCCAGTACTTGCAGGGATACCATTTTGCGGATCGTATAAATGCCTCTCTAATACAGAAAGACCGATGCCCCACACTGCCCCGCCTCGCAATTGATTCGCCAATCCCTGTGGATGCACTACAGTTCCACACTCGGCGAGATTTAACAGATCAAGTATTTCAAACTTGCCGGTTTCTGTATCCAACTCAATCTCAAGAAAAGCGACTGCAAATCCTGGTGGGTTGTTGTTATGACGAGTATCTTTAAAGATGCCCATCATTGCTGAACCGGCCAAACCTGCTACGGCCAATTGCGTTAACTCATTCAGCTCTTCAGGTATTTCAGCCTGACCGGTGAACTTGCCGCCCAGCTCCAAAGCACGCTGAGCCACTGCGCCGTAAGTCATGCCCATGGTGTTGTCGGCAAGTTGATACACTCTTGCACCGTCGATGCCATAGTCATCTGGGGACCCACCCAGATCCATAGCAGCAATTTCTTTCATTTTGCCCAAAAGATCTGTCGCCGCACCAAAGTTAGTGCGGGTGTTAGTGAAGATTGAATTACTGCCATCCTGCGGTGATGTCATTGGCAGATGCCTGTCAGTTCTGCCGGTGATCACATCGCAATTCTCCCAGGGCATTTTCAATACTTCTGCTGCCGCCCGCGAAGTTGATGCATAGGAATAGGTGCCGAGGTTCCCCACACCGTTGTGAATCTGTAAACGGCCGTTGGGCAATAACCTGACTATGCCATCCATGCCGCTGCGGCCCGCATTATGATAACCCTGACCGATACCAAGACCGCGCACTTTACTACCATTGCGCTGCCCAGCACGAGACTTTTTCCCTTCCCAATCAAATTGTGCTGCCGCCTGTGCCAGTGCTTCGGGCATATAAGCGCTAGTCAACGGCTGGCTTCTAGGACCACTCACGTCACCATTCTGTGCGGCATTGAGTTTGCGGATTTCCAATCGATCCAGATTAAGATCAGCCGCGGCCTTGTCCATAATGGGACCCATAATAGCCATAATCTGGTTTTCACCAGGGCCACGCTGCGCACCTCTATGGCCGGTATTGGTGCCAATTGATGTGTTTCTAAAGCGCATGGCTTCGGTTTGATAAAGTGCGCTTACGCCGGCAGCCGCTGAGTTAGCGTCACCGCCTCCCCCTTTGCCGCCACTGTCTGAGATGCAGTACAAATCCATGGCAGCCATGGTGCCATCGGTCCTAAAACCCACCTTAACCCAACCCTGTAGCCCTTGCCTGGCACCACCAATAGTGAATTCTTCTTCACGGGTGACACGCATCATTACGGGACGATTTATTTTTTGTGAGAACTTTGCAGGTATCGCCATGCTGGGAATACTACCTGCTCGTGCGCGCTGGCCAAAACCGCCGCCAGTCGCCTCATTAATGAAGACAAAATCTTCCAGTGGTACACCCACTATTTGTGCCATTCCTGCAGTTATAGCGGTTAAACTTTGTGAAGTCCCATGCAAATAGCATTTACCATTTTCCCAGTAAGCCAAGGCACTGCGAGGCTCCATAGACATGTGACCATAACCTGCAGTTGAAAATGTAGTTTCGTAGACAAAATCAGAACTGGCAAAGCCAGCTTGTAGATCGCCATACTCCCAAGTTTGCTGAGGCTCAGCCGTAGGCTCATTACCATTGACAAAACTGGTTACCTGATCAACTGTCCACTTTTCCTGCGCGAAACCCTGCCGAAATACGAAGGTGTTACCTCCGGTATAGGCATCCGGACCGCCTTCAACCAAGCTATCCAACGGGTCCAAAGTAAATGGTAATTGCTCAAAAGTGATGTCGATTCTTGTCATTGCTGTTTCAGCGGTCTTCTCATCGATCGCTGCCACCGCCAAAATCGGTTCACCGACCAGTGTCGGTTCATTAGTTAAAATCTTCAAACCAGTACTATCAGGCTCTCCCTCTGGATAGACATCATCAGCAGTCAATATGCCGAATACACCCTCCATTGCCAATGCTTCGCTCGCATCGATATTTATTACCCGGCCATGGGGAATAGGGCTGGTTAATAGTCTGGCGTAAACCATGCCATCGCGAGCATAGTCTTCTGAATACTTAATTCGACCCGTGACCTTGCCAACTACATCAGGTGGAACAAAATCTTTACCAATATGCATATATGCCATGATTATTATCCTATTTCAGCTGCGCGCATGACGCCATTTAGGTAAGAGTCATAAGAACCACAGCGGCATATGTTACCTGCCAAGCCCTGACGCGCTTCTTCTCGGGATGGGTTTGGGTTAGCCCGCAGCAATCCAACGGCTGACATAACCTGGCCCGGCGTACAGTATCCGCACTGTGGCGATAGTTCTTCTACAAAAGCCTGCTGCACTGGGTGCAGAGTGCCATTTGCCGACTCTAGACCTTCAACAGTTTCGATTCGCTGGTCTTTAACTGAATGGGTTAAAACCGAACAGGCGTAGCTGGGTATATCATCAACCAACACCGTACAGGCCCCGCATTCTCCGCGGTTACAGCCCAACTTGGTGCCGGTTAGTCCCAATTTATAACGTAGCGTGGAGGCCAGTGTTTCCTGCGGTGCAACATCTACGTTACGTGTCTGGCCATTGACATTGATTCTTAATAGCCGCTCTACCGCACCGGCTGGTCGATCAGCGCCAGTGGCTGAGTACCAAACTGCAGTGGATGTGGTGGCAACGCCAGAGGCAATCACCCCTTTTATAAAGCGTCTTCGCGTTAGATTTGGGTTCACGGGCTAATTTCGCCTCCCTGATTGAATTATTGAATACTTTTTCTATTTGGTTAGCTTCTGCCGAGCTTGGCTAGATTAAATCACCTCCCTTAATATATCAAGCAATAACACCGCTGCAACGCACTCAATTAGCGAGGTTCCCGAGTATGTGCCCAAGATTATTCTTAGCTCTCGAGTAGTTAGCTTGGTTGGCACCAGCGACTGCCGTCCAGAAGCCAATCTGATTTTGTTCAAACAATGAACAAATCAAATAGACTCTCTTTCCGCTCACCCGTTACTGCATCGCGCGCACTTTCAAATGCTACCCCCACACGGGGAGAAATTTTATCCTCAGTGATATTATTTTCTATTGCGCTGATTGAAATTGCACCGCAACAACCACTCATGTTGCTATCGACTACTGTTGCGACTGTTGCGACTGTTTCGGACCCTTCAGCTATAACTCCACACTTGAAATGGCAATCGTAAAGTTTCTCTCCTCAGCCACACCTTGCGCGTATAAACTGCGATAATTCAATGGGTTAGTCATTTAATCCTGAATTTTTCAACAACTTTTTGACCTTGACTTATTCTGGCGCGATGGTATTGTATTCGGCCCTCTTGGTGGTGCCATATGAAGGCATCGATTGCGCCAAAGGTGGAAGTGGATAAATCGCAGAGCCCTATCTGTCAGAATTTTAGCAGCACAAATTTACAAAATAATAATAGGCTACCCCAACCCGCGATGTATTGCCGTCGAAGGGATGCGAAATAGCGGGATTTAAAAGTGTCACTGAATAGCCATGGTAGCGAACGAGCATAAGAAATCTATGAGTAGTAAGAACCAGATCCCCCTTAAATTTGGTTTTCCAGAAAAAACGGGCTTGTATGACCCTGCTCTGGAGAAAGATTCCTGTGGCGTCGGTTTTGTTGCGCATATAAAAGGCCAGCCAAGTCATCAGATTATGCTGGACGCCTATCATTTGAATTCCAGGATGGACCACCGCGGTGGTTGCGGATTTGAGGCTAATACCGGCGATGGGGCAGGTATTCTTATGGCCCTGCCCCACAGTTTTTTTAAAAAGGTTGCCAAGGAATTCCTGAACGTAGACCTTCCCCCGGCTGGCCAATATGCGGTAGGCAATATATTCCTGCCACAAAATATTGGCGAGCGGAAAATCTGCCAAGAAGTCATAAATCGGATTATCGCTGAGGAAGAACAGCTGCTTGTGGGCTGGAGAACAGTCCCCATCGATGCAGATAGTGCAGATGTCGGTCCTGCCGCTCGCATGGCACAGCCGTCAATTGAGCAGCTATTCATTGCAGCGGCCGATGATCTTAATCAACTCGAATTTGAAAGAAAGCTCTATATCATTCGCAAGCGCTTCACGCACCGATTGCGCAACGATGAATCACTTACTGAGGCTAAGCAGCTGTTCGCCTGCAGCCTGTCCACAAAAGTTATTGTCTACAAGGGGATGTTGACACCAGGTCAGTTATTTCCCTTCTATAAGGACCTAACCAATCCAAGTTTTGAGACCCACCTGGCGATGGTACATTCGCGCTTTAGCACCAATACTTTTCCATCCTGGGATCGCTCTCAACCTAATCGGTTTATGAGCCACAACGGTGAAATCAATACGCTGCGCGGCAACGTGAACAAGATGGCCGCCAGACAGGGCACTGTGGCCACCGATGCCTTTGGTGAAAAGTTAAAGCAATTATTCCCGATAATTGATGCGGATGGTACTGACTCCGGGAACTTCGATGCCGTGCTGGAGTTTTTGTTGCTCTCAGGCCGCTCTCTGCAAGAAGTGGTGATGATGATGATTCCGGAGGCGTGGCAATCTGACGAGAACATGGCACAGGCCAAGAAAGATTTTTATGAATATCATTCTGCCTTAATGGAACCCTGGGATGGACCCGCTTCGATTGTGTTCACAGATGGGCAGTACATCGGTGCTGTGCTCGATCGAAATGGCCTGCGACCAAGTCGTTACTACGTAACCTTTGATGACAAAGTGATTATGGGTTCGGAAGTCGGTGTTTTGCACGTCGATCCAGCTAACGTCAAATTGAAGGGTCGGCTGCAGCCAGGCAAAATGTTCCTGCTGGATTTCGAGCAGGGAAAACTAATCTCTGATGAAGATCTCAAGCAAACAATCAGCAACAAAAGGCCCTACGGTAAATGGCTGGCTAACCAGAAAGTTACACTGGCTGATATCAGCAGAAACAGCGCTAATGGTGGTGCCGCTCATTCACTGGATTCAGAAAATCTACTGCATCGCATGCAGGCGTTTGGTTACACCACCGAAACCATGCAATTCATGTTATTGCCCTTGGTGACTGAAGGCCGCGACCCATTGGGTTCGATGGGCAATGACTCTGCACTGGCGTGTCTCTCTGACAAGCCACGCATGATTTACGATTACTTCAAACAACTTTTCGCCCAGATTACCAACCCGCCTATCGACTCGATTCGTGAAGAAGTGGTTATGTCCCTTGAGTGCTTCATCGGGCCTGAGGGCAACCTGTTAGATACAACCGAGGCTCAAGCTCATCGAATAAGCCTGGCTCATCCCATTTTATCCAATCAGCAACTGGCTGACATCAAACACATGGACTATCAGGCTTTACGCTCTCAGGTGATCGATATTACCTTTGATCGGGATGAAGAGGGCGGTTACCTGAACACGATCAGTCGGATATGTGAGGAAGCGATCCAGGCAATAGCGAATGGATACTCATTCATTGTGTTGTCTGACCGCGATATATCTAAATATCGCATACCGCTTAGTGCATTAATTGCGTGTAGCGCGGTGCATCATCACCTCGTTGACAACCGGCAACGCACGCGTATTGGTATCGTTGTAGAAACAGGCGAAGCGCGTGAAGTTCACCACCATTGCCTGCTAACAAGTTACGGCGCAGACGCGATTAATCCCTACCTTGCTTTTGAAGCATTATGGCAAGCAAAAAAAGAAGGCTTATTAGGCGACTCTTATTCTGACGAAGATTCATTGTTCGTTGCTTATAAGAAGGGTGTTGCCAAAGGCATGCTCAAGGTCATGGCCAAGATGGGCATATCCACCTTACAGTCCTATAAAGGTGCCCAGATTTTTGAGGCGGTCGGCCTGGCTGATGAAATCATTGCTCTATGCTTTGCGGGTACTACAAGCCGCGTGCAAGGAGTGGATTTTGATGTGTTGATAGAGGAATCAGCCCGTCGGCACGCCATTGGTTTTCCTGCTGCGCGCAGTGACTTGATTCCGAATTTAACCAATCCCGGTGATATCCACTGGCGCAAAGGTGGGGATTCACATATGTGGAATCCAAACACCATCTTTAACCTACAAATTGCAGCGAGAAATAATAGCAAGGAAGCCTATGCTGCCTTTGCCAAACATGCCAATGAAGACAGCACTCGTCGCTGCACTTTTCGAGGCCTGCTGCACTTCCGAACTGATATTACTGAATCGATTCCACTAGCTGAAGTGGAACCGGCAAGTGAAATTGTAAAACGCTTTGCAACAGGTGCCATGAGTTTTGGTTCCATCTCCGCAGAGAGCCATGAGTCTTTAGCCATTGCAATGAACCGAATTGGTGGAAAATCAAACACCGGCGAAGGCGGCGAAGATCCAGAACGTTTTAAGCCATTGCCCAACGGTGATTCCAAGCGTTCGGCCATCAAGCAGGTTGCATCAGGCCGGTTTGGCGTTACTGCTTGGTATCTAGCCAACGCAGATGAATTACAAATCAAGATTGCCCAAGGAGCGAAGCCCGGAGAAGGTGGCGAATTACCAGGTGGCAAAGTAGATGAAACCATAGCACGCATTCGTCACTCAACACCGGGAGTTGGGCTCATCAGCCCACCTCCACATCACGATATTTATTCAATCGAAGATATCGCGCAACTAATACACGACTTAAAGAACGCCAATCGAGAAGCTCGTATAAGCGTTAAGCTTGTATCAGAGATTGGAGTGGGAACAATTGCCGCCGGCGTGACGAAGGCCAAGGCCGATCATCTGGTCATAGCCGGACACGATGGGGGCACCGGTGCTTCACCACTGACTTCTATCAAGCATGCGGGACTTCCATGGGAGCTGGGCATAGCTGAAACCCATCAGACCCTAGTGATGAATAATCTGCGCTCTCGCGTAGTATTGCAGACTGACGGTCAGCTCAAAACCGGACGTGACATCGCTATCGCCGCCTTGCTGGGTGCCGAAGAATTTGGTTTTGCAACCGCTCCGTTAATCACGCTCGGCTGTATTATGATGCGCAAATGCCATTTGAACACCTGTCCAGTGGGTATCGCGACTCAAGATAAAGCACTTCGCAAGAAGTTCAAAGGTAAGCCAGAACACGTGGTTAATTATCTATTTATGGTCGCAGAAGAAATGCGCGACATTATGGCCGAGCTTGGTGTGCGCACAGTAAATGAAATGGTCGGCCGGGTGGATTTACTAAACACCAATGAGGTAACTGACCACTGGAAGGCCAGTGGGCTGGATCTGAGCGCCATGCTGGAGCCTGCCAAGGTGATTTTCGATGACACGGAGTTTTACAAAACTAAAGACCAGGATCACGGCCTCGACAAAGCGCTTGATAATGAGCTAATCCGACTGGCTGATAACGCGTTACAAACCGGTGAAAAAGTCTATATCGAACGAGAAATACTCAATACTAATCGGGTAGTTGGCACCATGCTTTCCAACGAATTAATAAAACGTTGGAAAGAGAAGATGCTGCCCGATGACACCATAAATATAAAGCTACATGGGTCGGCCGGCCAGAGTCTTGGCGCGTGGTTAGCCAAGGGAATTACGCTGACGATAGAAGGCGATGCCAACGATTATGTCGGCAAAGGTTTGTCCGGCGGCAAGATAATTATTTATCCACCAAAAAACAGTAGTTTCAAAGCAGAAGAAAATGTCATCGCCGGTAATGTGTTGCTGTATGGAGCAACTGGTGGCGAGGCCTATATTCGGGGTATAGTCGCTGAGCGATTCGCTGTAAGAAATAGCGGCGCAAGTACCGTCGTGGAAGGCATTGGCGATCATGGTTGCGAATATATGACTGGAGGCCGGGTCGTGGTACTGGGAGTAACCGGCAGGAACTTTGGCGCTGGCATGAGTGGCGGCATAGCCTACGTTTGGAACCGTGACGGTGATTTCGCCACGCGTTGCAACATGGCGTCATTTGAATTGGAGTCTTTAAGCAACCCAGAAGATATACTCGAACTCAAAATATTGATCAGCAATCACCTTGAATACACCGAATCAGCAGTGGCAGCGCAAATCCTCGAAAATTGGGATCAGTCTATAGGGCAATTTTTAAAAGTGATGCCAACCGACTACAAACGCGTGCTCGTCGAGCGAGAATCCGTACCACCCCTGACTTTGATTAGCACAAATTGAGCGTTTACTTTTTTATCAGCATTACAATAATAACAGAGACCTTTGGAAATATTATATAAATGGGCAAGCCTACAGGATTTACAGAATTCGACCGCGCAACAGAACCCTACCGTGATCCGGTGGAGCGGCTGGTCGATTACAAAGAAATTTACACCAATCACGACGATGATCACCTTTCCACCCAAGGCGCGCGTTGTATGGATTGTGGCGTGCCATTTTGCCAATCGGACAATGGCTGCCCGGTCTATAATCTAATCCCCGAATGGAATGATCTGGTTTATAACAATCGCTGGAAAGAAGCGCTTGATAGACTACATAAAACCAATAATTTTCCTGAGTTCACCGGCCGCGTCTGTCCGGCTCCTTGTGAAGGTGCCTGTGTGCTCGGCGCAAATCATCCTGCGGTTACTATCAAGAACATTGAATGTGCCATTGCTGACAAAGGCTTTGACGAGGGCTGGGTAGTTGCCAAGCCACCACTTGAGCGCACGGGCAAAAAAGTTGCCATCGTGGGTTCAGGACCTGCGGGTCTGGCAGCAGCTGCGCAATTAAATCAAGCGGGTCACGAAGTCACTGTGTATGAAAGAGACGACCGAATTGGCGGTTTGATGATGTACGGCATTCCCAATATGAAGCTGGAAAAATCGGTAATCGATCGCCGCGTCAAACTGCTGGAAGAAGAAGGTGTTAAGTTCATCGTTAGCTCCGATGTTGGCGGTTCTAGCGAGAATGGTATAGCAATAGAAGAACTGTGGGATGAATCAGATGCGTTACTGCTTGCAACCGGCGCAACATCTCCTCGTAATCTGGACATTCCACACAGAGAAGGTGACGGGGTTCATTTTGCAATGGATTTCCTGCGTAAGAACACCAAGAGCTTACTGGATTCCAACCTTGATGATGGCCATTATATAAGTGCCAAAGATAAGAGCGTAATTGTCATCGGCGGAGGCGATACCGGTACAGACTGTATTGGCACTTCACTCCGGCACGGATGCAAGTCACTGGTGAATTTCGAAATCATGCCCAAGCCGCCAGTCGATCGTGCAGATGATAACCCCTGGCCACTGTGGCCGGTTATTTATCGTGTGGACTATGGGCACGAAGAGGCAGCGGTAAAATTTGGTCAGGACCCGCGAGTTTATTCAATATCCGGCAAGGAATTTGTACGCGATGCTGATGGGAAATTGTTAGGGATTAAAACAGTTGAAGTTGATGAGAATTTTAAAGAAGTCCCTGGCACAATTCAATTTTGGGAAGCCGATATAATTTTTCTTTCGATGGGGTTTCTCGGGCCTGAGCATTACGTCAGTGAACCATTGAAGCTGGAGCTCGATGGGCGTTCAAATTACCAGGCAAATTACCACGACTTTCAAACCAGCGCCGCAAAAGTGTTTGCCGCTGGCGATTGCAGACGCGGTCAGTCTCTGGTGGTCAGAGCCATTGATGAAGGCCGTTTAGCGGCAGCAGAAATCAATAAGTATCTTTCTGTTTGATTGTGGAACCAGGGGTCAAGACTTCAAGTTTGATCCCCAATTTCTGGCCATGCTGGAAGGTAGCCTAACTGTCTGACATACTTTGTCTGACTCACTCAATCTGAACACCGCTGAATGAATCTGTGCTAAGCCTTCATGATGTAGTCAAGCGCTACGACGAATTTACTGCTGTAGATGATGTGAGCTTCTCCATTCCTAGAGGTGCCATCTATTAGTTGCTCGAGCCCAATGGTGCAAGCAAGACAACTATCATTCGAATGATTCTGGAAATTCCCAAACCGACAGCCGGCACTATCTCGGTTTTAGGATAGCCTTCCGCTTTAAATATCAAAAACTGAATTGGTTAGTTACTTGAAAAAAGGTTCTTTATAAAAAGATGAAGATGTGACTGTCAGGAGAAGTCCTTCGTCACGGTGTTCTGAGAACCGGACAACCACCGAAAATATTAGAGCTGTTGCGCATGATAACTAACAAGAGCTAACTCACGGTCAATATTTATAAGGTAGAGAACAGTGCACGCAATTCTTAGTGACAATATTGAGTAAGAAGGATTTAACAAAGAACTGATTGCCACAATCGGGACAACGTTTCGCCGCCATGTTGATTGTAAAAATAGCATAAAGCCCCATGTAAAAAAACATGAAACTAATTATGTCTCGACCGTTATTGAGCAAAGCCCACACGGAAAGAATATAAACTGGCAGGGTATAAAAGCAAACAAATAACCCGTTACGTGCACGCGTTATTGCACGTAGTGCCTTAACTTTATCTACTTCACTATTATCAGGCACTGAAAAGCCCCTGAATTAATCTTTGTGAGTGCTTATGTTTAATATCACCCAAATAAAACTCTCCAGCTCTGACTAATTCCGATAGATATTAATACGCCAGCTAACAGGCGATTTACCAGCAAGCTACTCTGTTGAACATGAATTTTCAGATAACCACTCATAATGATAAAACCATACAACGTAACCAGTTTGCCAATAAACACACCAGACAGAAATCCTATCAGGTATAACCCAGTATATTCAAACACAAAATATTGACTAATGGCAGCCAGCGCGCAGATCCAGAAGAGTATTGCTTGGGGGTTTAACGCCGCTACGATAATTCCCTTCCTGAATTGCGAACCAACATCAACATATTTACACTCTTTCTCTATATTAACTTTTGGCTTGCTGGTTAAAACCATAATACCTAACACAATAAAAGCAATGGCAATAGCTAGGCTGATCAGCAAGCTGGTTTCCAGGTAGATGCTGATAACCGCACCAAAAATTATCGCGATTAGCGCTTCAAATATTTCGACCAGCGATGCTGCCAGAGCCACTTCGAGAGCGCATTTTTTGCCTAGCTCAATGGTGGTTTTGACAACGGTAAGATTGATTGGTCCAAAAGGAATTGTGCCAATGAAGCAGACCATAAGTCCAACAACAAAATAGAACGATATTCCAGCCATTTATTACTGGTACCCCTTTGCCTGCAGGTTGAACAGCGTGGCGTATTGCCCATTCGCTTCAAGTAAATCATGATGGGCTCCCTGCTCTATAATCTCTGCTTTTTCGAGCACGATAATATGATCAGCCATTCGCACGGTCGAAAAGCGGTGGGAAATAATAATTGATATTCGTTTTTCAGTCAGATCTCGAAAATGCGCAAATATTTCTGCCTCAGCCTTTGCATCTATCGAAGCTGTCGGTTCATCTAAGATAAGTATGTCAGCCTGGCTACGCATGAATGCTCTAGACAAGGCGATTTTCTGCCATTGCCCACCAGATAATTCTTTGCCATCCTTAAACCAAGTGCCCAATTGTGTGTTGTAATCCTTGGGCAGGTCCTTGATGAAGCTGTCCGCCATACCCTTCATTGCCGCATCAGCTACCTGCGCTTCCTCTGTAATATTGTCTACATCACCAATGCCAATATTTTCGCCTACAATAAGCTGATAACGGGCAAAGTCCTGAAAAATTACTCCAACCTTTTGTCTTAATGTTTCTATATCCCAATCGTCTAGATTCATCCCTTCTAGATAAATTACTCCCTCAGACGGCTTGTACAAGCGCGTTAGAAGTTTGATCAAGGTAGTCTTTCCGCTGCCGTTTTCACCTACTATTGCCAGGCTTTCTCCGGGTTTAATGTGTAAATTGATTTTATGAAGTGCGGGCGCGGTACTTCCCGGATAAAAGAAACTTACATTTTCGAAGCGAATGCCATCTGCGGAATTTAGACCTGATATTTTCTCACCGCTTTGTTCCGGTATTTTATGCTCAAGATATTCCGTGAGGTTAGACAGGTATAAATTATCTTCATACATTCCATTAATTGATGTAAGACTGTTAGTAACAGCTGATTGGCCCAAACGAAACTGTGCAATGTACATTGTCATTTGACCGATTGTCACAACGCCTGCAATTGCAGCGAAACCAACCCAACCATAAGCAAAATAGAATGCGGCACTGGCCAGTAGCCCGAGAATATACCCCCAAAAACCTCGGCGAATAACAAGGTCTCTATCTTCGTTATATATATTCTTAAATATATCGATGTAACGTTGCAGGAAAAGCTTACCTAGTTGCAGTAACTTCACTTCTTTGACACCGTCTTCTCTGGTTAAAACCATTTCCAGATAAATTTGCATACGCCGTTCAGCAGACCGACGCCGGTGAATACGGAAAGCTTCTCCTGAAAATTTTGCTTCGGCGACAAAGGCTGGCACGCCCGCCACAGCTAGCAGTAAAACAGCATAGGGAGAAAACTGAAACAACCAACCCCCAATAGTGATCAAGGCAATCACGTCGCGTAATAAGTTGAAGGTTTTAATAACCAAACTAAGCGGCCGGCTTGACGCTTCACGTCTGGCTCTGACCAATTTATCGTAGAACTCAGCGTCCTCAAAGTGAGCAAGCTCCAGGGTTAGTGCTTTCTCCAGAATCATTACATTGATTTCATTTCCCAGCAGCACTCTCAATATAGATTGACACACCGTGTTTATTCGCTGTGCACCAGTCATTAATACAACCAATCCCGCTTCCAAGAAAATATAATAAAGCGCATCGCTTCGCGCCTGCTCTGATCCAACATCAGTTGCCTGAAGTGCCGTTATTACAGCATCTACAAAAAGCCCACCGACAGAGGCAATAGCAGCAGGCATGACACCGGTTATCAGTGTGGTGAACGCCATGGCGATTGTAAGTGAAGTACTAGTATTCCAGACAATACGAAGCGCTACAGCGCTGTATTGAAATACAGAGATAAATTTCGTGATTGGATTTGTTAACTGTGGGTTTTCCAAACTGCTCTCAGGTGTTTTTGCGCTTTGCCGATAGTGGTTAGCTGCGATTTAGGGAGACAGATTCTAACACACAAAAAAGAAGCCTAGATCACTCCCGAGCCTTTCATTATTACAGCGCCATTCCGCTTAGGTTTAATTTACTTCGGGATATGGGTAGCGCCCACAACAAAGTCCCCAGACAGAGCCAGGGGCCCTCTCAGCTTCATCGAACATGATGCGCTTTGTAAATTGGGCAGATACTATGAATACAGCTGGAAAATGCAGGGACTAATGGCGCCGATGGTCAACCATGAGCTCTTTCTCAAAAAACTCCTTTACCTGAAGCAACTGGGTTAAATCGCTTTCTGACTCCATTAGCGGCAAATGGATTTCAATATCGTTGAGAATATTGGTAATGCTACCTGTATCGAGAGTAGCTAGATCCAGATAAAAGGGAAACGAAAGCTCCTTGACCATAACGAGAATATAGCTCCTTGTTATTAATATATTGCCTCCAATCAGCCGGAGAAAAGCGGCACAATCATAGTATCGACTGACTTTAATAAATCTTCATAAGAATTTCTATTATATGGAGTTTTTCAATTTAAAAGCAGCCTCAAAAAAGCGTTAATTAGGGTTTCCCATAAACAGGGAAAACATCTGCCAAGCTACCTGATTTGCGATAATCGCTTTGTCCCAAGCCAAATTCCTAAGGCGCAAGCCTTATCTAGATACTATCTAGCGGCCTACTGGTTCCTGCGTAGTGCCAACCCTGAACATGGGTATAAATTCGAATAGTTGATACATCCTTATGCCCCAATAGCTCCTAGACTATTTGAATATCTGAGCCACTCAGCAGCATTTAGGTAGCAAACGAATGCCGGAAGGTATGACAACCTGCTCGCTGCTTATCGATTCCGGCCTGCCGCACAGCAATCTGAAGGGATTTTCTTACCACGAAGGAATGCAAATGATGGCAACATACCTCTCCTGTTAAAGGATGCGCACACCACCGAGAAGAGGGGAATATAAAGGTCCAAGCTGGAGTATAAGGTGCTTGGGATTATTTGATTTGTAATGCTGGATTCATTGAGCTGCCGATACCTTGCTCCTTATCTTTCTTTTGAATCTCAATTGCCTTAGCTATTTGATCTTCAAGGCCACTTTTCAATTTGCTAGCAAGAATGGTTTGCCGGTCTTTCCGACCTTTACCATCTCATACATTCAAAGACATCCGCTTCAGATCAACGTCCTGAATCCGTAGACGAAGACATTCAGACACCCGTAAACCACCGCCATAAAGTAACTCAGTAATGAACCGATGTCGGTCTCAATAGCTGGTATAAAATCTGACCGACCTGTGCAGGAACCAACACAGTAGGCAGCTGCCTTTGCTTAGTTGCTAGTTTGAAGCCAAAGTCACCCAGCTCTCGCTTGAGGGACTTCTCAAACAAGTAGACCAGTGCCTTTAGAACTGTTTTCTGCGTGTTAACGCCCGCGTTTCCAGTGAAAATATTTTTCTGTAAACGGAAAAAATTTCTCTGGTAATCGCGCACTACGCCACACATTTGCGGTAAATTTATTTGCTTCTAATAACGTTGGGTAAATATGGGTTACGGCGGAAATCTTTTTCAAACCCATCCTGTGCGTCATTGCGAAAACAAATTCACCAATTAGCTCACCTGCATGATATCCAACAATAGTTACACCCAGTATTTTATCCTTGCCTGGAACGGTTAATACCTTGATAAAGCCATGGGCTTCTTCATCAGCAATAGCCCTGTCAAGATCGTCCAGATCAAACCGGGTAACTTCATAGGGCAAGATGCTATCGATAGCATCTTGCTCATTAAGGCCTACCCTTGCCACTTCCGGGTCTGTAAAAGTCGCGCACGGGACTATATTGTAATTTACCTTTGAACGCCAGATACCCCCAAGCATAGCATTGAGCGAGGCAAACCAGGCTTGGAAAGATGCCATATGGGTAAATTGGTAGGGGCCTGCTATATCACCGCAGGCATATATATTAGGGTAAGTCGTTTGCAAATATTCGTTTACCTGCACCGTTCCTTGCGATGTCAGAGCGACACCAAGCTCTTCCAGCCCATAGCCTTCTACGTTAGCTTTTCGTCCAATGGCCAATAGCACCTTGTCAAACTCAACTGTGACGGTTTCGCTATCGTGATCAGCCTCTATCGTATGAATGCCTGCTTGCGAGTCGAATTTAACGAGCCGATGCCCGGTTAGCACAGTTATGCCGTCTTGCCTAAATTTTTTCGTAACTAGCTCCGATACGTCTGCATCTTCTCGCGGCATAATGCGCGGCGCAATGTCCATCTGTGTTACCTTGGCGCCTAGGTTATTAAATGCTTGTGCCAGTTCACAACCAATAGGACCACCTCCAACAATTAGCAGCCGCGCTGGTAATTCCCGCAATGTCCAGACTGTGTCAGATGTCAGATAATCTATTTTATCGAGCCCGGGTATTGTTGGTACCAGGGGTCGGGCACCCGCTGACAAAATAATTGACCTTGTGCTTATGCTGCGCCCATTAACCGAGACGCAGTATGGCGACTCGATCCGAGCTTCTCCGCTGACACATTCAACGCCTAGTGACGTAAATCGCTCCACTGAATCATGGGGTTCTATTTTGGCGATTACCCGCTGCACCCGTTCCATGACAGCTGCAAAATCAACCTTGCCACTCACATCTACTAATCCATACTCGCTCGCCCGCTTCAGGTAGGCCATGATGCGACCGCTGCGAATCAGTGACTTGCTCGGAACACAACCGGTATTTAAACAATCCCCGCCCATCTTGTGTTTCTCGATCAGCACAACTTTGGCCTTTGCTCCAGCTGCAATCATCGCAGCGACCAAACCGGCAGAACCGGCCCCTATAATGACTACATTAGCATCGAACTTCTTGGGGCGCTGGAATTGCTTCATAACCTTATTTTGCTGGACTGCTGAAACCACAAACTTGGCTATTAATGGAAAAGTGCCCAACAGCGCTATGGATAGCAGCACAGGCGCACTAACCAATCCGGACAATGATTCGATCTGTGATAATTCGACACCGGCATTCACAAATAGCAGCGTGCCAATAAACATCCCTGCTTGGCTAACTAGATAAAAAGGCAGAGCTCTGATGGCAGTTAGCCCCATCAATAAATTGATCATAAAGAATGGAAAAATCGGCACCATCCGAAGGCTGAAAAGATAAAAGTTACCGTCTTTCTTAATGCCTTTATTTATTGGAGCGAGATAATCGCCAAATTTGAATTGCACCCAATCGCGCAATAAAAACCGAGATGCTAGGAATGACAGGGTGGCACCAATGCTGCTGGCGAATGAGACCAGCAATGCCCCCCAGAATAAGCCAAAGATGGCGCCGCCGACCAAGGTAAGAAGCAATGCACCAGGTAAGGCTAAGACCACCACCACATAAACGACGAAGTAAATCAATGCGGCTAACCCGAAATTTTCTTGCTTGAACGTTTGAATATTACCCAACTGAGACTGGATGAAATCCAGCTTCATGTACTGCCCTAAATCCAAACTTAAATACAGCCCGATCACAGAGACGATCAACACAACAATAAAAATTTTAGTTTTGGTCACTAGCTACTTCCTATACCTTAAATCGATCGGTAAATTGCTGGGGGAGGGTAATACAAGTACTTTAATACTTGCCATCATAATTGCATATGATATAACCCTGTTGCGTATTCCTGAACATTGGTGACCTGCTAGCCAAGCAGGAAATATAACCCTTTAAAGACAATATGTTAAGAGAATCTGTGAGAGGCTCCCTAAGTGCCAAATTTTGATTTTAATCGTACATTCCCGGTAACACGAATGCGTCGCATGCGCCGCGATGCGTTTAGTCGACGTCTCATGCGGGAAACCCGTTTGACCACAGATGACCTTATTTTCCCGGTTTTTATTGTCGATGGGGAAAGTCAGCGCCAAGCAATCCCCTCGATGCCTGGTATGTTTCGCCTGAGTATCGACGAACTGTTAAAGGAAGCTGCCGAGCTGCTGGCTCTTAACATCCCGGCAATTGCCCTTTTTCCTTCCCCAGGTGATGAGGTAAGATCTGACGACGGTAAAGAAGCCCATAACCCTGAGGGTTTGGTACAGCGGGCAGTTCGTCAGCTAAAGAGTAATTTCCCTGAGCTGGGCGTTATTACTGATGTAGCTCTCGATCCCTACACATCCCATGGTCAGGATGGCATCATCGATGACAGTGGATATGTGCTAAACGACCAGACCATTGAAGTATTAACCAAACAAGCGTTATCCCACGCCGAGGCGGGTGTTGATATCGTCGCACCGTCGGATATGATGGATGGGAGAATTGGGGCAATTCGTCAGGCGTTCGAAGCAAATAACTACATTTACACTCGAATTCTGGCTTATTCAGCGAAATATGCTTCCTGCTACTATGGCCCATTTCGTGATGCTGTAGGCTCAAGTGGCAAACTAGGGGCTGGCAACAAATACAATTATCAAATGGACGTCGCTAACAGCGATGAAGCCCTGCAGGAGGTGGCGCTGGATCTGGCCGAGGGTGCTGACATGGTGATGGTTAAACCGGGGATGCCCTATCTGGATATTGTTGCCAGGGTGAAATCTGAGTTTCAGGTGCCGACCTTCGTCTACCAGGTAAGCGGCGAATATGCGATGCACATGGCGGCTATACAGAACGGCTGGCTAGTTGAACACGCCATTGTTATGGAATCACTCACTTCGATCAAACGGGCTGGTGCGGATGCGATTCTGACCTACTTTGCCAAGAAAGCAGCTGCAATTTTACGCGGCTAAACAGTCAATAATAGGCTGCAAAATGATGCCCGCACTCTACTATTAAGTGATTGGCACTTGAATCCTGCGGTTTTAGCCTTATCATATACCCGATGCAGCTTATCGAGCCGATTGACAGAATTCATAAACTGAGTTTCTCTGATCACACTCATCTAACACCCCCAAACTCAAAGGAATAACAATATGAGCGAAAATATCGTTCACATTTCTGACGACAGTTTTGAACAAGACGTATTGCAGGCCGAAGGTCCCGTACTAGTGGACTTCTGGGCTGAGTGGTGTGGCCCCTGCAAAATGATCGCTCCCGTATTGGCAGAGGTCGCTGATGAATACGATGGCAAACTGAAAGTTTGCAAGATGGATGTGGATGCCAATCAAGAGACCGCACCAAAATATGGCATACGCGGCATCCCGACTATGATTCTATTTACTAAAGGGGACGTGGCTGGAACAAAAGTCGGCGCGGTTTCTAAATCACAGTTATCGGCATTTATTGACAGCGTCATCTAAATTGAAGCTAAATGTGGTGTTTCAGAGCACTTTGAGCACCACATAGCGTTACTTCTTATGTTGATGGCATCTGATTGAGACACGGCAATTTCTGGCTTTGCACTGAATGAGTCCATCGATTATCCCAAATACCATTAGATGAATAACTGCTCCCAGAGTAGCTTTGCCAAATTAATACAGGCATTATTGCGAAATATCTGGACTAAGTTGTAGAGGCGGTCTATATTGGCAGGCCTCGTCAAACAAGAATTAAGAGACACGCAGTCCAAAATAATTTCTAAAAACGATCTTTTCTCCACTCTGCAAACTAAATTAATCAATCAACCTTTTTGAATTTACTAATATTAAAACCCTATGAATTTGCGGCGTAAATTGCTGCGCGAAATTAACTTTTACCTTCACCCACAAACTCACCCATTCATCTTTTTCTCCCCACAAGACAACTTTAACTATCATGAATTTAACTGAACTAAAGCAAAAACCAATCACCGAATTATTAAAAACCGCCCATGATATGGGATTAGAAAATGTCTCGCGTACTCGTAAGCAGGACATAATTTTCGTTATCCTAAAAAAGCACGCTAAAAATGGTGAAGATATCCATGGCAATGGCGTTCTTGAAATCTTGCAAGATGGCTTTGGCTTTCTGAGATCTGCGGACTCTTCCTATTTGGCGGGCCCGGATGACATCTATGTCTCACCAAGCCAAATTAGACGATTTAATCTTCGAACTGGTGACACCGTCGAGGGCAAGATACGCCCACCCAAAGATGGCGAGCGATATTTTGCACTGCTGAAAATCAGCGAAATTAACTTCGGCTCACCTGACAGCTCCAAACATAAAATTTTATTTGAAAACTTAACGCCATTGTTTCCTGATGAGCGCCTTACGCTGGAGGTTGGCAACGGCAGTACTGAAGACCTCAGTGCCAGAACTATCGATTTAACGGCACCGATTGGAAAAGGCCAGCGCGGTCTGATCGTGTCTCCACCAAAAGCCGGTAAAACCCTGATACTGCAGAACATCGCCCAATCACTTGTTCGAAATAACCCCGAATGTCGACTCATCGTATTGTTGATTGACGAACGTCCTGAAGAAGTTACTGAAATGCGGCGATCTGTGCGTGGCGAGGTTGTTGCCAGCACCTTTGACGAGCCGCCTTCACGACACGTTCAAGTTGCCGAAATGGTTATCGAGAAGGCCAAACGCCTGGTCGAGCATAAAGAAGATGTGATTATTCTGCTCGATTCTATTACTCGACTCGCTCGCGCATATAATACGATCATTCCTTCATCAGGAAAAGTACTAACTGGCGGTGTCGATGCCCATGCTCTTGAACGCCCAAAGCGTTTTTTCGGCGCAGCGCGGAATATTGAAGAAGGTGGAAGCTTAACCATTATAGCTACCGCGTTAATCGAAACCGGCTCTAAGATGGATGAGGTAATTTACGAGGAATTTAAAGGCACCGGCAATATGGAGCTCATTCTCGACCGAAAGATTGCTGAGAAGCGTGTTTATCCAGCTATCAATGTTCGCCGCTCTGGTACACGAAGAGAAGATTTACTTACTAGCGAAGAAGAATTACAACGCATGTGGATACTGCGGAAATTACTCACTTCCATGGAAGATGTTCAAGCAACAGAATTTATTCTCGATAGATTGAAAGATACCAAGACCAACGAAGAGTTCTTTAACTCAATGAAACGAAAATAAAATACGTTTGTGTCAGTATCGCGTTTTAACACATTCAACTTAAGGCTCCAAGAAGCGATCTATGTCATTTAAAGATTTGCGAGAGTTTATTGACCTGCTTGAACAAGAAGGTGAATTAAAACGCATTCAGACAGAAGTTGATCCCTATCTTGAAGTGACAGAAATTAGTGATCGCACGCTGCGTAACAATGGGCCTGCTTTACTATTTGAAAATCCTAAAAATTCGACCATTCCACTACTCGCCAATCTGTTTGGTAATACCCGCCGCATAGCGCTTGCTATGGGACAGAAAGATATAAACGGTTTACGAGATGTAGGCAAGTTGCTGGCATTCCTCAAAGAACCAAGCCCCCCAAAAGGTTGGAAAGACCTTTGGCAGAATCTGCCAAGCTACAAAAATGTACTCAATATTGCACCCAATGTTAAGCGATCTGCTGCACCCTGCCAGGAAGTCGTCATCGACGAAGATGACGTGGATCTTTCTTTGCTTCCCATACAGACATGCTGGCCCGGCGACGTGGCGCCACTGGTAACTTGGCCCCTAGTTATTACTAGAGGTCCGGAGAAAGACAGATTGAATCTAGGCATCTACCGAATGCAGGTGGTTGAAAAAAACAAACTTATCATGCGCTGGTTATCACACCGTGGTGGCGCACTGGATTTTAGAGACTGGCAACTAAAGCACCCTGGTGAAGGGTTTCCTGTTTCTATCGCTATCGGTGCCGACCCTGCGACAATACTGGCCACAGTTACTCCTATACCAGACACACTATCAGAGTACGCCTTTGCCGGCTTACTAAGGGGCAGCAAAACCGATGTGGTGAAATCAATCAGCAACGACTTACAGGTGCCTGCCAGCGCAGAATTTGTGTTAGAGGGCGTGATTGAACCCGGCGAAATGGCAGATGAAGGCCCATACGGGGACCACACCGGTTACTACAACGAAGTTGAAAAATTCCCAGTATTCACCATTAAAAAACTTACTCACCGCAAAGATCCGATCTACCACAGTACTTACACCGGAAGACCGCCTGATGAGCCTGCTATGCTGGGCGTCGCATTGAATGAGGTGTTTATACCTCTATTGCAAAAGCAGTTCCCGGAAATTGTTGACTTCTACCTGCCCCCAGAAGGTTGTTCCTATCGGCTCGCGATAGTGAGCATGAAAAAACAGTACCCAGGGCATGCCAAGCGAGTAATGATGGGTGTATGGTCATTTCTTAGGCAGTTCATGTACACCAAAATTGTCATCGTTACGGATGAGGATGTGGATGTACGCCACTGGGATGATGTGATTTGGGCTATCACGACAAGGATGGACCCGAGCCGCGATACGGTTATGATCGAAAACACACCAATTGATTATCTCGATTTTGCCTCGCCAGTTTCGGGCCTTGGCTCAAAGATGGGCCTTGATGCTACCAAAAAGTGGCCAGAGGAAACCGATAGAACATGGGGCACACCAATTGAGATGAGCGCCGCGGTTAAAGCGCGGGTGGATGAACTTTGGCAGGAATTGGGAATAGACTAATTGGATTGTGCTGCTGCAGGCTCAGGCGGCAATGGTAATTTTGGGAAGTGCTTGCCGATTAGCTCTCTATATTCCTGCAAATATTTTTCGCTGCCTTCCTCTTCTCCCAAATATTTTAACAAACGAGAAAGCTCCAAATAGGCATCTGCCGTCGCAGCAATTTTTATGCTCGACAGATAATAACCTTTTGCTTTCCCCCACAGTTCATTACGCATACAAATTCTACCAAGCGCCAACAACAGGGTAGCATTGGCAGGCCTTTCCTTAAGCCAGCTTTCCGCGTTCATTAATTGTTGAGGGCTAATCCCGTAATTCTGCTCTCCATACAAACCCACCAGTTCATCACTCCAACTCTTGGTAAGTGCACTTTCAATTGCCAGGTCCGCCTCCTGGTTTGCGTTAAGCCTGGTTAGTAATTCCGAATAGTGCCAGACAACTTTCCCATCTACTTTGAATTTTCTTGGCGCTTTATTCCATCTTTTAATCAACGCTTTAATAACTATTTTCTGCGTTTTGGAGCTGTCATTAACTTCTTGTGAATGTGAGTAAAGCTCCTCCATAAATAACCGTTTTTCAATACGCTCTTTTTCATCCCGATCAATAATGGAATTTTTTTCTAGAGCGGGTAGCAGCGAGCGTAGTCGATCCCAATCTTCCAGTTTGATGACAACATCTTTAAGAAGACTTAACAAAGAAGTGTCATTCAACGAATTAGTTTTCATTTGCTCCAGAACCACCAGACATTTCTCTAATTGATTAGACTTAAAGAGTAATTGTGCCTTAAGTGAATTGATTGTCGATCTGGCGGAGGGGTAATCTTGCAATGCCTTGTCAAGGCATTGCATCCAAAGTTCTTTATCACCTAATTCATAAGCAGCATAGGCAGCGGCCAGTTGATTTACCACACTTGCATCGGAATCGCCCGAACCCTTCGTAAGCAGCTTGTAACTAGACTGCCAATTACGGCGAGCAAAGTACATTAACCCCTCCAACGTTTTGCTACGAGATTTTGCCTTTTGTTGTCGCTGGAATTCGCGTCCGAATCTAATCCACCGCCAGGGGCTAATCCATTGAAATAATATTGAGATTAATCGAAGCAGTATATAAGAAATTACCATTGCAACAATGAAGGCAAGCACACTTGTTTCGAAAGTATAACTACCGAAGGCAATTAATAGATAACCTCGATCGCTGGGATATTCAAAAAACAGAGTTACTAGCAATGCTAGAACAATCGTCATTAAACTTAATATGAAAAGTTTAATCATAAGTCGTTAGAGATCGTTATTACTAAGTCGATTAAACAGCGACAGTGAGTTGGAGATGTCTGGCAACTCTGGACTTATATTCAAAGACATCAAGCCAGCCACTTCCCGTAACATTGCCTCACCATCACCGCTTTCTGTCACCACATATCTTTGCAGCCAAGACTGACTCTTCTGCAAACTGTCTATGAACAGCGGATCGTCTCTCTGTAGTAATGCCAACAGTGTTTGTTCAAATATCAGACGCAGGTTTTGCTTGATATTAAGCACTTGCTGGGGTGACTGGATAGCATCTGGCATCTTATCCCACTTGCGCCAGACGAAGACAGCATTCAAAAATGTCAGGCTAGAATCAATAATACCAACGGAAGTAGTTTCAATTTGGATTGGTTGAGCTTGCCCATCACGGCTTTGGAAATTTTGTTTTAGCGAGCCCGCTAACTCCAACTCATTTACTCTTTCAGACAAGTTTTTAATTCGAAGATAAATGCCATCAATATCAATCTTTGCCACATTACGAAGCGCAGTTAATTCACGGGCAATGCTTTCTCTAACAGAGAAATAGCTGGAGTTACCCGTAGCACCCAATATTGAATCAACGCTTGCTAACAAGTTTGTGGCTCCAGCCACATCAGACTCGAGTTGAATTTTTCGATTTGCGACTCTTAATAAGTAGCCGGCTTCGGCAACTGCGAAAGCGGAATTATCTACAGATTGAGAGGCGTTTTGCTGGGACTGTAGTTCAGAAACAAGCTGATTAAGGCGGCCAATTTCCTCACGAAATTGTTGCCCCGATGCCCGCACTATTTCCTGCACAACCGCATCATCTGCTGTTGCAGCACTAGTTACTTGGCCCAGAATCTCCTGGATTTGCTGCAGTTGGACATTCTGATTTGTAATGGTATTGCTTAGTTGTTGGTTCTCTGCAGCCAAACTCACTAGATAGCTATCTGACAACCACTGTTGATAGCCAACGAAAGCAATAGCTAATATTAGGGGCGATAGAAGCAATATGACGATGAGAAATCGTCTTCGGGCAGTTTGTTTTTGCCGAGCAGAGGGAGACTTGAAATTTGCCGTATTTTTTTTTGATATCTCGTCTAGTATTTTTGGCGTTTCAGCTTGATCAGCCACTTTGTCTTACCTATTTTTAGAATTCATCTTTGCCGTTCAGTATTTAGAATCTATCAATATCTTTTCGCAGACTCGCCTATTTTAGGGAATTCCAGAGTGTGCCTAAAGCGGCAATGATTGCTTCTTCTCCCGCTCCCCGCGTATTAACAACTCGGTTGAAGCCACTGTCAATTGCCTGCCGGGCGATTCTTTCTGAAGGCACCAACAATGGTAGCAGACAAATTTCCTCTTTGTTATCGCTGACTGAAGCTTGCAGAGCCGCAAGCGACTCGCCGCTGGTCACCACCAGCGCATTGATCCTCTTATCCCTGACTAATCTGGCCACATGGCCAGTTGTATAATCCACCCGATTCCGCTCGTAGAGCTCAATATAATCTACCTGGGCACCCCGGTTTCGTAAGGTTTCAGCCAGCAGTTCTCGACCACCCTTGCCTCTAAAGATTGCCACTTTCTTGCCATTCACATCATCAAATTCTGGTTGCGATAGGAAATCTTCACTGCCAATTCCCCCTCGGGAATCAGAAACCGGCTGTCCAAGCAAATTTGCCAGTGTTTCTGCTGTGGAAGAACCGATTGCCATCAAGCTAAGTCCAGCCGGGAATTGTGGCCAACATGTATCGATCCACTGGGCACCCAGGCGCGCCGCATTCGTGCTCACAAAGATTGCCAGTTGATATTGCTCCAGGTTCTGGATTTTACTTCTTATCATTAAGGATTGCTTAGCGTCAGTCAGAGCGACTATGTCCAAAAGCGGCAGATGAACTGATTTCCCGCCTGCTTTGTCGATAGCATTGCACAAAGCCTGCTGCTGTCCTATAGGTCGGGTAACCAACACAATCAAATCTTTAAGGCGGTCCATTGTGCTCACTGTGTGTATTGACCCATCAACAGCCTCTTATGTAGCGCTAGCAAGTTCCGGCTTTTTTAGAGAATACCGGCTACGATAAAAGCGCGCGCAGAATGTCATCGGCGCCCTGGGATAATAGGTCTTCAGCAACGCTAAAACCCAATTCTTCTGCCTGAAGGGGATCCCCGCTAATTTCACTACGAATGATGCGGGAGCCGTCGGTGGCGCCCACCAGCGCCTTCAAATGCAGATCATCACCAACAATTTCAGCAAAGCTGGCTATGGGTACCTGACAGCCTCCCTGTAAGCGGAAATTAACCGCCCTTTCTGCAATAACACGCGTAGCCGTTGTCTGGTGGTGTAGACAGTTAATCAGTTCCAACACGTCGACATCTTCATTGCGGCACTCAATACCTACGGCCCCTTGCCCGCCGGCAGGCAGGCAATCTGAATAGCTCAAGCGCTCAGTAATTCTTGTGCTCAGCTCCAGTCGAAGCAACCCGGCTGAAGCCAGTATAATCGCGTCATAATCCCCGCCATCGAGTTTACCGAGCCGAGTTCCTACATTGCCTCTTAGATCGGCTATTTGCAGGTCTGGACGTAGCTGACGCAGCTGGCATTGTCTGCGAAAGCTGGAAGTACCCACGACCGATTCAGCAGGCAAAGCAGCAAAGCTGGCGTACTGGTTAGAAACAAACGCGTCGGAAGGATCTTCCCGTTCACAAATTACGGCCAATCCCAGCCCGGCTGGAAATTCCATGGGCACATCTTTCATGGAGTGCACAGCAATGTCGGCCCTACCTTCCAACAGGGCATGTTCTAATTCTTTGACAAACAGACCCTTGCCACCAATTTTGGCAAGTGGGGTGTCAAGAATTTTGTCGCCTCGAGTCGTCATGGTCAGCAGTTCAACATACAAACGAGGATGAGCCGACTCCAGTGAACTTTTAACGAAATTTGCCTGCCAAAGGGCTAGCGGGCTTTGTCGGGTAGCTATACGTACTTTATCTAGGGACATCGGCTTAGTCTGACGGCAAAAATGCGTATTTTACGGCAATTATCCAGATTTGTACGATTTCCCGGTATGGGGTTTGCTCCCCTAGCGTGAGCCATTGGTATGGCTAAGTAGGTACGGATGAAACTAGGATTACTCAGAGAATCTCTATCCTGCTATAATCGCCACCGCAAAACCCCTCGCCAGTGCTCTGCCGGAAAATCGAGTATGTTATGAGTGACAGCAAAGATCCTATCAAACCCTGGGGCGGCCGTTTCAACGAGCCCACAGATGCCTTCGTGGAAAGGTTCACCGCCTCGGTTGAATTTGACCAGCGCCTGTATCATCACGATATCAATGGCTCAATAGCCCATGCCAAGATGTTGCACAAAGCCAGCATCCTCAGCAGCAAAGAGGAGCAGCAAATCATTGATGGACTGGAGTCCATTCGGGCAGATATTGCAGGAAATAATTTTCAGTGGTCGATAGCACTGGAAGATGTCCATATGAACATCGAGGCTGCTCTCACTGAACGCATCGGTCCCGCTGGTAAGAAGTTGCACACAGGCAGGTCCAGAAACGATCAGGTAGCAACCGACATACGACTCTACGTGCGAGATGAAATAGATATCATCGCTGCCGCTCTGACTCAGTTTCAAACCGCATTGCTGCAACTGGCAGAGCGGGAGGCTGCGACTATCATGCCTGGTTTTACCCATTTACAGACCGCACAACCGGTGACTTTTGGTCATCATTTGATGGCCTGGTTTGAAATGCTCGATAGAGACTACTCACGGCTTTTAGATTGCAGAAAAAGAGTCAACCAGTCCCCGCTTGGCGCTGCGGCATTAGCGGGCACCAGCTTTCCCATTGATCGGGAATACACAGCGTCTCTTTTGGGATTCGACAACCCGACACGAAACTCACTTGATTCAGTTAGTGACAGAGATTTCGCAATCGAACTGGGGGCCTTCGCCAGTTTGTTAATGACTCATCTGTCTCGATTCTCCGAAGAACTGGTGTTATGGTCTTCCGCACATTTTGATTTTGTAGAATTACCCGACCGGTTTTGCACTGGTTCTTCCATCATGCCTCAGAAGAAAAACCCGGATGTGCCCGAACTGGTGAGGGGAAAAACCGGACGGATCCATGGCCATCTGATTTCCCTATTAACTCT
>CAVOCG010000009.1:0-36880 GCA_963694095.1 Gammaproteobacteria bacterium
AATTGAGAAATAATTATTATGAGCACAGTCGCTACTCCACCTATTGGTCTTTTTGGTCTTAATTCGGGAGCCGCACTAGCCACTGTGGTCGGTATATTGGTTGAAGTGCCAGTTATGTTCTCTCTGGTTGCCTTCGCCAATCGAACACAATCAAGCTTTGAACAATGAAGATTGCCTTCATCGTAGGATCAGGACTCAAGCTTTAAAATCAAAAAGCCGAAACCCCATAGCGCAATTTCCAGCACACTTTGATTTCGGACTTTTAGGTTATTGAGGCAAATACTGGGTCAGTATTGAGTTCAATTCAACACGCAAACTTCTTATACAGGTTGCTGGCGATGGTCATTGTCATCGATCTTATGTCCATTTAAACCTGATTCACCAATGGTAATTACTCTCCCAAAACACTCCTGCCCATACTCTCCAACAGGATAACCATCGTCATCCAAATCCACTATAAAAAATTCTCATCATGCCCATTGTTATGAAAAATCGTTACGTTTGCTTCGCCATTTTCTGATTTCCCCTTGGCTGAAAAGGTGCTTAGCGGCAGCAGAATCAGCAGCGCTTAAAATGCCAAGGCTAGTGGAGGCAGAATGCGATTTAATATACGCATAATATTGTCCTCATGTTGAGATTACTGCTAGTTGTGAAGCAGCAATCATCTATTCTCTTCAGTAACTAAAACATACAATCAAATGATCACACTGATAACTTACCGACAAAGTAGAGCTTTGGCGAAGTATTACTCTTCGCCGCCAAGTTCCGCGTAAACTGCACGCAGAAACCTCTCAGGATCCCCGTAGCGGTCATTGTACGCTCTGGCGGGGCTGGCTTCAGCAATCTGATCGTAGGACATACCACGTTCCATCATCTCAGCCACCCGGTCGCTCAACTCGATAGTAATGTCTCTGAAAGCGATGACATCTTCCCGTGTTGAAACTACACCATGACCCGGCACGATTTTGGTATTCGCACCCGAGGCTCCGATCAACAAGCCAAGGCCATCGATTGTCCCCTGAAGAGTGCCGCCATTTTCCCTATCAATGTAAGGCAAAGACGTAGTTCGGAATGCATCACCGGCATGAATAACATCAGAGTCTTTAAAATAGATATAGGTGTCTCCATCGGTGTGCGCCGGGGGTACTTTGAATATGTAAACCTCTTCGCCATTCATGTGAAGGGTCATGGTGTCACTGAAGGTGAGCACAGGTAAGGCGATTTCAGGTAGGCTTTCACGCAGACGAGTCCGAACCTCGTCCCGCGCTAGGATTACCAACCCCATCTTGCCAAGATTTTCGTTACCACCTGTGTGATCGCCATGAACATGCGTGTTAATCACGAAGCGAATCTCACCATCGCTCAATTCCCTGATAGCTGCGAGAATTTTATCGGTAAGAGGAGCAAACTGATCATCAATCATGATCACACCGTCTTCGCCAACAGATATACCAATATTACCGCCAGCACCTTCAAGATAGTAATAGGTGCCGGACACGTGGTGGGCGGTAACTTCAACGTTACTAAAGTCTCGCTGGGCCTGCACTGTTTGCCCGAGGAGCAAGGTGAAAAATGTCAAGACTGAGAGCAGTCTGGAACAACGATTAAGGTCCATCATGGGATTCTCCTAAAATTAATTTAATCGGATAACTCAGAGCATAAAAACTTAATAGCCTCATGTCCACTAACTCCACGCAAGGAATAAATAGTGTAGGTGTTAAAACGCAGTGATTTTGGATACGATCATGCAGAGAATTCATAGCATACTCTAATTAATAATTTTTAACTTGTTAATTTAAATAAATATTTTTATTTTCTCTTCCAGCCTCTTCTTAGCGAGGCGCTTCGATAGTTTGGCGCTGGGCACTCAGACCTTCGATACCAACACGCACAACATCGCCGGGTTTCAAATAGCTTGGTGGGTCCATGCCATCGCCGACACCCGCTGGTGTTCCAGTGAAGATAATGTCGCCTGGATTGAGCGTCATGAATTGACTTAAATGGCTGACGATTTGTTTTACACCAAAAACCATATCGGTGGTATTTCCTTGCTGCCGCATCTCTCCGTTCACTTCAGACCATATAGAGAGATTTTGTACATCTTCAATATTGTCACGGGTTACAAGGTATGGACCAACAGGCGCAAAGGTGTCAGCACTTTTACCCTTGGTAAATTGCCCGCCACGCTCACGCTGAAATGCCCGTTCTGAAACATCATGGCCCACGGTAAAGCCAGCAATATGCTCGAAGACTTCTTCTTCACTTATATATTGCGCTCGGCGCCCAATCACGATGACCAGTTCTGATTCGTAATCCAGCTTATGCCCGCTGCGCGGTTGGATCACGTTGTCGAATGGACCCGTTAGGGCGGAGGTAGCCTTCATGAATACCAGCGGTTCTGTCGGCAGCTCCACGTCCATTTCTGCGGCGTGGTTCACATAGTTAAATCCAATAGCAACAATCTTCCCTATCCCAGCAAGTGGCACTCCAATTCGGGGATTATCGTGTACAACGGGTAATTGGTTCATTGGAATTTGAGCTATCTCTTCAAGCGCCCCATCTGAAAGCTGATCCGGTGTGATGTCTTCGATAAAAGCCGAGAGGTCGTGGATTTGGTTTTGTTCGTCGACAATGCCAGGTTTTTCTTCTCCGACAGGCCCAAATCGTACCAGTCTTATTTCTGCGGCATTCAACAGCCCATTAAAAGTTAGCAGGATACACGCTGCAGCAACGCCGGCAAGTTTATGCTTAAACATTATTAACCTCATTATTGTTGGTCGTGTCATGATATTGAATGATGAGAGTGCAGCCAATAGCTAAATGAATTGAGTCAGAGTAAAAATACAGTAGTTTATATAAGCTCAATTGACAAATTCATAGCACACTTTATAGCACACTTTGATTTCTCAGTTTTAACTCATTGAATTAGCTAAATAACTTGGAATAAACTACGTGCTCAAAAATATATCACAGGTTCTCCGGCAAGTAGCTAAGTTGAAGACGTTCCCATTCCAGTTCAAAAGCCCACATCCTTGTGCTAGCTTGCACATATACATCTATTAGGCAAACCAACGACAACAAAAATGAAAATTTATTCGCACTATCTCTGGTTAATATTTCTTAGTGTGCTTCCCATCGTATCCTTAGCTCATGGTGTAGACGAAAGCACACAGCAATTTCTGATCAATAACGACGGTGTGGCTATTGCCCCCTTCCTCTATATTGGCGCAAAACACATGGTCACTGGCTATGACCATTTACTCTTTCTGGTCGGCGTTATTTTCTTCCTGTATCGAGCCAGGGACGTGCTGATTTACGTTAGCTTCTTTACAATTGGTCATAGTCTCACCCTGCTATTCGGCGTCTATAATGATATTCATGTAAATGCTTTCCTTATTGATGCTGTGATCGGGCTTTCTATCGTCTACAAGGGCTTCGATAATCTGGGTGGTTTTAAACGCCTGACGAGCTATCAACCCAACACCAAAGTTGCCGTATTGGTTTTTGGCTTGTTCCACGGTTTTGGACTAGCAACCAAGTTGCAGGAATTTGAATTTGGTGGCGATGGCTTATTACAGAACCTGCTAGCCTTCAACGTCGGTGTTGAAATAGGGCAGTTTATTGCGCTTAGTTTTGTGCTTATTGCGCTTAGCTTTTGGCGTAACTACGACAGTTATCTCAAGTTTTCAACCGCCAGCAACACCCTGCTGATGAGTGGCGGGGTTATTCTGACCATGTATCAACTTACCGGCTTCTTGATAAGCCCTGGAGCCTGAAATGAGCGAAAAGAATCTCTCTGTGCAATCTTCGCGGACGCTAGTAAAGGCGTTGCTGGTTGCGGTTGTGCTAGCGACAGTGATATTTGTAAGCATCGTGCTGCCGGCCGAATATAATATCGACCCTACGGGAATTGGGGGAAGTTTGGGACTAACTGTGCTAGCGAACTCACAGGCGCAAGTTTTAGGGGTTCCAGATTTATCAGATGATTCTCGCTATCGCGAAGACCAGACTATGGTCGCCATCCCAGCCAATAGCGGGCTTGAGTATAAATTTGCTCTGCAACAATACGGCAAGCTTATCTATGAATGGAGCAGTGGTGACCATGACCTGTATTTTGACTTGCACGGCGAGCCACAAGGCGACACCAACGGCTATTTTGAAAGTTTTGCCTCCGCTAACAGCAATAAAATGACGGGTTCAATCACCGCTCCCTTTACCGGTTCACACGGCTGGTATTGGCGCAATGGAACGGATAAAGATGTCTATGTCCATCTCAAAACCGAGGGCAATTACGAGATAATAGGTCTCAAGTAAATCAATCACCGACCATGCACACTTAAACTGTGCAATATAATGAATACACAAACTTCATTCAGAGCTATTTCTTAGCTTTTTCCACATTTTTTAGCAAAGCACCGAAGGTCCCTGCAGCAGGCTTCGCGGGCTTTCTTCCTGCAGATGATGGAGCCGGCCGGGTCGACTTCTTGGCGGTGCTTGCAGCAGAATCATTGCGTGGACTCTTCGCCTGCACCTCATCGTCGAGCCGCATCGACAGCGCGATGCGCTTACGCTGCAAATCGACTCCCATCACCTTCACTTTCACCACGTCGCCGGTTTTCACCACCGTGTGTGGGTCTTTGACGAATTGATTCGACAATGCGGAAATATGAACCAAGCCATCCTGATGCACGCCAATATCCACGAAGGCGCCAAAGTTGGTCACGTTGGTGATGACACCTTCCAGTCGCATTCCCGCCTCAAGGTCTTTCATCGACTCGATACCTTCTTTGAATTCGGCAGTCTTGAATTCTGGCCTTGGATCACGCCCGGGTTTTTCCAATTCGGCAAGTATGTCGGTGACTGTGGGCAGCCCAAATTTATCGTCGGTATAATCCGCCGGGTTCAGCGCACTTAAAAAACAGCAGTCACCCATCATCTCGGCCACTTTCTTCTTGTTGGCAGAGCAAATCTTTTTGACAACACTATAGGATTCCGGATGGACAGCAGAAGCGTCGAGTGGGTTGTCACTGTTTACGATGCGCAGAAAGCCCGCTGCTTGTTCAAAGCTCTTTGCGCCAAAACGCGGCACTGCTTTTAAATCGCGCCGGTTTCTGAATTCGCCATGTTGATTGCGATACTCAACAATATTGGTGGCGATAGATGGAGAAAGTCCAGAAACTTGTTTAAGCAAAGCAGCGGATGCCATGTTTACATCCACACCCACAGCGTTCACGCAGTCTTCCACAACTGCATCCAGGCTTTGTCCAAGCTTGAACTGACTCACGTCGTGTTGGTACTGACCCACACCGATAGATTTGGGATCTAACTTCACCAGTTCAGCTAGTGGATCTTGTAACCGTCGAGCAATTGAGATCGCACCACGTACGGTCACATCCAGATCAGGGAATTCTTCTCGGGCGATGTCTGATGCGGAATACACCGAGGCGCCAGCTTCATTAACCATCGCCTTGTCGAGCTTTAGTTCCTTGTGTTTCTTTATAAGATCCCCAGCTAGCTTATCGGTTTCTCGCGAAGCCGTGCCATTGCCGATGGCAATCAGTTCAGCCCCATGTTTCTTTGCCAGTTTGGCCAGCACAGAAACGGACTCGTCCCATTGATTTCTTGGTTGATGAGGATATATAGCAGTGTCTTCCAAGAACTTGCCAGTGCGATCGACCACGCAAACCTTTACACCGGTGCGCAGACCCGGATCCAGTCCGAGGGTTACCTTGTTACCCGCTGGCGGTGCTAACAAAATTGCTTTCATGTTTTCGGTGAACACACGAATGGCTTCGTCGTCAGATTGTTCCCGTAGCTGCCCAAGCAAATCGGTTTCCAGACGATAAACAAGTTTGACGCGCCAGGTCCAGGTAACTACTTCGCTTAACCACTTATCTGCAGGGCGGCCTTTGTTCTGGATTCCAAAATGATTTGAAACCATGCCCTCACTGGGGTCGGTGGCACCTGGCTCAACCCTGCAACTGCCTATTTCAACCGACAAGAAGCCTTCCTTGCGTCCGCGGAAAACTGCAAGTGCACGATGGGAAGGTATCTTTTTTAAGCGCTCGCTGTAATCAAAGTAGTCAGTGAACTTTGCGGCATCCGCCTTTTTCTTTTCCACCACACTAGAGCGAAGTTCGCCATTATCCCAAAGGTGATTGCGTAACTTGCCCATCAAGGCAGCATCTTCGCTAAAGCGCTCCATAAGAATTTCTCTAGCGCCGTCCAAGGCACCCTTGATATCCTCAACACCGTCGCCGATAAACCCTGCAGCCTGAGTTTCAGGGAGCAGTCCCGGATCGAAAAATAACTTATCTGCTAAGGGCTCTAGGCCAGCGTCGATAGCAATCATTGCCTTGGTGCGGCGTTTTGGCTTATAAGGTAGGTACAAGTCTTCTAACCCGGCTTTAGTCTCTACGCTACGAATCTGTCTCTCTAATTCTGGTGTCAGCCTTTCCTGTTCGCCAATACTGGCAATAATCGATTCAACTCGTTCGCTCATCTCGCGCAGATACCGAAGTCGCGCCTCCAAGTCGCGCAATTGTAAATCGTCCAGTCCGCCCGTTACTTCTTTGCGGTACCTGGAGATGAAGGGCACAGTAGAGCCTTCATCAAGCAGCTTAATAGCAGCGCTAACCTGTTGGAGTTTGACGTTTAATTCAGTGGCGATTTTTTGAGTGATGATAGGAGATGATGTGTCGGAAGTGTTCATTACAATTCTACATTCTCAAGTGTTTGAAGTGGGTAAATTTGCGAATTAGAGAACTGGGTATTCTACGCATTATTGCGTATCTAAACTAATGAATATCTGAGACCAAAGAGTGCCCTGGGCTAATTCCCGAGCCATTGATATGACCCTCTTGATTCTGCCGACATATAACAAGAAACTCAGCGCTTTTCAAAGACTGCTTTTCTCGGCTTCATAAAAAACCAACCCAAGAGCAGAAAAACCACAAACAAAAACAAGAAGTAAATCGGAAAACTACGTAAAGCATCAATGAAAATTCCATCATGTAGTACCTCCTCCGAGTATTCACCTTCTCCTCGAGCTCGTAGAAAAACCACATAGCTTGTATATAAAAAACTAGCGAACCCCAATCCCAAATTAAGAGCGAGCCCCTTGAAGCTCAATACCGTGGCACGGTGTGCAGAACCCACTTCTTTATTGATATAATAGCTAGATTGAAATTGCACCATTCCCATCATCCCAAAAGCACCAATAGCGAAAAGTACGCCATAGTAAGGAATAGCGAAGCAAAGTCCAATCAGCCCTATTATCAAAATAGAAGACAGCGCTAAAAAGTTAAACAGTGGCGAATGGTTTCCTACCAAATAGCGCGAAAATCTGGCATTGACTATACCCACTAGAGCCATGCCTGCGCCAATGAAGCCAAACCAGCTAACCGGAATATCTATTAGTCGATAGTATTCACTAGCAAGCACCGCAAACTGTCTACCTACACTGTCCAAAGCCAATGCCGCCAAAATAACGAATAGCACAAATCGGTGATTCAGCGTCCATTTGCCAGCCACTAAAATTTGTCTAAATGGATCCAATAATGAAGTTCTTTCTGATTCGTGAGCTTTTAATGTACTACCACTTTCTGTATCAATATCATGAAAACCTAGGGTAGTAATCAGCAAGATTACCGATGTGAATAAAGTAAGGATTACAGGCAATCTGATTATCATATTCTCTGCTAATTGCCATTCCGGATTTAGCCATCCTAAAAATCCATTGACTAGATCCGGATCATAGGCAAATGCACCAAGAATCATTGTTAGAACAAAACCAACTGAAACTACTTGCGTTGTGCGCTCAAGAACCTTCGGCCAATCTTCTTCTCGCCCTAAGGCACTGAGTGAATCATAAGCCAGCGCCTCATCCGCTCCACTTGCCGCCGCTTCTGACAAGCCAGAACAAATCCTATTGCCCAGAAATAAGAGAAACAGCAAGAAAGAAGCACCGATGGGAGCGAAAACTATCAGACTCATTTCGATAACCATAAGTGTTGCAGCTAAAACGACTAAACGTTTTCTACCAACGAGATCAGCCATGGCACCAGAAGGAACTTCTGCGAACACTATTGTCAGAGCCCATACAATATTGAGAATAGCGAACTGCTCTAGGGTTAGGCCGTAATCAAGGAATAGAACGGTAAAGACAGGATAGTAGAAACGTGCTGAATAAAGCAGCCGAAAAACCATGAAACGGCGCACATTAGCTTTTAGTTTTTCACTGCTTATATTCGGTTGAGCCATTTACTAGTTTCTTATCCAAGTTGTCTGCTGTACTACTTGAAATAAAAGGGGCAGAGTAATTTGATTCAGATTTTTACGAAATTTGCAGTACACTGCACTTGCACTCATGCCATGCTTTCCTTTGTGTATTTAACATTCATTGATTTCGATTAGCTTACTATTAGTCATCGGTTGCAACCGCTTTATCATCGTTTTCTGATATAGGTTGAACTTCCTGCGACTGACTATCAACTACCCCCGCTTTTTGCAAACGCTTCTCTTCCTTCTTTTTCTTTTTGGCTATTTCTTTCTGGCGCTTCTCGAAAGCATAATTGGGCTTGGCCATTGGTATTCCCCTTTACATAATTCTAGGATTGGAACCGTTAGAATACGATATTTTTTAACTGATTGCGCTCTGTACTGACAAGTTAATAGTTCGAATCAACAAAAATCCGCTTCAAATCATAATTACATCGCCACGGGATTTCTCCAAGACGCGGAGGCAACCATGGGAAAGCCGGTGGCGCTTGTATATTGAATCTAATGAATCCATGACATAATCATGGCTTAGAGTGAGTGAACTTGTCAGTACCGGTACTCTTTGCGGTCCTCACGTCACTGGTTAGTACAATCAGACCCTAAGGTCTCTTGGAGAAGAAAATGAAAGCGACAAATAATGGCCTATTCTTCATCACCCTCGTCGCCGTCGCCTTGATACAACATTCAATTTTTGCTGAACCTCCGCGTTTTGATGCGCAAATTATAGAGCGCTTCCCAAGTGCGGATGCCTACCAGGCTATAGCCGTGGATACCAACCATTTCTATACCATCAATAATAGGCAGATAAGCCGGCATCTTAAGCACAACGGTGAGTTAGTAGCCCAGTGGGATGAGGCCAGAAAATTGAAATCTCCCTTGATACATTTGGATAGTGGTGTAGTAATAGATGGAGAGCTGATAGCCGTCCACTCGAACTTCCCACGTTGGCCGATGCGCAGCTCAATTGAATTTTTTGACTCAGCAACATTGCAACATAAGCGACACCGCGATTTTGGCGTTTTTTTAGGATCAATGACCTGGCTGGACCGATACGATGGTATCTGGTGGGGTGCTTTCGGCAATTATGATATTGTGCAAGTTGGAATGTTTAAGCCGTATGGCGAAACGCGCAATACTGTCTTGGTCAAGTTTGATACGCAGTTTAATGTGGAGCAGCAGTGGCGACTGCCAGATGAGATTATTGAGCGCATTACACCCATGAGCAATTCCGGTGGTAGTTGGGGCGCTGATGATTTGCTGTATATAACCGGACATGACCACCCAGAAATCTATGTAATGAAGGCTCCAGCAGAGTCTGATGTGTTGAGCTGGATAGCCACTGTTCAAGTACCTGGATTGAACGGGCAGGGCATTGCCTGGGATAGATCGAGTGAGAGCAACGATCTTTGGGCTATTCTACGAGAAAGTCGGCAAGTGCTAAAAATTCGGATGCCGGAAATCAAATTGGATTAAGCATTAGAATAAAATAATTGAGGACGGAGCTTATGAAGACTATTTATGTACTACTTCTATTGATTGTTGCCTTCCAATTCAGCGGAGTTTCTGGTCAGTCCATCTCCACACAAAGTTTTTTCCAGACCGACACCCTTAGCGCTGTGAAAATTTCTCCTGATGGGTCGCGTCTGGCCATGAGCTCAAATGGGGAAACTTCCGACCGCTTACTGGTTTTCCGTACCGACGGCAACGAACTCATTGGACAGACATCGACCAGCGAAGGTCAGGTTATTAAAGAGTTTTATTGGAAGGGAAATGACGAGTTGCTTATAGCTACCTCCCGGCTACAATTCGGCAGAAGTCGTGCATTGCCCACCGGAGAATTGTATGCTTTCCATATTCCCAGCCTTACCGGCAGAGCTATTGCAGGAGCGCAGGCGGGCGAGCAGGCAAGTAATAACTTTGCCCATATTCTGCCATCAAACCCCAATCAAATACTTGTAACAAGGTTTGAATTTTCAGGCCGTAATGCGAGGGGACCGACAAGGGATACCTCCCAACCAATTGGGGCATCACTTACCATACCTGATATCACATCAAGACGTTCTAGCGTCGATATTGATAATGAGACCAGAGGGCCAATGAATGACGGGTCCCTGTACGCTGACAATCAAGGCGTGTTTCGACTCGCTGTTGCCAACGAAGAGGGACGTGATGCAGAAGTGCGTTTTCGCAATACAGCCGATGCTGACTGGGAAAACATAAGCGATCAGTTCAGCCGAACAATCCCTAGCCAAGAGCTGACAATTGAACCGGTTGGCTTCAGCGTTGATAACAACAGTTTCTACTTCTTGACCCATGGGGCAACAACCACCAAGGTATTGATGAAATATGCTGCGGGAACCATTACAACTCTTCTGGAGACTGAAGCTTTCGATATTAATACAGAAGATCTGGTATACGCGATAAACAGTTCTGAGGTGATCGGAGTGAGACTAGCCGGAGACTACACTGAACCGAGCTATTTTTCCCAACATCCGGATGTTGCAACACAGCAGCAACTGGATGCTTTTTTCCCCGGAGAGCGTGTCCAGGTGTTAAACGCCAATACTGAGGGAAACTTGATTGTATTCAGGGTAGACAGCCCTCACCGCATCGGTGATTTCCTCCTTTTCAATACTGAAGAAGAAAACTTAAGCTTGCTAGGACGCAAAAACGACAATCTTGAGCCCGAGCAGATGGCAGACGTGAACGCTTTTGCAATTCGAAATCCCGCCGGTCTGATACTGCATGGATACGCGACCATACCTTCAGGGACAGAACAGCCACTCCCTACGATTGTAATACCCAATGAGCTTCCGGTGGGCACCAGAGTCCTCCCCCAATTCAATCGCCAAACCCAGTTTCTAGCCCATCATGGCTATGCGGTATTGCAGATTAACAGCAGAGGGTCATCCGGATTTGGACTTAATCACCGACTGGCTGGAGATGGCGAGTGGGGAATGGGAATCATAGACGATATTACTCTGGCAGTAAGGTGGGCAGTTCAAAACGGTATCGCTAGCGAGGACAAAATCTGTCTGTTTGGCACTTCCTATGGCGGCTTTGCAGCAGTTGCTTCGGTAATAGATCAGCCAGAGAGATACCAGTGTGCTGCCTCTTATTCGGGTTTCTATGATCTGAATAGCATAAATAGTGACAGGGCTCCTTATTTGCCGGGTCTGAATGGCAGAAGTACCACCCAAGACTCAATGGATTTGGGCCGTGCCGAGCAACGCGAACAATCTCCTTCCAACAACACCGAAGCAATTCAGGTTCCATTGCTTATTGCCCATGGGAAGGAAGATATTCTTACACCTTTCTCACAAGCTGAAAATTTTATCGAGGAACTGGAAAATGCAGAGGTAACTCACGAATTTTTGGTTAAGGACGGAGAAGGACACAAATTCCTAGATCTGGAAAACAGAGTTGAGTTTTTTGACAAGCTGCTGGAATTTCTGGATAGAAATTTAAAATAACCACAACTCAGCAATTGCCCCAAGGATACTAATAAGGTAAAGAAACTTCCTCACTGAATAATTCGGCAGACAGTGTCATACATACAAAGTTATTTAAATACAACTGTACGATTACCGTTAATAATGATTCTGTAGTCGCGAGTAGTTCGCTCAATTGCTCATTGTTTGACAAACTTCAGAACTTCGCGATCACCGACCGACGCACCCCATATCACACCATTGTCATCAACCGAAATACCTTCAGGAAAACTTGTTCCCCCACTCGGACTTGGATCTGGTATAAAGTCGGTGATTGAACCGTCAAGAGTACCTACGTAAATGCCTCGATGCCAACCCGGGTTGTAGCCATATTCACCCTCGTCCGCGCGCGATTCAGAATCAACCACATAGAGCGTATCGTTTTCGATACGTATGCCACTAGGTCGTCCCCAATGAGTCCAGATAGCGAGTAGTTCGCCGTTAGGAGAAAGTACCTGTAACCGATTGTTGGTTCGATCCCCTACATATACCCTACCTTGCGAATCTACGGCCACTGCGTGCGGGCCTTCAAACTGCAGTGGCCCGTAACCTTTCTCACCCCATGCTTCGATGAATTCACCTTCGGCAGTGAGGTGCACAATGCGACGATTTGAGTTTGGATCGATGTGACCATCGACGATATAAAGAGTGCCATCTGGCGCGATTGCAAGGTCAGCGGGTTCGTTAAATTGGCCAGGACCATCACCTCTAATGCCGGGTTGGCCAAGTTCTATGAGTAGTTCGCCGCCTTGACTGAATTTAAAGATTTGATTTCCTTTCTCACCGTCCACTACTCCAGCATCGATCAGCCAAAGATTGTCATCATCATCTATTATAATTCCGTGAGGCCAAACAAACATCCCTGACCCAAAGCTCAATAGTAACTCCCCTTCTGGACTGAACTTTAAAACAGGATCAACATTCGATTCCAGACAAGCTCCGTTATTTCCACCGCAGCGCTCGAATACCCAGATATTACCTTGTGAATCTACATCAATGGCATTGCCTGACCCCATAGCACGGCCATCTGGCATATTCACAATATCGCTGACTATTTCATAGGAATTAGGGTAATCAGGAAGCAAATTGTTCTGCTGCGCAAATGTAGCATTCCAGAACAGAAAAATTGGAGATGCAAACATGATTAACCATTTAGTAGAATTCATTCTCATAATGGGGCCCTCTGTGAGACCGTGTACATAATGCCGATTAGGAATTTTGATATTAGAACGTCCACTTCAAATATGTCAACGATCAAAGGAGCAGAGTAGTTTGATCCATTTATTGATCGGAATGTGCCAGAAACTCATAGTACACTTTCATTTCTTATTTTTAACACACTGATTTAAATAGAGAATAGGTAATACAACCCACTGAAAACCCTCAGGTCAGTGACAAGATTGACAATAATCGACAAGAAATCGCGCTAAGTCCTAATATTTCAATAGACTATGCAATAGCTGGTCGGATAAGCTGTTGGGTTCCGATAGGATTTTAATAAATAAAGTAAAAAATCCCAATCAATAAGTAGTTCAAAAATATTACAGGTGTATAAAATGAAGAAACTAGCAACCCTTTTAGGGCTTATGTCACTCAGCTTGTCCTTTGCGCTCTTCGCAGCGGATGCCCCGGAAACCATTACAGTGGAAAGCTCGGTGTTCGATCATCACGGAACTGTGCCAGAAGAATATTCAGCCTACGGTGACAACAAATCCATCGACCTTACTTGGTCAAACCTGCCTGCAGGTGCGGTGCAGTTGGCCATTATCTGCGATGATCCCAAGGTAGTCGAACTTGGCATGATGCCAACTCCTTTTGTTCACTGGGTTGCCTACAATATTCCTGCTAGCGCCAGCGGTCTTCCTGCCGATCTCACCAAAGATGCAGAAGTCATGGGCGTTGCTGGTCTTAATGGGATGATTAATGGCTTGAATGGAACCCGTCAAGCAGGATACTTTGGTCCCCGACCTCCAGTTAATGGTCAGTTACACTCTTACCACTTTAGAGTCTATGCAATCGATGCCGACCTTGGTTTGGAAACTGGCCTGGGTAGAGATGAGCTATTGGCAGCCATCGACGGGCACGTGCTGGCGACTGGTATGCTAATGGGACATTACGAGCGTAAAGAGCAGTAATTCTCAAGCTAAAGAAGTAGAACGAAATAAGAGCGGGTCGGTCTATGACCCGCTTTTTTTTGCTTTAAATTTGTTATCGCTCTAAGAGCGTTACATCGATATAACCCTGCTTATTAAATGGGTTTCCACCTGTCGTGTACCGACATGTCAAGTCGGGTTTAAAGCTTGCATCGATCCAACAACGAATGACCCGAGATCGATAGAGCTGAAAAAGCCGAGCGCTCTGCTTAAGCTGTTCGACACCTAACCACAACGCTTCACTGATGTAGCCTCTACTGTTTTCTTTCGTTGTATCATTTTCAGTAGAGAAGCCAGTTGGAACAAGTAAAGCTAGTAGCGAACTGGCAAATAATGTTAATTTGGAATACGTAGTCATATTAGATGTCTTTCCAGTTCAGTTGGATTCAGGGCTATTCCCCAACCTGGCGCATCAGAAACAGACAGCATTCCATCGCTAATGCGCTCTGCCGGATTCAGCAGCTCACCACGCCAGTCCGCTTCACCCCACTGGAATTCAAGTATCTCGAAGTTAGGCATGGCCGCACACATGGATACTGACGCCGCAGTGGATACCGGGCCAGATGGGTTGTGAGGTGAAACCGCCACACCGAAACTCTCCGCCATCGTCGCAATCAGGAACAATTCCTGAGCACCACCACAGTGTTTGATATCGGGCATTATAATGTCCACAGCCTGACGCACACACAAGTCACGGAATCCATTCCGGCCAAAGAGAAATTCTCCACCTGCTATCACCTGAGGAATACCGTTCTTTATTATTACAGTTTCTTCCAGCAGAGTAGGTGCTACCGGTTCCTCATACCAGGACAGGGCCGCGCCTTCTAATTGGTTAGCTACCTCTATAGCCAAATCAACGTCGAAAAAGCTGTGCGCATCGATCTTGATGGCTATATCTGAACCCACTGCGTTGCGCATGGCATAAACTGAGGCAATGCCGAGATCGGTTGCGCGAGCTACTTCCTGTGCTGGCGCGTCCAACTCTGGAAAACCATCGAATGGTGCCGCCTTTAATGCCTGAAAACCATCTTCCACCGCTGCAATAGCACTCGCGGCAAACCCCTCCGGAGTACGTTCTATCGTCGCGCGATTAATATTCGCGTACATAGGTAAGCTGTGATGTAACTTTGCACCGAAAAATTGATACACAGGAATCCCCAGCGCCTTTCCGCAAATATCCCATAACGCCTGTTCAATGACACTGAATGCGGTTGCACGGACACGATCACCCGCAATGACTTGCGCAAATCCCTGTTGTCGAAATTGTGCAATTGCGAACGGACTGCGGTCCCGTATCAATTCGAAGAACTCGCTGATTTCCGGGAGAAACGTACGCCGACCCAGTGATGCTTCCCCCAATCCAGTAATTCCCTGATTGGTCTGCAATTGCACCATAATCCAATTGGTTCTGGCGGTCACATTTACAGCGTATACTCGAATGGAAGAAATACGTAACCCGCTAGTTCCGCCCTGCGCAAGTATAGAGTTTGAAGGAAACACCAGAGCAGCAGTGACGGGAATTATTTTCAAGAATTGCCGGCGAGCTATCTTGATAAACCTCTCCCAGAATTAATGACCATAGAATGATTAGAACTTATCTCAGTTAAAGAAAAACTCCAGTTAGCAGACCTTCTCTCACAATTTTTTACAGCTAAGCTGACCTACAGCGGTCAATACTCCACTTGCCTCCGCCTAAACCAGCTAACACCAGCAAGCCCGCCATGATTCCCAGGTTCTTGACGAAATTTTGCGTCTCATGCGCTGTTTGTAACTCACCAGCGGGCAATGTCCAGAAGTCATGCATGACTAAACTTATAACCAGGCTTAAACCCGCGAAAATGAACGCTGCAATTTTCGTCTGATATCCTACTATCAAGGCAGCTCCACCACCTACCTGAATGATGATTGTCAATACCAAAAAAAACGGTACGAAGATCATACCGTGTTCAGCCATGGAATTAGCGGTTCCCCCGAAGTTAAAAACCTTGCTTATTCCTCCTGGTAACAAAAAATAGATACCCAGAAGAACACGCCCAGATGTCACCATGAGTGCTTCCAATTTTTCTTGCATGTCCAGCCCTCTGAAATTTAATCACGCTGATTTCAATCATAAGACAGCATTTAATACTACAGTTCTATTTACTATAACCCCAATGAATAGGGGCAATCACTAACACCAGGAAAAGTCTTCACTGGCATTTTTTAACCAATCAATCAACAATCGTGTTCGAGTAGAGAGATGACGATTCTGCGGTTACAGTGCGTAGATACCTACTTCTGTAAAAGTCGAGTATTCACGAAAAACCCCACTAGTTCACCGGAGTTCAGATAGGCTTCAGCGCTGAAGGCCGGGAACAATGCAATCCCGATACCGCGCAAACATGCTTCCAGTTGCATCTCCGCCATGTTTGCAGCTAAATTTCGATTCAGGGTTTGGATTCCTATCACATGTTTGTTATCACGATAACGCCTTTCTTCTTTTTGCGTGTGCATGTTGCAAACAATTCCAGGGTAATCAGAAAGCTGTCCAACTGATTCTGGTAATCCATATTTCTCTATCAGCTTTTTGTCGGCGCCAACACAGGCAAATTGATGATCCAAATTAGCGCCGAATAATCAAGGAGATCAGAGTATTTTGATTCCAGGGAAACCCATAACACTCTGCAACACGTCATGCCCTTAACAAGATATTAAGTCGTGAGTGCCCCTTCTAGGGTCTAGGCTTCCAGAAGAACACTTCCCACTCGCGGAGCGGTTCGGATCCAGCGTAGAGTGGCTCATCTAGTGTTCTTCCTGAATTGGCGGCCCACTTCTCCATCATGGCGAGTCTATCATCACCGAAAATCTCCGCAGCTTCCATAGCGAACGTCGAGTCACCTATACGTAGCCATCCATCACCACCACGGTCTCGCACGCGCTGCGCCCAGAGCCCTCCGTCCGGACGGGTAGCCGTGATTACCCCATCTAGAGTGCCTACCCACGACAAGTAATTAACGAATGGTGGGAAGCCGCTTTGCTTCATGAGCAAAGGACCCCGAACACTGTCGTTAAACGGTGTGAAGTCATTCGGTGCCGGAGTAGCCATGCCTCCAATGATTACGCCGGGCGTGCGGCCAAGCCCCTGGTTGCTGAGGTAAGGTGCCGTGAACATCCAGCTCAGCACGCCGACCATCAACACCACACCGGTCGCAGTCCCAGCTGTCTTAAGCTTGCTCATTGAGTATCCCCCTATGTTGGTGTCTAGAAAGCACGAACAATATATCCAATCCATACCTTTGTCCAATTCCTGCAAATGTTGGCAAAATCCATATCACAAACTAGGGCATCTCTGTCTTCACTAGCATCACTAGATTAGTGCATAAGCTGGTAAAATCACCATGACACATTGACCGCACTTTATTTAACCCAACCTCTATTTACCCAAATTCTCAGATTTTTAACGTTTTTAACGGTTAATTAACGTTGAATCACTTACCCGTGCGCCCATATCTTAGATATACGGTGCTTTTACAGGAGTTGCCGCGTGAGTAGGGAATACTTAAATTGAAACTTCTTCTGCTTAAATTGCACCTTCACCGATCACTGAGTTCACACGAACAACAGGTTTTCAATGACTTATAGACACGTCGCATTGGCCTTTCTAGTTTCAGCTGCCGCCGGATTTGCTACACAGGAACTATCTGCCCAAACTGCTGAGAACACCACGCGAATCGAAGAAATATTAGTCTGGGGGCGCGCCACCCAGTTGTTAGGAACCGCCGATTCCGCGTCGCAAGGCGTGGTTGGCTACGACGATTTCTCTACTCGTCCTCTCTCCCGTGTAGCTGAATTAGTGGAAGTCGTGCCGGGCATGATTGCCACACAGCATAGTGGACCAGGTAAGGCAAACCAGTACTTTCTGCGGGGCATCAACCTAGATCACGGCTCCGATTTCTCAACCTTTGTCGATGGCATGCCAGTTAACTTTCGAACTCATGGCCATGCGCAAGGCTACATGGACCTTAACTTTATTATCCCTGAGATTATAGAGAGAGTAAATTTCCAAAAAGGGCCCTATTTCGCCGACACTGGCGATTTCTCCCTCGCTGGTTCCTCCGCAATGAAAACCTACGATGTGTTGGATGACGGCTTTTCTGAATTAACTTTTGGCTCTCAAGATGAACTCCGTTTTGTAACAGCCGATTCTTTTTCCCTAGCCGATGGAGATATGCTCTATGCTTTTGAGCACCAACAAACCAATGGCCATTTCGATCTCGATCAGGATGTACGCAAGTATAACGGCTTCCTAAAATATTCAGGGCTTATCGCGGGTTTTCAGAGTCGCATTACATTTACCGGATATGATTCCCAATGGACGTCAACCAATCAGGTGCCACAGCGAGCCGTTGACAATGGCCTGATCTCCCGTTTCGGTTATATCGACCCTGACCTAGGCGGTGAATCTCACCGCTATTCCCTGTCGGGGAATTTCGAGATGGATGACTGGGATCTAGGCATCTACGCCAGCTCCTACTACATGAGCCTGATCAATAATCCAACTTATTTTCTAAATGACCCAATAAACGGCGATGAATTCGAACAGGAAGATGAACGTTGGTTAATTGGCGGCAGTCTACGCCATCGGGTAGACATCGAGTTATTCGGTATGTCAGTAACGCGTACATTTGGTACTGATATTCGCTACGACGATGTTAACGAGCTTAATCTTTTTAACACAATTAGCACACAACGCGTGGGTAGTATTCGAGAGGATGAGGCAGAAGAATTCAGCATCGGCGCTTTTGGTGAATTACAATTTTCGCTCTCCGATCAACTTCGGGCCACCGTTGGCGTACGAGCCGACTACTACGATTTTGAAGTAGGCGCGCTACGACAGGCAAACTCCGGTTCGGGCAATGATTCTCTCTGGCAACCGAATATCGGCCTTGCCTATCGCCTCAATAAAATGATCGAGTTCTATGCTAACTACGGACATGGATTTCATTCCAACGATGTGAGAGCCGCCGTCAACAAAGTTGACCCGATAAGTGGCACTCCAACGGATGCTCAAGATGTTCTGGTAGAAGGCAAAGGAAGCGAATTTGGCTTTCGCTATGATACGTTAAACGGTTTCAATATTTCCTTCTCTGCTTTTGCGTTGGAGATGGACTCGGAACTTGTATTTGTCGGCGATGCGGGAACCACCGAGCCCAGTGATCCCACACGGCGCCGAGGTGTCGAACTAAATTCATTCTATGAGATTTCAGAGGGATTGGTATTCGATTTTTCCGCAGCGAAGACCAGTGGCCATTTTATAGGTTTACCTTCCAATGCGGACAGCATTCCCGACGCCCACGAAGAAGTCCTCGCAGCTGGGCTAACATTTACACGAAGAAATGGGCTCACAGCCAGCATACGGCTTCGGCATTTTAGTGATGCCGCCTTAACCGAGGATGAGACCGTCAGAAAAGACGGTTCAACCCTAGTGCATGCTGGCGCATCTTATAGTTTCGACAATTGGGAGGTTGGTGTGGACATACTAAACCTGCTGGATTCTGAGGATGACGATATTGCCTATTTTTTTGAGTCTCGACTAAAAAACGAAGCGCTAGGTGCGGAAGACACTCACTTCCACCCTTCCAACCCACGGACAATTCGTGTGTTGCTTAAATATAAATTTTGAACACTTCTCACCATCTAAGCTGTCGCTGTAGTTCATTGCAATTTCGACCGCTTTTCTAAAAACCAATTTTCTTCAACGTATGTAAAAATATCTCCACGTTAATTTAAATTCTCAGCTTGATATTCCAATCTTAAGTCGCCCCTGCACAACATGGGCAACCCGCTGTCCCGCTCGTCATTACCGATTCCGCCGCTTTGACATTCTGCTCGGCAGTACGTCTGGTTGCAGCCATACCTGAAGCATTAGCAACAATCATTGGATCGGGTTTGTTTTTAGCCACTTCTTGCCCGAAATAACCTGTGTAAATTTGGTATTGATGTTGTCCAATGTCCGTCGATACGCGAATGGTACTGGCGTTGACGACCTGCACATCGCTGATGGTTGCCCCATCACAGATAACGACGGCGTCCGCGGCATTTGGCAGATTAGTAATTTGCCAGCTAGTAGACCGCCCGGCTGCATCCCTATCCGCAGCATAGGTGCCGATATGCAGCACACCACTGTCTTTATCATTCCATGCTGTGTCTACACCCAGACTCGGGTAGTCTACACCTTCAAGTGTTGGCGCCGTGTATTTATCCATGTGTTTGACTTTGAAGGCATCCGCCCAATTGCCTTCAGCGATTTCAGTAATCATCATCTGGGCGCTGCTCTGACCCCGTGGCCAGGGTTCACCATTATTGAACCACCAGCCAAATTTATCCATGTCCTCACCGAAGAATCTCGGCTCGCTAGCGCGTTCGGCAGCGGCACTTAGCCTGGCGACCGCCGTGTGATCACCTAAAGCCTTAGCTAGCGTTAAACCGCTCGCGGAGGGTCGAATTTCCCGTTTGGGATCTCGCCAACCCTGGGCATTGGCAGCGGAGTCATATATGAGTGTGGCAATTTCAGGAGATTGTGGCAGTAAATAGAATGCAACACCCGTACTTGCACCACCGTTCACCTTAAAGTCTTCAATAGGATCGTAATAACTGGTAGCCCATTCCATCTCATTACTGCTGTTAATACCCATGTAATTATCTTTGGCGAACTCGATCCAGTTTTCGAATACGCCGTGGGAGTTGCTCACTCCCAGTTGATCAGACAAATACATACCCAGACCGGCGGCGCTGTTACATAGAGGCCAGATCTTCGTGTTCTCGCAATGGGCGCCTTCCGGGTGATCTGTATATTGCTGGTGTAGATGTTCCACTATCCGTGGCTGGGTCCATTCGAAATGCTCGTTCTCATAGCCGGCGATTTGCCAGGGCTGTTCCCATTTTTCGTCACCGGACACATATTTGTAAATTCCCAATACCAGATTTAACCAACCGCGAAAAAATAGGTTGCCATCGGCACCGATTGGATCGGGCTGCAAGCCCCATGGTTCAACCCCATTTGCAACCCAACCGGGGAAGTTATAATTACCATGGAGTCGTTCGGGCCAGCCGCGCATCATGACTTCCGGGTAGTTGCCCTGGTCCGGGCTATCTCCAATGAAGGTATTCCAGTCGATAGCAGCCCAGTAGGCCGTATGGCGGGTAGCTAACTCATCCATTATGCGGGTATATACTTCGCGCCAAGCTGGCGTTTGGTCAGCCATCATCAGCACGGGATAGCTGGAATCGGATAAATCGAAACGTGGATAGCTCAAAAAAGGAGCGCTACTGTACTGGTCCCACCAGGGGTGCGGCCCTTTACCGTCGTCGTTAAAGTCTATGGGGCCTCGTTGAACTTTGATTCCCCAAGGAAGCTCTTCGTCACCCTGGTAGCTCCAATCATCGGGAGTCGTAGCTTTCTGCCATATAAATCGCAACCAGCCTTTGGTGCGCTCATTGTGCTTGGGATAAAAGCTAGGAGTGAACCTATGGCTAGCGACAGCCGAAGGACTTGAGCCCATTGATGATGGCGAGCTTGAGCAAGCACTCAAGCTAGCTGCTCCACCAACCACGGCCGCACCTTTGAGGAAATTACGTCGGGATTTTGAGTTTGTATGTGACATGTCTAAGCTTATCCTCAAGATTGTTTCGCCGAGGCTAAATATTGTCATATTTCCGTCCTAATTACACCCATGGGTTAAAGCCCTCCAGTTCCTCAGGCGGGCGGCTTGTTGAGTGAAAGCGCTGGCAGATATGCGGATTGTTCGTTCCCCGAACGTAAATGAGTGAACGGAGTCACTTATTCTTTCTAAGTGATAAAATATACTCTAGCATCGAGCTGCCTCGACAAGTGGACTGGTTTCGACATCGGAAAATTTAAAACCACTACCTACACGAACTGAACAAAGGATTTGATTGTGCCCTCAAGATTGTACTATCAGCTGAAACAGCACTGGCGTGCTTCACTACTCGACTGCGCCACAATCGGCTTATTGCTGCTGGCAGCAAACACCAGCTTCTCTCAAGAACTTGTAGTGGGTCGTGATGCCAATGGCAAGATTTCAATTCAGGCAACGCGGTATGACGGCCCAGTAAGCATAGACGGTAATCTCGATGAGGCGGTGTACCGGGAACTCACACCAATCTCCGATTTCGTTCAACAGATACCAGTCGAAGGCGCAGCAGCCAGCGAGAGGACTGAAGCCTGGGTCTTCTTCGATGACGATAATCTTTACGTTGCTGCGCGCAATTATGAGTCGGTTCCCGAGAGCGAATGGGTTGCCAACGAAATGCGCCGTGACACGAGTCAGTTACGCACCAACGATTCTTTCTCGGTGATGCTCGACACCTATCTCGACCGCCGCAATGGTGCTGCCTTCCTAGTCACACCGATAGGCGGCTTTTCCGATTTCGCTATTTCCAATGAAGGCGACCGCGGTCGCGGCGTAAATTTCGACTGGAATGTCGTGTGGGATTCACGAGTAAGCCGGTTCGATGGCGGCTGGACTGTCGAAATGCAAATCCCGTTTCGTTCACTACGCTATGAACCGGGCTCTGAGCAAACCTGGGGAATCCAATTCAGACGAATCATCCGCCGCCTCAGTGAAGCTTCTTACCTGACAGAGCTGCCGATCTCCGCTGCGCTCGGCAACAGCCTAGTTGCGGGAATGTGGCGTATCTCCGAGGCAGGCATCCTGGAAAATCTCGAAGTGCCGCCGCGCAATTTTAATCTCGAAATAAAACCCTACGGCCTCGGCAACGTGACAACAAACCGTGTCGCAACACCGCCGACTAAAAATGACGCTGAGGGAGAATTTGGTGTCGATATAAAAGTGGGAATCACCAATAATCTTACGGCAGACTTCACCTATAACACCGACTTTGCTCAAGTGGAAGTGGATGAAAGGCAGGTAAACCTGACACGTTTCAACCTCTTCTTTCCCGAGAAGCGGGAGTTTTTTCTGGAAGGTGAGGGTAACTTCGACTTCTCGCAGCCTCGCAATCTCGATATTCCAACCATGTTCTTCAGTCGTAGAATCGGATTAGAGCAGGGACAAATTGTCCCTATCGACGCTGGAGCGCGCGTAACCGGAAAAATCGGCAACTTCGATATCGGCGCTCTCAATATAAACACCGATGGTGATAATTTCTCAAATATCGAGTCCACAGGGTTTTCGGTGCTTAGAGTAAAACGAGACATATTCAGCCGCAGCACCATCGGTGCCATTTTCACCGATCGGTCCGAGTCTCTCGTCGGTGACGGATCGAACCAGTTATACGGCATTGATGGTTCATTCGACTTTCTTGATGACTTCTCTATTGATACCTACCTTGCCAAGACGGACAGCCCCGATCTCAACGGCAAGGACAAAAGTTATATGGCCAACTTCGATTACAACGGCGACCGCTACGGTTTGACATCCGGTTACGTGGTAGTCGAAGACAACTTCAACCCCGAGATCGGTTTCAAGCGGCGCAACAATTTCAAACAGTATTCGGGGTCAGCGCGTTTTAGTCCACGCCCTGCATCCATAGATTGGGTACGTCGCTTCATCTTGCAGGCAGACACCGAGTCCTTCTGGTCAGCAAGCACTGATAAATTGGAAACTCGCAACCACGGACTCAGCTTCACAACCGAATTTGAGAGTAGTGATCAGTTCATTGTGTCCATTAGCGACGAGTTTGAAATGCTTACTCAACCATTTAGCATTGCCAAAGGTATATCCCTGCTGCCTGGGAAATTTGATTTCACAAGCTACGAAACATCCTACAGATTAGGCACACAAAGAAAGATTAGTGGACGACTCTCACTTAGAGTCGGTGATTTCTGGAACGGAGAAAACACCGCAATCGGAATCAGCAGCGGACGTATCGAATTATCGCCGCAACTTTCTCTGGAACCCAGTTATTCGATTAACAAGGTGGAACTTCCAGAAGGCGATTTTAGAACTGAACTTGGTAAACTGCGCGTTACCTACACCTTGTCACCACGGATGTACGTCGGCGGCCTAGTTCAATACGATTCAAATGCAAAGTCTTTCAGCACCAACTTCCGGTTCCGCTGGGAGTGGGCGCCAGGCAGCGAACTCTTCGTGGTCTACAGTGACGACCGGGACACCAGTCCATTCGGCGATCCCAACAGCTTCGAATTGCGCAACCGTGGGCTGGCAATTAAATTTAATCGATTATTCCAGATATAATCCTACAGCCTGACTTTTTTAGACAGACTGTGTGGGGCAGGACGCTACTGCATGACAACGAACGTCTAGACTCAAATCAAAATAGCTTTTATTATGACAATAAACACCATTGGGTAACGCTATGACTATTAATAAACACCTTCGTATTGGAAGTTCCACTGCTATTTTAATTCTTGCTATAGCCAGTTGCTTTTCCTTAATGTCCTTACATGCTGCAGAAAGCGAAACCTTACCCCTAGCAATCAATCTCGATAATGTGCCATGGGGGCAGGTTGGTGGCGGCAATGGCTCACCTTTGGGACTGCGCACTGCACGCCAAGGTGTTGACCCCGAAACTGGAGGTGTTACTTATTACGCGATGTTTCCCGCCGGCACCCATTTCGACTTGCACTGGCATACTCACGATGAGTTTGTTTCCGTGCAAAAAGGGTCGGTGGTACTGGAGTTGGGTGACGAAACTTTCACCCTTAACGCCGGGGCCTACATTGTCATTCCGGGCAAGATGAATCACTCATGGGATGTGCCTGAGCAGGGAGAGGTGGTCATATTAGTGAGACGTGCCGGACCTGCTGATCGTACTTATGTTGAGCCACATTAAGAAAATGTTGCACCCTGCAAGGGGCTACGCATTCGAAGCACACTAAGCAGACAGTGGCTTAACCACGCTTAATTCCTGATGAACTTCTGAGTTCGACGACCGCCCCCCACCTCGGCAGTGTATACATTTCCCTGGGAATCTACGGCGACGTTGTGCAGAAACACAAACTGACCGGCATAGCGGCCAATTCGTCCGAAACTAGTCCTTTCCTCCAACGCCTGTCGATCGAATATCCGTATCTTCCCATTGCCAGCATCAGCCACATACAGATATTGTTGTTCTGGGTCCGGTGAGAAAGCTATGGAGAATGCCGTGCCGAGCAATCTTGTGGCACGTTCGATAAAAATTTCGCGCACAAAGCTGCCATCTAATTCGAACACCTGGACTCGGTTGTTGCGCCGATCTGCAACGTAGACACTCCCATCAGCAGCTACGCGGATGCCGTGCACTGTATTGAACTGTTGCGCAGCCGGACCCTCGTATTGTGGTGTGTTGGATGCCTCGTCGTCGGGCGGGTTTCCATAGGCTCCCCACATGCGCTTGAATGCTCCGGTGGTGGCGTCAAAAACAGCTACGCGACGATTCACGTAGCCGTCTGCGACGAACAGCTCGTTGGTCGCCGGGTGCACATACATGTCGGCAGCGTTGTTGAGATTATCAGTGTCCTGGCTCCCCTGACTGGCTCCTCGACGGCCTATCTGCAAAAGGAAGGTCCCGTCACGGCTAAACTTGAGCAACTGATTCTCAGTTCGGTCTCGAAGGCGCGGGCCACCTGCCGATGAGACCCAGACATTGCCGTTGTAGTCGACATGAATTCCATGTTCGTCCGCCGGCCACTCATAGCCATCTCCGGGTCCACCCCAACCCTGCACGTATTCGCCCTCGGCTGTGAACTCCATTACAGGAGGTGCGGGCCGACAACACAAGGCTTCGGGATTATCCGCTTCCTCATCGCTTCCCAGAGACCAGGGTCGTTGCACAATCCATACATGATCGCGCGAGTCCACAGCGACACCCGCTACTTGACCAAGAGTCCATTGGTCCGGCATATGAGGCCAGAACGGGTCAACCTGATAGGTGGGTGTGGTTGACGTCTGCGCTACCGCGACTCCCCGCAGATCGCGCTCGAACATGACCGACGCTATAATCGCAATTATTAAGACTGCGGCTACCGAAACACCTTGCATCGTTTCTCCCCAAATTAGTTTTTTCAATCACCACGGGCGCGACAAGCACACCAACCTGCCCCGCATATCGATTCAAGTGGGCCGCTTGCCTTATTTATTGATTGTTAATCGCCTGCTTTGTTTGCGGCAAATCGCTGATATCGAGTCTTTCTGGTCATTTCTCTTACAGCTCTTGATCCTCTGGAATTATTCCCATTTTTCTGGCTCTTTTTTCCCAGTTTTTCCTAGCCAGCACTTGCATATCTTCCGTGTTATCTGATTCATCCACTATCTCCAGACCAAGAAGCGTCTCGATAATATCTTCCATGGTGACAATGCCTTCCATCCCCCCGAATTCATCAACAACAAGTGCCATGTGTTCTTTTTTAAGAATAAACATATCTAGTAAGGTTGGAATGGTTACCCTCTTATACGTAACAATTACATCACGTCGTATATCGCGAAGTAACCTATCGTCGTTTGCCTCAACTAGGTTAAGTAACAATTCATCTTTTAAGATGTAGCCAGTAATATTATCTGAATTATCAGAAAAAACAGGAATTCTCGAGAAGGGTAGTTCTTTATGCTCTTCATGGAATTCACGTATGCTTATCGCCTCGTTTGCAGATATAACGACTATGCGGGGAGTCATTATATCTTTTACAAGAATATGACTGAAACGCAGCAAGTTATGGATGATTTTTTGTTCCTTTGCCTCAAGCACCCCACTTTCTTTTCCTAGCTCAGCCATTACCGCAAAGTCGCTTCTGCTCAATACCGGCTTGTCCTTATCTTTCTTGAGTTGACGTGTAATGATCTGACTCAACCAAACCAGCGGAGCGAAAACAAATAGCATCACTCTCAATGTACGTATTGTGAAAGGTGTCAACTCTTCCCAGTTATTTGCTCCTAGAGTCTTGGGAATGACTTCAGAAAATACTAGGATAGCTAATGTCATGCCACCAGCAATGAAGGCTTCCACACTGACAAGAGAAAAGCCCAGCAGTTCAATATTTGTATTACCAAAGACAAGCGCTGCCTGAGACCCTACACCTATGGCTCCAACGGTATGCGCAATTGTATTAAGCGTGAGTATAGCGGCGAGTGGCCGGTCGATATCAGTTTTGAAGCGAACTAGGTCGGAGGCAATTGCTGATTTTTTTTGTTTCTGAATACTCACATAGGCAGGAGTGGTACTCAGCAGCACTGCCTCCAGTATGGAGCACAGGAAAGAAAAAACAATACTAGCTAAAAAGAAAGCAACTAACAGTCCCATTTGAGTGCTTAACGTCTGCTGTCGATAGTGCTAATTCTTACATAGATGAATCATTGTTTACAATCTTAATTATCATAATCGACAGCGCCTGATAATCCGACTTATCACGTCTTTATCATACGCTTCGGTCACTAAATATTTCCAGATCAACCCAGGGCCCAATGAGAACGCGAAGACTCGAAGGAGTCCTAGTTACTTCTAACAGCGGCACCATTGCGAATTGTCGGGTCCAGCACTCCGCCATCGAGCACAACCCCACCGTTAACAAGCACATACTTAATTCCCGCAGATGGCCGGATTGGATCCACGTAAGTTGCTTGATCCAGTATTGACTCCGGATCAAATACAGTAATGTCAGCATCTGCGCCAACTCGAATCCTCCCCTTGTTTATCATTGCTGGAACAAATGCCTCAAGGCGCATTGCAGGCTCGATTGTCATGCGTCGAAGCGCATCCATTAGCGGAATAAGCTGTTCTTCTCTTACAAATTTGCCCAATACTTTGCTAAAAGATCCCGTGCTTCGCGGATGCCCTTTCCCCTCTAGAATTCGTCCATCACTGGCAATCATGGTTAGTGGATGTCGAAGTGCGGTGCGGGTCATTTCTTCGGTGCGACCAAAGGTGATCAAGCCGCCGCCAATCTGTCTGTATCGCTCAAAACTTTCACGATTTAATCGTTCTCCAGTTGCTACCCACATCTGCCGACCAAAACGATCTTCTTCCCATGTCTCCCAATTATCGAATAAGGCTGAGCCAATATCAGAATAACTGGCCTCGTAGGGATACATCTCTGTGGTCACATCCTGGCCACCGTCTCTGGCTGTTTGAATAATGGAAAGGAATTCACTGATTGAAGATCCACCACTGGAATTGGCGTGGACAATATGTAGAGGCGTACCGATATTATTAGCACTGGTGATGATTTGCTGTAATCCCTCTAAACCTCCTCGTGTGTGAATATGGACACTGGACTCAGTTTCAGCAGCTATGGCAAGCATGGCTTCAAATTCTGCTTGAGTTGCCGCTGGCGTATACTGAAGACCAAACCCCATTGCAACAGCGCCTTCAGCCAAGCCCTGCCGCATCATCTCTTTCATGCGATCCATAATAGCCGGCCCGGCAATCCCACTCCCGCCAGCGCCGACCGGCAGGAATCTACCCTCGTCCTGAAACAGTGCCATACGCACAGGGATATGACCGATACTGATTCCATAATTCAATACCTGACCACCGGCCCTTTCGTTGTACCAATCTGCTACAGCCGCCGTGCCAATTTCAAGTTCAAATGCTGAAGTCACCCCATCCTGAACCATTAAGCGATACGCTTCTTCAGATTGACCATGTTCATGTATATCTACGAATCCCGGAGCGACCACTAGTCCAGTGGCATCGATTGTTCGCCTTCCCGCAAGCACTTGCTCGGATATGGAAACAATACGGCCTGCAATAATACCTATGTGCCGTATTGCATCTAGCCCTGACTCTGGATCCATAACGCGGCCATTGTTAAGGACCAAGTCGAATCCTTCAGATGCAGCCATGCTGAATGAAGGAATTAAAGCAATTGTAAGTACACTCAATAGAGAATAAATAGTCTTATGCACTGCTGCGCTCTCCTTTGGAAACCTAAATGCTCGTTTTACCGGACATACCCGAGTTTGTCTATCTTGGCAGCATTACTCTACTCTACTGAGTTTTGATTTTAGCGATCGTCCGGGGGTGAATTCCCAACCAAGACATGCCAGTATTAGGGATTAAGAATTCTAAACAAAACTCACACCCACGAATGGAGTCGAGCATGCATGTATCGAAAAAATATTTACTGAATTTTGTCACCAGTTGTTCACTGGTGGCATTGGCGTTTGCCAGCGGTTCCGCCGCTGCCCAGCCTGCCAATGTAAATGCCGCACTGGCTAGCGTTTTTCGCCCCAGCGAAGATATCGTTGACGATGCTCGCCGCAAACCTGCACAAGTACTGGCGTTTGCAGGGCTTGAGACAGGCATGGATGTTTTAGAACTGGAAGCCGGTGGCGGCTACTACACGGAGATACTAAGCCGCGCAGTTGGCGCGAATGGAAGCGTAATACTGCACTACGCACCGGGCCTTATGGGTTTTGTTGGTGATGGCATAGACCTACGCACAGCGGATAATCGACTCCCCAATGTGCGGGTTAGTGTGACCGATTTCGATGCCCTTGATGCCGCGGATAATTCTATGGATATGGTCACCTGGATTCTGGGTCCCCATGAACTGGGCTTTGAGCCCGACGGTAATAGCCTGGGCGACCCGGCCGACACTTTTAACGAGATCGCGCGCGTACTGAAACCCGGCGGCGTATTACTGGCGGCAGATCACATTGCAACAGACGGTGCTGGCTTGGAAGCAGGAGGTAGCTTGCATCGCATTGAAGAAAGTATTGTGACTCAAATGGCGGCGCAAGCGGGACTTTCTGTCGTTCGCAGCTCCGATTTGCTTAAAAACCCCTCCGATCCGCTGACCGCCAACGTGTTTGATCCGTCAATTCAGAATAGGAGCAGCAAATTTGTTGTACTGTATAGAAAATAATAATTACAAGATGGTGCGGGGGCAAAATATTATGCGATTCACACTTTGGTTTATATGCTTTTTTGTAGCCTCCAATGCTCTGGCACAGAGTACTAATTCAGATTGGGCTCAGCTCGAAGCAGAAACGCTTGAGCACTATCGAGCACTCCTGCAATTTGATACCAGCGATCCACCTGGGCGCGAACTGCCTGCTGCTGAATACCTGCGCGATGTGCTTGCATCCGAAGGTATAGATGTTGAGATGCTGGCCACCGACCCAGCACGACCAAATGTGTTGGCACGAATTAATGGCAATGGCAAGAAGCAACCCTTGCTGCTGATGGCCCATACCGATGTGGTCAATGTCGATCCAGAAAAATGGACCTTTCCACCCTTCAGTGCCACCGTCGATGGCGGTTATGTTTACGGCCGTGGTGCGGTTGATGACAAAGACAACCTCGCCTCTGCCCTGATGGTAATGCTGGAACTGAAACGGCGCAATATTGCCCTAGATCGTGATGTGATTTTCCTCGCCGAATCCGGTGAAGAAGGTGCGACGGAATTCGGCATCGAATTCATGGTGAATAATCATTTCGACAAGATTGAAGCCGAGTACTGTCTGGCGGAAGGGGGCTCCGTGGCCCGGGTAAACCGGGAAGTACAATACGCGGGCATACAGACAGTGGAGAAGATTCCCTATCGAGTCGAACTGGTGGCTACCGGAGTTGCCGGGCATGGCTCGGTACCACTACAAACTAATTCAGTAATTCGTCTTGCCAAAGCAGTCGCCGCAATTGCCGATTGGCGTTCACCCATTCGCCTCAATGAAACAACGGCAACCTACTTCGAACGCCTAGCTGCTATTTCGCCGACAGATGCAGCGGAACGTTATTTGAATGTACTCGACCCCGGTCAAGTTAGCGAAGTTGACGAATATTTTTTAGCCAATGAACCGCGTCACTCTTCCATGTTGCGTTCGTCGCTATCTCCTAATATTTTTGATGCAGGCTATCGAATCAACGTAATCCCATCCGATGCCAAAGCGAGCGTGGATTTTCGCGCACTACCTGATGAGAGCATCCCGGAATTCCTCGATGAAATTCGGCGGATAGTAAATGATCCCGCTGTGGAGATAAGCCTGGGACTACGTAACTCTCGCCCCCCTGGTCAATCCAGCCTAAATACAGAAGCCTTTGCTGCTATTGAAGCAGGCATCGAGCAGCATTACGGAGTAACAGTGTTGCCAACTATGAGCACCGGGGCCACCGACATGGCCTATCTTCGCAACAGAGGTATCCAGTGTTACGGCATCGGTCCAGCCATCGATCGTGAAGATGCTGCTCTGGGTTACGGTGCCCACAGCGACCAAGAGAGAATTCTGATCAGCGAGCTGCATCGCTTCGTTCGTTTCAACTGGGATTTAGTGATCGAGCTAGCAGCAGTCAAGTAAATCAAAACAAAATTAGGTGATGGTTATTTAGCTCGCGCTTGCTCTAAATTTCGGGGAGCAATTCATCATAACAATCGATTTGCATGAGCTATCAATCGTTGTGATACCAAATACTTCTGCTTCAGCAATCAAAGCGAAGCACTGAGGGAGAGGGAGATCGTTTTTTGAGCTCCCGACCGAGGGAAGGAACCCCGGAGGAGTGCAAGCTTCCGAGACAGAAGTGTTTGGTAGCGCAGCGGCCTTCACAGAAAGTCCTTAGCTTAACCAGGTAATTTAAACACCCTGATTAATGCTCTTTCTTGCTTCTATTGTCAGGCAACTCTTTATTCCTAGGGTCTTCCAGACCACCAAAAGCACTAAATAATGACTTAAAGAAAGAGCCCAATTCCAGAGTCATCAATGCAAACTCCTGATCAAATTTTTGTGCGGCACTTTCTTCTTCAAAGTTAGCAGATTCCTCTTTCATTTCCTCGAACCGTAACCGCTTAATGCTTAAGTCTTCTGTGATACCGCAACTTATTAGATTGTTCCAAAGTACGCCCAATTGCTTGGCTTGTTTTCCAGCCTCGAGGTGAACCTGTATCTCATCGCTCACCAGATCCTGACCCTTACAACGAATTACATTGCTGCCATCTAGTGGGTTAAACAACTCACAATCATCATGAATATCAAAGCGATCAGTTGCTTTTCCTTCTTTCAACCATCGAGTCATAACATCACTCGGTGCTCGCTTGCTATCTGGTAGTGCAACCGGAAATGACCCCAGAGTGTCTCTAAGTAAATTCAAAAATTCTTCCGCTTTCGGCGCACTTGCTGCGTCGACTACAAGGAGTTTTTCGGTACGGGAAATATAAGCAAAAGTCCGGGCAGACCGAGTAAACGCTCTTGGAAGAAGTGAAGCGAAAACATTATCCTGAATCTCTCGTTTCTCCTTACGGTAGACCTTTCGCGCTTGCCGTACTTCAAGTTCGGCAACTTTCTCCTCGGTGGCTTCCCGCACCACGGACGCAGGTAATAATCGATCCTGTTTTTGTGCACACAACATAATATAGTCACCTACAGTCCGAGTAAGCATTGGAGCCACCCCATCCTCCTCATCTACAAGGGCGGAGTTCCCTAGTGGACTTACCCAGCCGATCCGCGATTTTTCATAATTGGCACAAGGAATGAAAGTATGGTCTGCTAGTTGCGATTCTAATTCTTCTAGCGATAAATCGAAGGGCTGGATGAGAGAAAACAAACGGAGATTCTTGAACCACATAAAAGTAGGTGCCTGATAGGTTAGTTAAGATTTGGAGCGAGGGCCGATTATGCAGTAAAAACTGGCGATGTAAATACCTTAACCAAACTAAGTTTCCCTAAATTGAACTTAGGGATATTTACTAAAATTTACGAGGTCATCCTAATTCATTAAATAGGGCTATTTTCATCCTAGGGCAATCGCCGCACCCTCAAGTTCCTTCCCTTTATCTTGCCATCAGCAATAATGCTCAAGGCCAGCATAGCTGCTTTTTGCTCAACGGCAACGTAGGAAATTCTATCAAACAATGTAATCTTACCAATCTGGGATCCGGCAATTTCACCACTTGCTGTCAGCGCACCAAGCAAGTCCCCCGCCCTGATCTTCTCTTTGCGTCCACCATTCACGAACAGCGTGACCATGGGCGGGTAGAGTTTAAATTTTTCTGGTTGTTTCAGCATCCCTGCACTGGCTATGGTTGCAGCCGAGCCCTGATATTTTTCGATGGCTTGCAGTTGCCGCTTTTCCAGAGGGGTAAACAGACTCACCGCCAGCCCCTTGCTACCTGCCCGGGCCGTGCGCCCAATACGATGAATGTGCACTTCCGGATCGCGGCTCAGTTCAAAATTAATCACTGCAGCCAACTCCTTCACATCGAGACCGCGCGCGGCCACATCTGTGGCGATCAAAATTGAGCTACTCTTGCCAGCAAACTGGGTGAGGACCTGATCGCGCTCAAACTGCTCCATGTCGCCGTGCAGCGCGAGTGCGTGCAAGTCATGTTGACGTAATTCCCCCGCCAACTTCTGGCACTGCTGCTTCGTGTTACAGAACACGAGGCTCGACTCTGGCTGGTAGTGGGCAATCACCTTGAACAGCATCTCGACCCGCTCATTCTTTTCCACCTGAACAAACACCTGATCGATGTCCGGGCTTATATGACTGGTCTCAACACGGATATCAGCCGGGTCGCGCTGCACCATGCCACTTATTTCCTTGATACCATCAGGATAGGTCGCCGAAAACAGCAGCGTCTGTCTCGAAGCAGGTGTCCTACTAATGATCTGCATGATGTCGTCATGAAAGCCCATGTCCAACATACGGTCAGCCTCATCCAGTACCAGCGTCTGCACGACATCGAGCTGCAGAGATTCCTTCTCGAGATGTTTCAATACGCGCCCGGGCGTTCCCACCACAATGTGCGGATCTCGCCTCAGAGAAGCCAATTGTGGGGCCATTGGGTTACCACCACACAGAGTGAGCACCTTAACATTGGGAATAACGCTGGCAAGCCTACGGACTTCTGCTGCTACCTGACCTGCGAGTTCTCGGGTAGGGCACAATACAAGCGCCTGTGTACGATATGAGTGCGCGTCGAGTTTATGCAGCAAGCCGATTGCAAAAGCAGCGGTTTTGCCACTGCCAGTCTTGGCCTGCCCTATCAGGTCTTCACCATTGAGAAGATGAGGCAGCGTCTGCGCCTGGACCGGTGTCATCGAATCATAGTTAAGCGTCGCAATACTAGCGAGGAGCTCGGGTCTGATGGGCAAAGCTGAAAATGGCGCAGAGTTCATTTGAGTTGCCTGATTATGCTGGGCGCGCATCATAACAGAGTTTTATCGGTGAGATTAACAAGAATCACAACTACACTGGCTAATTGATTGCTTACCCCATTGATTGCTGAGCTCATTTGCCGCAAGCTGGGCAACGCAAAATCCACAGGCTCTGTATGGCATTAAAACCGACAATCTATAAGCTTAAAGTTGCTTTAAGCGATCTCGACCGACAGGTCTATGAGACATTAAATTTGACCATTGCCCGCCATCCCTCTGAAACAATGGAGCGAATGATGGTAAGAGTGATGGCTTTCTGTTTCAACGCAAAGGAGCAATTGGTGTTTTGCAAGGGCCTAAGCGATACCGAAGAACCGGATCTCTGGATGCATAGTTTAGAGGGAAACCTTGAGCTCTGGATTGATGTGGGAGAACCGGCATCTGATCGAATCAAAAAAGCGACTAGAGTGGCCTCTTTGGTGAAAGTCTATTGTTTTAATAATAAAGCCAGTACCTGGTGGGAGAAGAACCGTAGCAATCTCGCCGAATTATCAGCCTCAATATTTCAATTTCAATGGAACGAAATTCAAGCGCTAGCGGACAAAGTGGAGCGCACCATGGATGTTTCAATTACCATCACAGAAAACTCAGCCTACGTGGCCACAAAACGAGGTGAATGCGAAGTGTCATTGCTGACACTTCAGCAACACCAAATCTAACTACAATACTTTCAAAGATAATAGAGCATGAGCAAACAAAAAAACAATTCACTCGCCGAGCTACCAGTTGGATTTCGAATGGTTGAAGTATCAAGAGAGCCAATTGAGCTATTTAAAATATTGAAATTTGAAGGCTTGGTTGGTAGTGGAGGTGAAGCCAAAGTTGCAATTGCTTCTGGCCTAGTATTATTGAATAGAGAAATCGAAACTCAAAAGAGAAAAAAAATTGTATCTGGCGATACTATTGAGTTCGGCGAAGAAAAAATATTCATTAAACTTTCACCGTTCACAAGCGACAACGATTCCCCTCAAAAAATTGAAGTCAAACCAACTGTGAAGAAAAAAATAACCAGAAGAAAAGCAATACCGGTATTATCAAAAAAATAAGAGCCTGCTAAGCAACTAGAGAAGCCAATACTCTACGCGAGCCCGAAAAGGGTCTGCGGCCGTGCATCACCAGAAAATTATCCACCAACGCGACATCCCCGGTTTGCCAGGGAAGATCAAAACTTAATTTGTCTCCCAACTCGATAGTCAGAGCCATCGCCTCGGAATCGATAATTGAATCGTCACCAAAACGGATAGAGTTTTCAGCCTGATTGCGCACATCTTTCCAACCGCGATAGGCAGCAATAAGCTGATTGAAAAATACCCGCCGGCCATCACTAAGAGTACGAATTGCAGGCAAGACCGGCGTGGTCACACGCAGACTATCATCCGCTTGCCACTGCCACTGGTAATTCAAAGCCCGCAATTTTTTCCCTGCGGCCTCACGACTTTCAACACTCAGGGTACTACGCCAACTTCGCCCCTGACCAGAATCCAGATCATCATCGGCAGGCATTACATTGGAATAGCGCACACCTTTATTCGCACAATCAGCAACAAATTCCGGCGCTGTTAGTTCTAACTCGCGAAGCAAAATATCGGAGCGACAGAGTGGAGTTGCACCTCCCTCTTCAGCAGCTTGCTCACAATAAAAAAATAACTTAGAAGGGTATACCGGTGTCTGTGCCATCTCGTGATGCAAATAAATGGATACTGACGAGGGGGCCTCGTTAGCGGTAAACACGCGCTCAGTTCTATTATTTCGCACTGCATTGGAAAGTGAGTCCGCGTAAGTAAAACTATCTAGACCAAAGGCTTGAATAAAGCTGTCAAAATCGGCACCTGAATACACAGGAAACCCCCTGAAAAGGATTGCTCCATGCAACGATAAATCAGACAACAGCCGTGCTCTGTTCTCAAGTTGCCAGCGTTTAACCCCGGCCATATTCGTCTCAGATAAATTCCATCCAAGTACTAACGGGAAAACCGCATCGAGCTGTTGCTGGTAGCCAACGGTCAGTTCTTGTGCTGGAAAAAAGCTCATAGTGATTAGTCGTAAATAGAATAAAATTTATCGAATGCTAGTTCGCAAAAATCGCCTGGGTCATTAAATCGGCGATTTTTATTCAGCGCTGATATTGCTGTCATTTCAGCCTCGCTCAATTCGAAGTCAAATAATGCTAGGTTCTCTTTTAGTCGATCTGGGTTTATGGTCTTGGGTATTACGGCAGTACCTCTTTGAATGCCCCAGCGAAGCACTACCTGAGCAGGAGATTTTTTGATTCGTTCAGCCGCAGCAATAACTACTTGCTGCTGTAATACTGAGTCGTCAACGCTTGCCATATGCAAAGCGACGTAAGACAAAGCGCCCAAAGGTGAGAAAGCAGTAACTCCCAAGTTGTAGTCTTGCGCAGTGCGAATTAATTTCTCTTGGGTAAGGTAAGGGTGAGATTCAATCTGCAACATTGCCGGTTTTATTTCTGCATAGGCCATCAAGTCATGCAATAAAGCGGCAGAGTAATTACACACACCTATCTGTTTCACCAGCCCGGTCTTTTGCAAGTTTTCCATTGCTTTCCAAGTTTCACTTAAGGGGACCGGATCGATTTGCATCGAGGGCCTCTCGGCCTGTGAATCATAAAGCCACTCAGGCGGGTAGCGAGATTCAATATCAACATACTTCAATGAAATTGGAAAATGAATCAGATATAAATCGAGATAGTCTACTCCCAGATCACTAAGTGATTTTTCGCATGCCGCTTGCACGTGTTGCGGACGATGATAAGTATTCCAAAGTTTGGATGTAATCCACAGTTCGCTACGAGAACACAACCCTTTGGCTATCGCAGCAGAAACTCCCA
>CAVOCG010000010.1:0-36365 GCA_963694095.1 Gammaproteobacteria bacterium
ACTGTAATTACTATGAATAAGAGTATTGCCATATATCTCATGGCTCGTAATTTTTGAGCAGCTAGGGTTTGTATCGCCGACTCAGATCAGCGGAGGGTAATACTATCAAAATAGCGGTGGGTGGGCGATATTAACAGACTATAATCGCCATTGTCGGGAGCTGAACGCTCTGGAGCCTACTAAATTATAGGAATTCCTGACTATTTTAAAAGTTAGTTCTTGACTGTCATGCCCAAGCTTCTTAGAATCCCCCGCTTCTTTGGATGGTGCAAGCTGTGCCACTGAATTGTCCCCTTCGTCTAGAGGCCTAGGACACCGGGTTTTCATCCCGGCAACAGGGGTTCGAAACCCCTAGGGGACGCCATATAAAAAAGCCCGGCAACCGCCGGGCTTTTTTATATGGTCTTCAGTTCTTGCCTTAGTTGCTTATGACCCAATTACCTTACATACTCCATCGGGCGAAAATACTTGCTCAGATTCATCATTATGACAAAAGCCATTTCAATCAAGAATTTAAGTAAAACTTACAGTAACGGCGTTGAAGCACTAAAAGGGATTTCCCTAGATGTGGAGCAAGGTGACTTTTTTGCTTTGCTAGGTCCAAATGGTGCGGGAAAATCCACAACAATTGGCGTGATCGCGACGCTAATTAACAAAACCGCTGGGTCCGTGGAGGTTTTTGGCCAAAATGTTGATACCCATGTCTTTGAAACCAAACTCGACTTCGGAATAGTTCCCCAGGAAGTCAATTTCAGTCAATTTGAAAAAGTCAGGGATATTGTAATGACCCAAGCAGGTTATTATGGCCTGCCGCGTAAACTAGCAAGTGAAAGAACAGAAAAGTATCTACATAAACTTGGGCTTTGGGATAAACGATCCGCTCGCGCGAGGACTTTGTCCGGGGGGATGAAAAGGAGGCTAATGATTGCGCGAGCGCTAATTCATGAGCCTAGATTGCTGATCCTCGATGAGCCGACTGCTGGTGTTGATATTGAGCTAAGAAGGTCAATGTGGGAGTTTCTCACTGAAATTAACGACAATGGGACGACAATAATACTTACCACTCACTACCTTGAAGAAGCTGAATACTTGTGTCGAAATATAGCCATAATCGATGAGGGTAAGCTGGTCGAAAATACAAGTATGAAACAACTGCTGGCGGAGCTGGACACTCAGATTTTTATTCTAGATACGGCCGATGAATTATTTCAGTTACCTGCGCTAAGCCTTGACCAGGTAAGTCTACGGCGCATCGATAGCCACAGTATTGAGGTGAATATAGCCAGTGGTGTGAGTATTAATGATGTGTTTTCTCAATTAGGGTCTAGCGGCGTGCGCGTCAGCAGTATGCGAAATAAAACTAATCGACTAGAACAACTATTTTTATCAAAGCTAAATGGTAGCTAACATGGAGCTTACCTGCATATGCATGTTAACCACAAAATAATCGCATTTGAAACCATCGTCATAAAAGAAATTCGCCGATTTTCCAGAATTTGGCTGCAAACGTTGGTGCCTCCTGCAATCACGATAGGCTTGTACTTTGTGATTTTTGGTAATTTGATCGGCAGCAGGATTGGTGAGATGGGAGGGTTCGATTACATGGCGTACATTGTACCCGGGCTGATTATGATGTCTGTGATACAAAACTCCTATTCCAACGTTGTCTCTTCTTTTTTTAGTCATAAATTTCAGCGCAGCGTGGAAGAGTTATTAGTATCTCCAGTGCCGAATTACATAATTTTGTGTGGTTTTGTTGTAGGTGGTATGGCACGCGGTCTGGCTGTTGGTATTATCGTAACGGTCATGTCGTTATTTTTTGCTGACTTGTCTATCCAAAACTGGCCACTCACTATAGCGGTTGTGTTAATGACCTCAATAGTTTTCTCATTGGCAGGTTTTATTAATGCTCTCTTTGCTAATAACTTTGATGATATTTCGATTATTCCAACGTTTATCTTAACGCCACTAATTTATCTAGGGGGTGTATTTTACTCCATTCAATTATTGCCACCGTTTTGGCAGTTTGTATCCAGTTTTAATCCTATATTCTATATGGTTAATACATTTCGTTATGGGATATTGGGCACATCAGATGTTGACATTGTTTGGTCGTTATTAGTTTTGGTGGGCTTTATTGTAGGTCTATTTACTGCCTGTTTAATTTTTTTACGCCGAGGTACGGGATTGCGCCAGTAGCTAGCTCTTTCGGTAACAAATAAATTATGCCAAATAACCCGCTAGGGCAAGTCACAAAATCCCCCATAGCATATGATCCGAAAATCCTGTGTCCGATACCGCGGTTGGCGGTTCGCTCGCTACTTGATATTGACAAAAAGCTGCCTATCTACGGTTTCGACCATTGGCATGCCTTTGAATTGTCCTGGTTGAATAGGACGCGTAAGCCCCAAGTTGCCATCGGTGAAATCTTTTTCGATTCAAAATCTGAGAATATTGTTGAGTCTAAATCACTTAAGTTGTATCTGAATTCGCTGAATCAAAAGCAGTTCTCGACCGGTGATGAATTTTCAGAGATGATCGCTAGGGATTTAGGTGAGCTGACTCACTCTGAGGTTAAAGTGACAGTACGGAGTCTCGATGATCCTGCAATTGATGTCGCACAGGCGCCTTGCGGACACTCTATTGACGGAATAGACCAAGATATTACCGTCTTCCTGCCAGATCCGGGCTTGTTGGTGTTGGAGCGGGAGATGGTGAAACATGAGCAGCTCTATTCAAATCTATTCAAGTCCAACTGCCCGATGACAGGCCAGCCAGACTGGGCTACGTTCACAATCAGTTACAGTGGGCACAGGATAGCTCAAGGGAGTTTGTTGGCTTATATATGCTCCTACAGGTCACATCAGGGCTACCATGAAGAGTGCGTAGAAAGAATTTATCGAGATATCATGTTGCATTGCCAGCCCGACGAGCTGTTAATAAGCTTAAATTTTTTACGAAGAGGCGGGTTGGATATCAACTGTTATCGCAGCTCCTCCCCCCTCAAATCGGGAAAATTAACCTGCCGTCTTGTACGGCAATGAGCATCTTGTATTTCCCATATCGCTAGGATAAAGTTACGCCCGCAACTACTACTGAAAAATAGATCATACGGTGAGGTGTCCGAGTGGTTGAAGGAGCACGCCTGGAAAGTGTGTAACGGGTTAAACCGTTCGTGGGTTCGAATCCCACCCTCACCGCCAATAAGTTTTCTCTCCCTGATCCTGCTCTCTGGTCCGGGGAAAATCCGATAAATTCAAAAAACTTGCAGCGGTATGGTGAGCTAATACTGACCTCACGTTTCTTATATATGGGCTAATTTCTTCATGCTCTCCGTACGCCGATTTCGGAGGCCGAGCTGGCCCTTGTTCGCTATATTTAGAAGTCTATTGCAGATAATCCGAACTTTATCTGAGTAGGATTTGCAGTAGTCAATGAACGAATAACAAGGAAGGCACTCCGACTGTTGTCACGCAGTTTTGAAGGCCTCTTTGGAAATTGTTAGTCGATTAGTAGCCGGGTAGACAGCTTAGGGCTTGGCATTGTATTAATGGTATAGATGTGGTCCCGAGGATGATAGAGTAGGGCGCTACGGGAGAGCTCGGAAACCTACGTTATGCATTAATTCGGTCCCTTTTAATTTCCGCTGCCACTTAGCTTACCATTATGAAAACAACAAAAACACTAGCTTTACTTTTGTACTTCTTGTCTGTCTTGTTTTCTGCTGCGCGCGCTGCAGAGCCAGCCAACATCATTGTTACCCGTCTTGGCGATGGTCCTATCATCACTCCTGAAATGGATGCTCGAATGGGCGGCAATATCCAGGGACCCTCGTTGATCAAGGTACCTGATTGGGTAGAGAATCCGCTTGGCAACTATTATCTGTATTTTGCCGATCATCGCGGCACTTACATTCGCATGGCCTATGCAGATGAAATTACTGGCCCGTGGACCGTGTATTCACTAGGCTCCTTAAGGCTCGAAGACTCCTTTTTCCCCACTACTTGTCCGCCCTGTTCACTTGCGCCAGGGCGGACTGCCCCGTTGTATGCACATATCGCATCACCCGACGTGCACGTGCGCGAAGACGTTCAGCAAATAGTGATGTATTACCATGGACGGGGTGAAGGAAGACAATTTACACGTGCAGCTGTATCTCAAGACGGCATTCATTTCGAAGGCAGAGAAGACGAGTTAGGTTCACACTACTTTCGCGTGATTGAATACGATGATTACTTCTACGCCATGAGCATGCCTGGTTTCTTGCATCGCTCGCCCGATGGTTTATCGAAATTCGAAACAGGTCCTCGATTTTTCAATGCCGACATGCGGCACTCCGCTTTGTTGGTCCGTGATGATCACCTCTATGTATTCTTCTCCCAGGCTGGAGAAGCGCCGGAACGAATTCTACTTTCCACCATTGAGTTAACGGACGATTGGCGGGAATGGACGGCGACTGATCCGGTAGAAGTGTTACGCCCTGAATTCGACTATGAGGGCGCTAACCTGCCAAATGAACCATCCAGAAGAGGTTATATCGATGTGCGGGTCCACCAGCTTCGGGATCCGGCCATTTATGAGGAAGATGATAAAACCTATTTATTATATTCAGTTGCGGGTGAGAGTGGCATCGCTGTCGCTGAAATTAGTTTCCATAACCCTTAAGTGAGTCCAGTGATCGCGCCTACATAAGAACAAAGACTCCAATCACAAGGTAGAACTCATGAATCGTCGCTTTTACTTTCTAAATCTGGCAACACTGTCATTACTGTGTTGTTTCTTTGCCAATTTCGCTCATGCTCAAACACCAACCACTCTGTCTCCCACAGAGCACTGCCAAGATTTTTCGGCGGATGCGATTGTTACATTTGCCGATCCGGATCTGGCCGAAGTCGTTAATGTTGCACTGGGCTTGGATGTGGGAGCAGCGCTCAGCTGCGGCCAAGCAGCGGGTTTGGAACAGTTGATTGCAGGCACTACGATTGAACGAGTAATCTATGGTGGCACCTTAAGGCCATCGCCCGAAAAGCCTTTCGGGAGCTTGGAAGGTATTCAGAATCTCACAGGTTTAACCAGACTCAATCTCCTCAATCGACTCATTACTGATATAGGTCCGCTTAGTAGCCTCACAAATCTCGTTAATCTGAATTTGCACACCAACTGGTTCAGTGACCTCAGCCCAATAAGCGGGCTGACCAAGCTCGAGCAGCTCATTGTTAGCGAGAACCCAATCTCTGATATCAGTCCTTTGGCGGGGCTCACCAAGCTACGTCAATTGCATGTGCACGGACTGTACCCTTATCAACTCCAACATTATCTTGATATGGATGACGGGCGCGACCCCAATGTAGTATTCAATGGCATCACTGACATCAGCCCACTTGCAGGCATGACGGAAATGCGTCTGCTACGCATCCATCTCAATGCCATATCCGATATCAGCCCGCTTGCCAATCTCACCGAACTCACCCATCTGCGTGTATATGATAGTGAGATTAAAGACATCAGTGCGTTGGCTAATTTGGAGAACCTGGTTCTGCTGTGGGCCCATAATAATCAGATTAACGACATCAGCGCACTTAGTGATAAGTCCGCCATGCAGCAACTTAGCCTGAACGACAACGCCATCTCCGACGTTAGCGCCCTCGGAGACATGCTCGCAATGGAGCATCTCTTTCTCAGCAATAACAATATTCAAAATATCGCCCCACTAAGAGGGCTGCATGGATTGAAGGTTTTAAGGCTTGAGAATAATAACATCACTGATGTGAGCGCTCTGGCAGGACTCAACCAACTTGGGGAATTGAGTCTGGCTCGCAACTGGTCTCTCTATAATGTGCAGCCACTTCTGCTTAACGCGGGCATTGGGGATGGAGATGAACTTGACCTGCGCTTCACCCATGTGCGCTGTTCTGACATGGCTGTTTTCGAGAATCTGGGTGCTACCCTGTTAAGAGTCACAGCGATAAATGGCTCTTCTTGTCCGGGCCGAAGACTGGAAGACCCATAGGTCTGCAGCAGGATCAGAATAGGTAAAGAGCAATTCTTGCTAATCGGCCACTGCAAAGACCAATGCTGTGTTATCATGCTTTATGGTGTCCCTTGTCGGTCCCCTCGCAATGAAAAGTTATGAACTCCGCCAGGCCCGGAAGGGAGCAACGGTAGTAGCTACTTCTATGTGCCGGGGTGTGGCTGGCAGGGGCTACCACCAGAAATAGGACTGCTGACTGGCCTCTAATCAACACGCAATTGCACTAAATATAATGAGCTATCAAGTACTTGCCAGAAAGTGGCGACCTGGAAATTTCAAGGAAGTAGCCGGCCAGGCGCATGTCCTGAAATCCCTCATTAGTGCCCTTGAAAACCAACGTTTACACCATGCCTACTTGTTTACAGGTACCCGAGGTGTGGGCAAAACCACACTCGCTAGAATACTCGCCAAATGCTTGAACTGTGATCTAGGTGTTACTTCCGAACCCTGTGGTGAGTGTTCCGCTTGCAGTGCAATTAGCGAGGGGAATTTTATCGACTTGATTGAAGTCGATGCAGCATCGAGGACTAAAGTAGAGGACACGCGAGACTTACTTGATAATGTCCAATACACCCCATCGGTGGGTCGTTATAAAGTTTATTTGATAGATGAAGTGCATATGCTTTCCAACCACAGCTTTAATGCCTTGCTGAAAACCCTGGAAGAGCCCCCGCCTCATGTGAAGTTTCTATTTGCAACGACAGATCCGCAGAAATTGCCAGTAACTATACTCTCCCGATGTTTGCAATTAAATTTAAAAAACATCAATCCTCAAATTGTTACTGATTATTTGATCTCTGTTCTAAATAAAGAGAATATCAAATACGAGGAAGCCGCGCTGTGGCAAATAGCCGAAGCGGCAGCTGGGAGCATGCGTGATGCGTTGACACTAGTTGATCAAGCCATTTCTTATTGCCAGGGAGAGATTAAAGCGAATGGCGTTGTTGATATGCTCGGTATCCCTGATGAACAGCAGGTTTACGAAATTATCAATGCTTTGGCGAAAAAAGATGTTGACGCGGCACTTTCGGTCATTCAGAAAATTTCTCAATACACCCCAGATTACAATCAGATACTTAGTAGTCTACTTGCGAAGTTACATCGAATTGCAATCGCTCAAGTACTCGAGCGTGCTGTGGACAACAGTTTTGGTGACCGAGAGCAGGTATTGGAACTGGCCTGCTTATTTTCGGCGGAAGATGTCCAGCTGTATTATCAAATTGGTCTCAATGGTCGGGAAGATTTGCATCTCGCCACAGACCTGCGCTCAGCTTTTGAGATGTTGCTAATCCGGATGATGGTTTTTTCACCATCCAGCACCCAGTTATTAGAAGAGCAAGCTGCAGCCTCTGGGGCAACAGGCGGAGAGGAAGAAGCCTCCGATGCGCTAAAAACTGCGACTGACGATTCTGAAGGCCTAAAAAAAAAGGTAAAACTAAAGAATACTGGACAGCCTCCGGTAATAACCACGCCGGTTTTAAGCCCTGAAACATTGACTCATGTTCTGTGGCTCAAAGTTGTCCCTGAATTTAAAGTCAGTGGGATTACAGAAAACCTCCTAGCGAATACTGCTTTTTCTAGCGCGTCCAGTGATGTGATTAATTTGATACTAGATCAAACCCAAAGCGCCATGTACAGCCAAGATCAAGACAGTAAAATCGAACAAGTATTCAACGAATACTTCGGAAAGCCTGTGTCTGTCAACATTAGTATTAGTGTTCCAGATGAGGAAACGCCCTCCTCCCTAAGACTGCGTTTGAGAAATGAAAGCCAAATTGAATTGGTGGCTCAATTCGAGGGTGATGAAAATGTTCAGGAACTTGTAAAGCACTTTTCAGGCAGTGTGGCCAAGGATTCAATTTTACCAGTGGATGAAAGAGGTAAAGAATGACTGATTTGAGTGACATAATGAAACAAGCCAAACAAATGCAGGAGCAATTTCAAAGTGCGCAGGAAGAACTTGCGGCTATCACTGTGCAAGGAGAGTCTGGAGCAGGCTTAGTTAGAGTGAGTATGAATGGGGCGCATGATGTGGTGAATGTCCAGCTAGACGAAAGCATAATGGATGAGGAAAAAGAAGTGGTAGAAGACCTTCTTGCAGCCGCTGTAAATGATGCTGTGCAAAAAATAGAAGAAAGAAATCGTGATACTCTGGGCGGAATGGCCAGTGGTTTCAAGATGCCTGAAGGCTTCAAGTTTCCTTTCTGAGAGAGTTTTCATGAAATCTAGCCCCCTCATTGAACAGTTAATTGATGCCTTCAGATGTTTGCCAAGTGTTGGCCCTAGGTCGGCTCAACGGATGACGCTTCACCTGCTGGAAAGGGATAGGGTAGGGGGTAAAAAATTAAGCGAGGCACTTCTTGAGGCGCTGGATAAAGTTGGAAACTGTCAAGGTTGCCGCACACTTACTGAGGAAGAGCTGTGTAGAATTTGCTCGAGTCCCAACAGAGACCGAAAGCAGTGCTGTGTTGTAGAGTCTCCGGCGGATGTTTATGCGATAGAGCAGGCCGCGACATTCAAAGGTATCTATTTTGTGTTAATGGGGCATTTATCTCCCATAGATGGTATTGGGCCAGAACAGTTGGGACTTGAGCGATTGTTAAACCTGGTTGTCAGCTCAGAGGTGGAGGAGGTAATTCTCGCGTGTAATCCTACCGTTGAGGGCGATGCGACTTCATATTATATTGCCGAGCAACTAAAAAACGTAGATGTTGTCGTGTCAAGGATAGCCCATGGAGTGCCGGTTGGGGGCGAGCTCGAGTTCGTTGACGGCGGCACGCTGAGTCACGCACTTACCGGTAGAACAATCATGGATACTAGTTAATTATGACGAAGTCATTATCTATGCGGGAACCGATCATTGTCACAGAAAAGGTTCAATTGGCCGAGTTGTGCAGCAAGTGGAGTACTTTGGATGCGCTGGCACTTGATACTGAATTTGTCCGCACAAATACCTTTTTCCCGAAAGTTGGATTACTGCAGGTGGCGGATAAAGAACACTGCTATCTGATTGATCCATTGGGTATTTCGGATTGGAGTGAGTTCTGTGATTTGATTACAAACCCGGATGTGTGCATTATCCTGCATTCATGTACTGAAGACCTTGGCCTGTTGAACACCTTTCTTGGTGTAGTGCCGGCTTCCGTGTTTGATACGCAATTAGCTGCCGCATATCTAGGTCTTGGGTTCAGTATTAGTTATCAAGCTCTGGTGAGCAAGATAGCTGGTGTTGATATTCCCAAGGAAGAAACACGATCCGATTGGTTGCACAGGCCCCTATCGAATAAACAAATGGAATATGCGGCAGCTGACGTACTTTATCTACTGGATATTCATAGTTTCCTTAAACAAAGTCTGGAAGACAAGGGGTTCTTAAACTGGTTTCGAAATGATTGCGATTTGATTATCGAAACGGCAAAAGCCAGAGATGCCGAAAAACATTGGGATACGTATTATAAAGATATTAGTAAGGCGTGGCACCTCGATGAGACAGGGCTGAAATATTTACAAAAACTATGCTATTGGCGCGAGCAAGTAGCCAGGCAGAGAGATAAGCCCAGGAACTGGATCCTAAAGAATGTGGACTTGTATGAAATTGCTGAGCACCTATCGAGCAGTGGGGAGTTGTCGACAAGCTCGCTTGCCACGCTCACGCAGATTGACCGAAGGTGTTTACAAAGGTACAGCGCTGCAATAATCGATACCCTGCAGGACGAGTCAATCGTGCACTCTACAATAGATCATAGCCTGCTGAACAATCCTCTTTCTGCCGGGCTAAGAAAAAAGCTGAAGGACTGCCAGAAGCTGGTGCGGGGAAAAGCTGAACAGCTCGGCTTTGCACCGGAGTTACTTGGTAGGAAACGGCAGTTAGTAGAGCTGGTGAGAAATCTTAGTAACAATGAGCGTTCACAATGGCCTGTTGAGCTTAATGGTTGGCGCCGTACAGTGCTTGAAGCTGGAATAGGGCAAATCATGGCGCCGGGTGTAGATAATCATGTGCAGCTCGATTGAGAAAAACAAGTTGGCACCTTTTTGGGAACAAGCTCTTGGCTCGCTGGATACTGAGCAATGGGAACAATTGTGTGACGGCTGTGGCCGGTGTTGCCTGAAAAAACTGAAAGACCATGAAACCGAGGAAGTTTTTTATACGCGGGTAATTTGTCGCCATTTTGAAGAAGGCAGCAGTCGCTGTGATTGTTATGGTAAGCGCAGCGAATTGGTTCCAGATTGCGTTGTAGTTAGCCATGCTGATAGAGAGGAATTTATTTGGATGCCAGATACCTGCGCATATCGATTGAGGTCTGAAGATAAACCCCTATTTAGTTGGCATCCGCTGATTGCTGGTGATCGAAAATTGATGAAAGATTCCGGAATCAGTGTTGTGGGACGAGTAATATCAGAGGAGTTCGTACATGATGAGGGTGTAGAAGAGCATGTAATTCGCTGGGTTAGCAACTGATGGATACCTCATCTGATTATTGGCTGGTGTGGGCGATCTACCTTTCTGCTGCCACTGTGCTCTGCCTCGTGTTCTGGCATATAACCGATTTTATTAAACGGCGGGCTCTCGCCTATTCCCTTCGAACCTTCCTACTTGCCGTGATTCTGACGCCTTGGTATGCCAATTCTCAAGAGGCTTTACTGGCACCCGCTATCATTGTCGCTCTACTGGATGCAATTACTGCGGGCAGCGGGGCAGCAGTAAGGGCGCTGGTTCCTTTGCTACTCGCCATATTCAGTACCCAAGCGGCGTTAATAATCGCTCTCTTTATTTTAAATAAAAATAATAATATCAATGAGTTGAAGAAGTCATTGTAGCAATATACAAATAATGGGATTCGCTTTATTATTAGCTAGCTGATGTTTAAAATGTGCCCACCTTCAGTCTTGGAATCAATTAGATGAATTTCACCGGAACCAAAGAGTATATCGCTACCGAAGAGCTACAAATGGCGGTCAATGCAGCTATTCAGCTACAGAAACCTTTGCTAATAAAAGGCGAGCCGGGTACTGGCAAAACCATGTTGGCAGAGCAGATCGCCAATTCATTGGATTTGCCCCTGATTCAGTGGCATGTGAAGTCAACAACTAAGGCGCAGCAGGGCCTTTACGAATATGATGCGGTGTCAAGGTTGAGGGACTCCCAACTCGGTGACGAGAAAGTTCATAATATTTCCAATTATATTATCAAAGGCAAAATATGGCAGGCATTTGAATCTGAGCAAAAATCAGTGCTGTTAATTGATGAAATTGACAAGGCAGATATTGAGTTTCCAAATGATTTGCTGCTGGAACTGGACAAAATGGAGTTTTTTGTTTATGAAACCAAGCAGCTTATTAAAGCCACGACCAGACCAATCATTGTCATTACCAGTAATAACGAAAAAGAATTACCGGATGCGTTTTTGCGGCGGTGCTTTTTCCATTACATCGAGTTTCCAGATACGCTGACAATGCAGCGCATAGTAGACGTGCATTATCCGAAGATAAAAAAGGAGTTAGTTACTCGGGCAATGGATATCTTTTTCGATGTCCGTAAAGTGCCTGGTCTGAAGAAAAAGCCGTCAACATCCGAACTCATAGATTGGCTGAAGCTACTTATGGCTGATGACATACCTGCAGATGTGCTGAAAAACAACGATGCCAGAAATGCTATTCCACCACTGTATGGCGCCTTGCTTAAAAACGAGCAAGATGTGCACCTATTAGAAAAGTTAGCATTCATGCATCGAGCAAACAGCTAACATGCTAATCAAGTTCTTCCAGATGCTAAGGGAGGAACGCCTGCCTGTTTCGTTCACTGAATTATTCACACTTCTTGAGTGCCTGAATCAAAACATTGCTTTTTGTAGTGTGAATCAATTTTATTACCTGTCCCGAATGTGCTTAATAAAAGACGAGAAAAACTTTGATAAATTCGATGTGGCCTTCGCCAAATACTTTGAACATGTTGAGATGATCGATGACTTGTCCGCTTATGAAATTCCGGATGAGTGGTTGCGTAAACAGTTCGAGGCTATGCTAAGCGAAGAAGAGAAGGCGCGCATCGAGGCACTTGGTGGGCTGGATAAGTTGTTGGAAGAATTCAAAAAGCGGATGGAAGAACAAGAGAAGCGACACCAAGGTGGCAATAAATGGATTGGCACCGGTGGAACCTCTCCATTTGGTGCCCATGGCTATAACCCTCAGGGGATTCGAATTGGACAACAAGAGTCGGGAAGCCGCAAAGCCGTCAAGGTTTGGAACCGGCGCACTTATAGGGACCTGGATGATTCAGTGGAAATTGGCACTCGCAATATTAAAATGGCTTTGCGCAGACTCAGAAAATTTGCTCGCACTGGCGCCGATGAAGAACTAGATATTGATGACACCATTTCTTCGACAGCTAGAAAAGCTGGTCTTCTCGATATTAAAATGATTCCCGAGCGACATAATGCAGTTAAAGTTTTATTGTTTTTTGATGTGGGCGGTTCCATGGACCCGCACGTAAAACTTTGTGAAGAACTTTTTTCGGCGGCTCGATCAGAATTCAAGCACCTTAAATTCTATTACTTCCACAATTTTATTTATGAGTCGGTGTGGACCAAGAGTCTCCGGCGTCACGCTGAGACCACTTCCACCTTTGAGATAATTAATAAATACTCGAAGGACTATAAAGTGATATTTGTTGGCGACGCAACGATGGCACCTTACGAAGTTACGCACGTGGGTGGCAGCATAGAACATTATAATGAAGAAGCAGGTGCTCAATGGATGCGGCGTCTGAGTGATGCTTACAAAAACCTGGCATGGGTCAATCCGACACCGAAAGATTTCTGGGAGCGCAGCTATTCAATAGAGTTGGTGAAGGAACTTATTGAAGATCGAATGTTTCCCCTGTCAGTTAAAGGCCTCGAAGACGCCATGGCTGTATTAACCAAATAGCAGGCAGCGCGTCGGATTCATGACTAATCAGCGATCACCATTAAAAGTGTATCCATAAAAGCATTTCAAGCTGTTATTACAAAAGAGATTGGGTATGAATTCCAAACGCCCCCATGCTGTATCCGGGCTAGACAAGCTGCAGCGGGAAATAAAAGAGTGTCAATGCATCGATCAGCACAGCTTAACAAAACAGTTAACTTCGGTGCGCAAGAACTCGGCAACTGATCCGCAGACCTTGTCTGCAGTTAGCAAACTTCGTTTGAACATAGATAAGTCAAAACAGCGTTGCCAGGCTCGGGACAAATTGATCCCGGTCAGCCTCGAATACCCCCCCATTCTGCCCATTAGTGAGAAGTCGACCGAAATAGCCAATCTGATTAAGGTTAATCCGGTGGTGGTGATTGCGGGTGAAACAGGTTCAGGCAAGACAACTCAAATACCTAAAATATGCCTGCAAGCGGGATTTGGCAGGAGAGGCCTTGTCGGGCATACCCAGCCACGGCGTCTGGCCGCTGTTTCGGTGGCTAATCGAATTAGTGAAGAGCTCGGAGTAAACCTTGGGGAGGGAGTGGGATATCAGATTCGCTTTAACGACCGTACCTCGAACTCTACCTATTTAAAACTAATGACCGACGGGATCTTGTTGGCGGAGATACAGCAAGATCCTTGCCTTTCAAAATATGAAGTGCTCATCATTGATGAAGCCCATGAACGTAGCCTGAATATTGATTTCTTGTTGGGCTTTTTGAAACGGCTGCAGCGTCAGCGTAAAGATCTAAGAATTATTATTACCTCTGCGACAATTGATGTGGATAAATTCTCTGAGCATTTTGAAGGCGCCCCTATAATCTCTGTGTCCGGTAGAACCTATCCAGTGGAGACTCGTTATGCTCCATTGGAAGAGATGTCTGATGATGCTTTGCTGGAAGATGACAGGCAATTAAATGGCATTATTAATTCAGTCACGGAGATTGTGAATGAAGATGTGAAACACAAGAAGTCCAGCGGTGATATTTTAGTGTTTCTCAGTAGTGAAAGAGAGATACGGGAAACAGCGCTTAAATTACGCAAGCAGAAAATCCTAAACACAGAAATATTGCCCCTGTATTCCAGATTGCGACAGTCAGAACAAATAAAAATATTCAAACCCCACAAAGGTAGGCGTATTGTTCTGGCAACTAATGTTGCAGAAACCTCGATTACGGTGCCCGGAATAAATTATGTGATTGATACCGGGTTTGCCCGTGTTAGTCGCTATAGCGTGCACAATAAAATCCAACGCCTTCCAATTGAAGCGATTTCGCAAGCAAGTGCGCGCCAGCGTCAGGGGCGATGCGGAAGAACGGCTAACGGCATTTGCATTCGCCTCTATTCGGAAGAAGATTTTACTTCGCGCCCCCTGTACACGGATCCTGAGATTAAAAGAACCAATCTGGCATCGGTAATCCTGCGAATGCTTTCTCTTCGATTGGGACAGGTTGAAGACTTTCCATTTCTAGAGCAGCCTGAACAGAAAGCTATAAACGATGGTGTCAAGCTACTATTGGAATTAAACGCAATCGATCAGGAACGCCGGTTAACTACTATTGGCAAGCAGATGGCGTCCTTTCACATCGACCCCAGACACTCGCGAATGTTGGTGACAGCCAGCTCCCACTTTGCCCTTGCTGAACTACTGCTTATTACCAGTGCCCTGTGTATCCAAGACCCACGGGAGATTCCAGCGGACAAGCGGCAACAGGCCTTGCAAAGCTTAGCACAATGGGCACATCCGGAGTCGGATTTTTTAAGTCTGGTCAAACTCTGGAACGACTATGAAGTAAAACGGCAAGATTTGACCCAGAGTAAGTTGCGCAGTTTCTGTAATAGAAATTACCTATCATTTATGCGTATGAAAGAATGGCGAGAGATACACCGCCAACTCCTACTTAATTGCCAGCAACTAGGGTTTAAAATTAATCGAAAGCCAGCCAGTTATGAGCAGGTGCACTTGAGTATTATCTCTGGTTCGCTCAATCAAATTGCACAATTGTCTGATCATCGACTTTATGCAGGTAGCAGAAATAAGAAATTTAATCTGCTTCCCGGTTCTGTAATGCATGGGAAGCAGGCAAAGTGGATAGTCAGCGGTGAGCTCATCGAGACTTCACAGACATTTGCTTCGCAAGCAGCAAAAATCGAACCTCAGTGGGTGGAACAGATGGCGTTACACCTGGTCAAGAGGAATTATTTTGAACCTCATTGGAGTGTGAAGCGGCAAGAAGTGATGGCTTATGAAAAGGTTATTCTGTACGGAATAGTCTTGATCGAACGAGCACTGGTTTCTTTTTCGGGAATTGACCCGGGAGTATGCCGTGAAATATTTATTAGAGAAGCATTGGCGGGCTTTCAATTAAAAACAAAGTTTGGGTTTTATGATAAAAATCTTGCCCTAATACAAGAGCTAAGTAAACAGGAGGAAAAATTGCGCCGTCCGGACTTGCTGCTGAACGAGCGTGAGTTAGTTTCTTTTTATGCAAGAGAAGTTCCTGAACATATCTGCAAGGGAAACGATTTTAATAATTGGGTGAACAGCAAAATAAGTAAGCGCCCCAATTTATTGGAGATGAGGCTCTCAGATATCATTGATCCAAATTCTATGTCGCAGGGTAAGATGGATTTTCCAGATTCGACTGCTATGCGAAGCAATAATTTAGCGATAGATTATGTGTTTGCGCCTGGTAGCAAGAATGATGGTGCAACTATAAAGGTTCCTATCGAAATGCTTAGTCAGATTAGCCAATCGGATATTGACTGGGCTGTACCAGGACTTATCGAAGAAAAGTGCGTTGCCGTATTGAAGTCACTGCCAAAAGCAAAACGGAAAAAATTTATACCCATAAGCGGTTTCGCCAAGCAGGCTGTGGCGGGTATGAACAAAGCTGATGGGCCTTTTCTTAATGGACTGCTTAATCAGATACACCGGTTGACTGGATTGTCTATGGTAGCCGACGACTTTAGAATTTTCGATATACCGGAACATTTGAATGTAAAAGTAAGTGTGCTCGGTACCGCTAACGAAGAAGTAATAGCAGGTAACGACTTGGCAGCGCTTAAACAGGAGGTATTTGGCGATTCACAGCAGTTGGCAGCGGTTGTCCTGCGAACCAGTTTCAATCACCCAGTAGAGATGTCTGGATTGACCGATTGGAGCTTTGATACGCTTCCGGGAGAGGTCGAAATCGAAGGCGAGCTTTCCCTAGTGCGCTATCCGGCTATTGTTGATAAAGGTGAGACTGTCTCCATTGAGCTTTTTGCTGATTCCTATGAGGCTGAACAAGCCACCCAAAAGGGTTTAATCACGCTCTATTCGAATAGAAGTATTCAGCAAAAAAATCAAATAGTGAAGAAATTTGACCGGCTCGAACAAAATAATTCGCTGAAGCTATCCAAGCTAATCGGCAAAGTAACTGAGGCAACAACCTTCGCGGTATTTAAAATGGCTTTTAAAGTAGAGGAGGGTGTGCCGGTCGATCGAGAAAACTTTGAGCGAATACTGCTGGATGGTAAATCAGCTCTGCTTGCAACCGCTGATGAATACGAGCGTGTATTGACTAAAATTGCGAATAAGTCGCATGAGGTTTCGATGCTTCTTAGTCACTTGAAAGGCGATAATTTTGCCTACTTGAAAGAGGATATATCTGGCCAATTAAAAAATCTTTTCTCTACTAATTTTATCGATCTTACTGGCATACACTGGTTGCGTGAATATCCCCGTTATCTGGATGCCATAAGAACACGTCTTGAAAAAGTTCCAAACCCGGGTTCGAAAGATCGATCAAATACGGAATCGATAGCATTGTATTGGGCTCGTTATCTCAATTGTAAGCAGGGCTCATCAGCGGCAATAGAAAAAGATTTGCAGCACTTTCGCTGGATGATCGAAGAGTTCCGCGTTTCCTTGTTTGCTCAAGGTTTGAAAACTCGAATACCAGTCTCAGAAAAAAGGTTGGATAAACAGCTAATCAAACTAAGGGAACTCTAAATTTCGTCTTGGTTGGTATGTTTGTTTCAGTTATTCTTGAAAAAAGCATTAGAGATGTTGAATACTCCTTACTCATAATAGAGATAGGCCTTATCTACGAATCATTCTATTTTGTTCAGAATATTAGGTTTCAGTATTTGTTTTAAACGGTGAGTTGGGTTTCATTGAAGTTAGAAGCTTTAAGGTTAATTCGGAGCAGGTATTGTTCTAAATGACGACTCGAACACAGCAACGTAAGTTCGGTATATTGGCGATGAGCTTTCTGCTCTTTGTCGATACCAATTTCTGTATTGGCACAGAATCCGCTACAGTCGATCAATGAGGACGTATTTAGACTTAATGATTATTTTGGCGCGTTGCTGGTTAAGCGCCCGTATGAATAATCCATACAATTATAGCCCAGAAGGTGACGTAACGGGCTGTTGGAGATTACTTCAGCAATATAGATGATGTTAACGTAATACCTGATGAGTTGCTGCAGCTAAAATTTAGTGCAGCAGTATAGGATTGTGAGCGTTTATTACTTAACTCAATTGTCGGAGTCGGCGAAATATTCGATGTGACATCTAGGCTAGGGCTATATAAAAATAATGAAGATTTTGAGTAAACTCTTGGGCACTGGGAGAGAGGCCTATGCTGTCTTGCAGGTTTTTAGGTCGAGCTCAGTCAGGGACTTGTTTGGCCTGATAATAGATACCTTATTTAACCCACTCCATTATACAAATGATTCAGTCCGGCGCCTTTCATTTCTTTCGATGAGACAATTGGATTTCAGGCCTTCAATATTGGCATTCTATGAGTCAATAAGTGGGGGATGGGTATATCTTTTGCCGTGAAGCCTATACACAGCGACGAGATGGCGTGGTTGAAAATATGTTCGATGATTTCTAAAACTGTCAACTACTAAGGTTAGCCTCTTACCTTCAGTTTGGCCTTGATGAAATCAGAGTGGGAAACGTAGATCAGGTCAGATACTTTCCTGATTAAATGATCTTCATATCTATCGAGCTTCTCATCCGAGAAGGCAATTCGCCACATATTCTCCATTAGAGTCAGTTTTTGGGAATAGTCGAAGCTCTCATTAATAAGGCGAGTGAACTCATATAAAGAGGTGGCTTTTCGAGCCTCCTCCTTGGCCAGTTCGATTATCTCATCGATGTCCTCTTCATTAACATTCAGAGTGCTTTTCAACACTGATAAAAATTCGTTAGATTCCCGTTCGTCAAGCTCATGATCAGAGTTCATCACTTCAATCAGTAGCGCCGCGGAAGCAAGATCCACCTTTTGAACGAGCTCGCTTCCCTGCTCTGCCCCGTTAGCTTTGATAAGTTTTGACTCAAAGAAGTTTTTGATTGAATTTATCATGGTTTACCATTTCACTGCCAAAGGACTCTAGCTAACATATGCCATGGCGTCTAATAATAAGTTAAGACCGGCATCCTTTCTATGACTATTTTCACTTAAATGCCGGCGGAACTGTTTGCCTCCGACCTGGCCCTTAAATAAACCCAGTATATGTCGAGTCATGTGATGAAGCGGGGTTCCACGTTCCAACTCTACTTCAATGTATTGTAGATATTGATTCAGGTAATCGAGACGTGAATTCGAGGAAGGGTTTTCACCAAATATCCTGCTGTCTACTTCGTGCAGCAAGTAGGGGTTTTTGTACGCTTCTCTACCGATCATAATCCCATCGACTGATTGTAATAATTCTTCAGAAGAGTTAAGTGTGCTGATCCCTCCGTTGAGTATCACCTCCAGCTCTGGAAATAATGCTTTGATTTTAAAAACACGGCCATAATCCAATTCCGGAATTTCACGATTTTGCTTTGGGCTGAGGCCGCTTAAAATCGCCTTTCTTGCATGTATTATAAAGATATCGCAACCGGCTTTGGCCACTGTAGCAATAAAATCGGCCAATTCCTGCTCACTATCTCTGTCATCAATACCGGTGCGGCACTTTACTGTTACAGGTAGTGTCACCGCCTCATTTATGGCCGTTATGCAGCGTGCTACCAGTGCTGGATTAGCCATAAGGCAAGCGCCAAAAGCCCCGGACTTCACTCGATTACTGGGGCAGCCCACATTGAGATTGATCTCGCAATAGCCTGCGGTCTCAGCAAGGCTTGCTGCTTGCGCTAATTCCTCAGGGTCGCTGCCACCGAGCTGAATTGCCACAGGTTGCTCGCTGGCATTATGGTGCAATAAATACCCTGCATCGCCATGCATCAAGGCGGCGCTGGTTACCATTTCGGTATAAAGCAGGGTATGTGTTGAAAACTGGCGCAAGAACACCCTATCGTGCCTGTCGGTCCAGTCCATCATTGGGGCAACACAAAACGTGTGATCGATCATAGGAATATTTCATGGTTGATTGCGATGCTGGTTTTAGCTAACGGTAGCTGCCAGGTCCAGCCAGCCAGTATAATTCATGAGGTCACTCGGAATACACACCCGATTGCCTTATGAAATGCACAGGCAGGCATTTATGGGATTTGATGTGGATTCGCGTATAATCACGGCGTCTAAGTATCTCCACCATATGTCGATAAAATATGACCCGAATTAGAACTAGAATTGCCCCATCTCCGACTGGAGATCCACATGTGGGAACTGCCTACATTGCGCTGTTTAATCGCTGTTTTGCCCATAGTCAAGATGGTCAATTTATACTGAGAATTGAAGATACAGATAAACAGCGTAGCAGCGTCAAGTCTGAAAAAGATATATTAGATGCGCTAAGCTGGCTTGGCTTGACGTGGGAAGAAGGGCCGGATAAGGGCGGCGATTTCGGGCCTTATCGGCAAAGTGAAAGAACTGATATATACACTAAATACAGCAAAAAACTATTAGAGACTGGGGCTGCTTTTCGTTGTTTCTGCCCATCCGAGAAGCTATCTAAGCTGCGACAGCAACAGATGCAGAATAAAGAAGTCGTAGGTTACGATGGACATTGCTTGGGATTGAGTGAGCAAAAGATAGCGGAACAGCTTGAAGCAGGGAAGGAATTTGTAATTCGTATGAAAGTCCCTCGGGAGGGCGACTGTGAATTCGATGACCTGTTACGTGGGCAGGTCGTTATTCGGTGGTCGCAAGTGGATATGCAGGTGCTTATAAAATCTGATGGTTTGCCCACTTACCATTTTGCCAATGTCGTAGATGACCACCTCATGGAGATTAGTCATGTAATCCGCGGAGAGGAGTGGATCAACTCAACACCAAAACATTTACTGCTGTACAGGTATTTTGACTGGCAGAAACCCGTATTTTGCCATATGCCATTACTACGTAACCCTGACAAAAGTAAGCTAAGTAAGCGTAAAAATCCTACTAGTATAAGCTACTACCAGGCGATGGGTTACCTGCCCCAGGCGGTGCTTAATTATTTGGGAATGATGGGCTGGAGTATGCCCTCAGGAGAAGAAAAGTTCTCGCTGCAGGAAATGACGGATAAATTTGATATCGAACGAGTGTCGCTCGGCGGGCCTGTATTTGATACTGGAAAACTTGACTGGTTAAATGGAAAGTACATACGGGAAGACTTGAGTGTATCCGATTTTATAGATGAGTACGCCCAGTGGGCTTTGAAAGAAGACAAGCTCAATGCCATCGTGCCCTTGCTGCAACAGAGAGTGGAGCGGTTCAGTGATGTTGCTCCATTGGCCAATTTCTTTTTTGCTGGCCAATTAGAAATAGCCAAGGATGTGTTTAGTCATAAGCAGTTGGATGAACAAAAGTTACTCAAAATTCTACAGTTTACTATGTGGCAGTTGGAAAAACTCAGTGATTGGAATAGAGACGTTATTGAGCATGAGTTGCAGTATTTAGCAGAAAAACTGGAACTGAAAGTCCGTGACTTTCTCTTTCCTTTATTTATTAGTATCAGCGGGCAGCCGGTGTCAACGTCCGTGATTGAGTCAATCAGCATTCTGGGGTTAGATATTACTCGAGCAAGATTACGCCATGGAATTGATATACTCGGCGGTATTTCAAAGAAGCAAGCCAAGTCTTTGGAAAGAGATTACAGAAGCTTTTAACCAGGAGCGAGTGAACTATGCCAGTGAAAGGAGATGGTCTTTAATTGACAGGCACCTTTGCTGTGCTTAGAATGCGCCTTCTTTTTAAGGCACTCTTGATACTTTTAAAGAAATCTTGAAAATATGGGGCCTTAGCTCAGCTGGGAGAGCGCAACGCTGGCAGCGTTGAGGTCAACGGTTCGATCCCGTTAGGCTCCACCAATTCTTGCCGCTTCTTTGATGTTACCAATACCCTGATTCCCTTCGGTATAACTTAGCCGATTATTAACCTCTTGAAAACCCATCATCTCAACGCAAATATCCGAATATTCTTGCGCGGTCATTAATTCTGGCATTTCCTTCATATTCATTTCGAATTTTTGGTCATTAACTGCCGAAAGGTAGTGAATATCTTTTTTGTTTAACTTCAACAAGCCTTCCTTTTTCGCTAAATCATAAAGCGGCGTGCCACGTAGCGGTATATAAGGGAAAAAGAAGAAAAATTCGGGCGCAATTTTTTGGTTAAGCTCTAGGGTTCCCCGCATATTATGAGCAGTTTCTAGCGGCATGCCCACTATATTGAATGTTAATCGGTTAATGCCGGCATTTTTACAGTTCTCAGCGGCATCAATAATTTGCTGATTCTTCATCTTGCGACCGAGCATTTCGGTCCGGAATTTTTCATCTCCGCTCTCAATGCCAAACCAAATGGTATGACAACCAGCCGCCGCTGCAGTCTTGCAGAAGTCTGCGCTCATTACCTCGACGCGGGAATTAATTGAAAATGGTAGTTGAATTTTTTCCTTGTACAATTCGAAGAATGCTCTGACAAACTTTAAGTTAGAGAGGAATAACTCATCCCAGAATTCAAAATACTCAATACCATATTCATCGCGCAATCGAATCAGTTCGTTGACCATGTCATCCGGGTCATATTTGCGTAAGAAGGTCTTCTTGGTTTTCCAACCAGCGAGGATAGGGGTATTACAGCAATAAGTGCAGCGGTATGGGCAGCCCCGTCCGGTCATTACCGGCAATACCATTTTGCCTTTTGGCCCGAATATGGATGTGTTGACTTCCTTAAAGCTGCCATTTTTTGAGTAAATGTCGTAATCAGGAAAAGGCAGAGAGGCCAGCTCACCAATTTGATGTGGTTCGGTTTGATACACAGATCCATCGCTGAGTTTTTCCCACATACCATCGACTGGCCCCTCTTTTTTGCCAAGTAGATGTTGGGCTATATTGGCAATGGCATATTCTCCATCCCCCACACAGATGAAATCTACGTTGGGGTTAGCAATAGTTTGCTCCTGTGACAACATCGCCTGATACCCACCCACTAAGATTGGTAAATCAGGGAGCTCAGCTTTGAGCACATCCAGATAAGGCTCCATGGGATACCAATGCGGGCTCATGATGGAGAACGCTATCAGATCGGCTTGCGTATATTTGATGCTTTCAGCAAACTTTTCAGGTGAGTATTCCTGCGCATCGCGCAATATTAATATTGGTTTGAGGATTGCTTCTACCCAGGGGAAGTCCCTTTTTAAGTAGGCTGACATACTGGCAAAAGGCATCGAGATCTCATTACCGTCGGGAGAATAGAAGCTAAATACAATACGGAGCTTTTTTCCGCGCGCTTTACCAAACCAACGCGATTTACCCTGTGGGTATATCGGGCGTTCAGTGGTGACCGCAATAATTTCTGGCCTGGAGTTCATCTGGTCTTCCTAAAGAGTAGATTGACGACTTAGCCATCAGGCTAATCGTCAATGAAAAAAATAATAGAAGCAGGACGAAGTATATCAGTGTTCCCTGCAAACGATAATGGGGATTATAAAGGTTAGCTTCCAAGCTGAGTTAAACTTTATCCTAAATTCAATGGAATCGCAGTAACAAGTTGAGAATGTAGGTGAAATTGAGCTAAATGCCCCTATAGTAAGAAGGGTCATTAAGGCGTTTTTTCACCCTATATCCCCATTCTACAATTTGTTATATTGGATCCGGTTGTCACCTTTGAGGTTTAAAAATGCCGTTTAGTCAAAGTTCCCAGCTAGCCTCCATTGTGGGTTTTATGGAAGGCGTCCAGCCGAAGAGTATTTTAGATGTTGGTGTAGGTCTCGGCCAGTACGGTTTCTTAGCTAGAACCAATCTTGAGCATTTCAATTTATTTGAGGTGAAGGGCGACATCGCTCGAAAAAGGCCTAAGTCTGAATGGCAAGTAAAAATAGATGGGATTGAAGGATTTCCCCTATATCTTACTCCTGTTCATGACTATGCGTATAACGAAATTCACATTGGGGATGCCTTGGAGTTGGTCCCGCGGTTAAATAAACAATACGATTTGATTTTAGCCATCGATATTCTGGAGCATTTCCACAAAGAGGCCGGAGTAAATTTCCTGCAACATCTGAAAGAAGCATCACTAGGCCACGTACTGGTGAGCACACCAAAGCAATTTATCGAACAGCATGAGGAAGCAAACCCTTATGAAAATCACAACTCCCATTGGACGGAGAGCGATTTAGCTGCCCAAGGCTTTACTGAAATTCTGGAAAACGGGCAAAGCTGGATCGCAGTTTACTCTATTCCAAAAGAGGGAGTTTGATTCGCATATGAACAGCAATAATATTCCGTCTTCGCAGTGGCAGATAGACGATGCCGGGCCAGAATATATTCCCCAAATACGCGATCTTTTCAAAGCTGCGTTCAAGGAAGAGATGTCCATTGGGCTGTGGCATTGGAAATACGATGATGGCAGAGGCACAGGCGTTATCGTGCGGCGCGGCGACGAGGTTGTTGCTTACTTCGGCGGCACGGAAAGAAGGGTTGTTTTCAAGGGCGAAGCGCTTTGCGCAATTCAGTGTGGGGATTCGATGGTGGCTGAAGCTAACCGGGGAACTCTATCTAAAAAGGGGCCCTTTTATCTGTCCGTGACGGCATTCCTGGGGAAGTATGTGGGGTTTAATCGTCCTTACCTATTGTCCTATGGCTTTCCTAATGCCAGAGCTATGCAGTTGGCCGAATATTTGGGGGTGTATGCAGAGGTCGGTAATTTAGTAGACGTCACGTGGTCTGCGCAGAGTAGTTCAGCGTTCAATTCAGTTGAGTTTGATTTCGAGTCTCCAGAGCACCAGCATATCCTCAATCAGTTGTGGCTAGAAATGGCAGCTGAGTTTGTTGAGAGAACGATAGGTGTGCGAGATTTGGAATATTTGCGGCATCGTTACTGCGACCATCCTGAATTAAATTATAAATTGCACTTGGTCGATCGCAAGGACAATGGGGGATTGCTCGGGTTACTTGTTACTCGCCAGGTAAAGGACAGATTATTATTAGTAGATGTGGTATCTGCTACACATACTATTCGGGATTTGGCCGACTTTGGCCGACATCTTGCCCATGAACAGAATTGCCACGAGCTTTATGGTTGGCTAACCGAAATTGATTGTCACCTGGTTGCAAGCGCGTCATTGGAAATTGGTGAGACTCCGCTCAGGTTGCCGCTAGGCGTTTACTGTGAAGGTCTGAAAGCAGAGGAGATAAAAGATACATGGTTTTTCATGTGTGGCGACAGTGATTTTTTATAAATATGTATTAAACTAATTGTTGTCTTTTGTAAAAGCTTGGCCTTGTTAACAGCTTGAAACCAGAGGGAATACACCTATGTTGATGGAGCACGATCTTCTTCCTTATACTCACTCAGAATTGCCTGGGGGACCGTGGCTGGTGTTCGCTCCTCACCCTGATGATGAAACCTTTGGCATGGGTGGTTCTCTTTTGTTGGCCGCCGAACAAAAGATAGAAACCCATGTGGTGTTTGTCACTGATGGTGCGCTTGGAGGGGAGGGTGACAGGCAGGTTTTAATCGAGAAAAGAATGGAGGAGGCCACCAGTGCCACCACCGCATTGGGTGTTAATGGCATACACTTTTACGGGGAGCCGGATCGAGGCTTGCAGGTTGATGGTAGAATAACCAGCAAGGTTATCCAATTAATAAAAGACATAAGCCCTCATACGATTTTCTTTCCCACACCGATGGAATACCACCCGGATCACCGGGTTACTGCAGAACTGGCATGGCAAAGCATACAGCGCTCGGAAAATTTTAAGGGCGAGGCCTATTCATATGAGATAAGTACGCTGGCGCCCATCAATTTATTGATAGATACATCAAAGGTAGCGCAGCAGAAATATGATGCTGTAAAGATCTATGCCAGCCAATTAACCCAAGCCAAATACCTCGCGCTGGTGCAAGCTATTGATACAGCAAGAACATTCTCGCTCCCAATAGAAACTTTGGCAGCTGAAGGCTTTTTCAAATACGGCAATAAAAACGCAAGCTTGGAAGAACAGTTAACTCAGAGTATCCCACCTTATTTTGAAGCCGTATAACGCAATGTTACCTCGTGATACTGAAAGGCTTGGATTGGCCAATGCCAGCAGATGTTAGGGGTAATCCCGTTTTGTATGGCCTTTATAAAGTTGGCGCGGCCGGCCTATGCGATAAGGGTTGCTCAGCATCTCATTCCAATGGGAGATCCACCCGGGAGTCCTTCCCGTGGCGAAGATAACCGTAAACATGCTGGTGGGAATTCCGATCGCTTTGAGTATTATTCCTGAGTAAAAATCTACATTCGGGTAGAGTTTTCGCTCGCTGAAATAGTCATCTTCAAGTGCTATTTTCTCCAGCCTGCGAGCTATTCGAAATAATGGGTCGTTATGCGCTCCTAGGTCATCCAGCACCTCATCGCAGATATTGCGCATTACCTTGGCTCTGGGGTCAAAATTCTTGTAGACCCGGTGGCCAAACCCCATTAAGCGGAAAGGGTCGTCTTTGTCTTTTGCCCGTACAATAAAATCGTCTATGCGTGATTCGTTACCAATTTCATTAAGCATTTTAAGTACAGCTTCGTTTGCACCGCCGTGTGCCGGCCCCCATAGCGCAGCAATACCGGCTCCGATACATGCGTAAGGGTTGGCACCCGACGAGCCGGTCAGCCGAACAGCAGAAGTTGATGCATTTTGCTCATGATCTGCGTGTAGCAAGAAAATCGTATCCATGGCTTTGGATAGTATTGGGCTGACTTTGGGCACCTCCCCGGGGGTTCCAAACATCATATGCAGAAAGTTTTCAGCATAGTTAAGCGTATCTTGAGGTGCCAGAAAAGGTTGGTTGATTCCATGCCTGTAGCACATGGCTGCAAGGGTGGGCATTTTTGCGATAATGCGATGAGCAACCAGTGCGCGTTGTTCTGCACTATTTATGTCAAGCGAGTCATGATAAAGCGCCGAAAGCCCTCCAACGGCACTGAGCAGCATCGCCATAGGATGCGCGTCGCGAGAAAATCCATTGAAGATTTGCTGCAGTTGCTCATCTACTGAGACGTGGCTGTTGATCTGCTTATTAAATTCGGCGCTGGCCTCAGCGCTGGGCAACTCGCCGTCTAGCAGGAGGTAACAGGTTTCTAAAAAATTTGACTTTTCTGCAAGCTGCTCGATTGGATAGCCGCGATGCAGCAAAATCCCCTTACCACCATCGATAAAGGTTATATTAGAGTCGCAAGATGCTGTCGATACGAACCCAGGATCGTAGGTAAATACGCCTTTGCTCACCAAGCTACTTACATCAATTACATCAGGGCCAGTGCTACCTGCATAAACGGGTAAATCTATTACACCCTCTATCCCGTCAATAACCAACTGGGCCTTTTTATCACTCATGCTTGACTCCTGTATATAAAACTGAAAAACCACGAAAACTGGCAAATAATACGGTGATTTATTAGAGATTCAGCGACTTAATCGCCTTGTATTTATACTGTTGCCGGCCTTTTCTATGCGGAGGACAGGGACGGCAATACTAGGGAGTGAGCAGGTCTTTTGTCAAATATTTCGTCGGTTCATTCTTGTTTCCAGTGTTGGAAATGCATTGGTTAAATATTGGTGTTGGACCTCATATCCACAAATCCGGTTGAGTCGAACGTAAGAATTTAGTCTGGTTTACGCTGTTGGATCTGTAGATGACACGGTATTGTCAAGTTGGCGCGAGTACAACCTAAGGCGCATTGAATTATGTCCGTCCTGGGTCTATACTCTGCAGCGGTTAAACTCGCTTAAGTAGTTTAATTATTTCAATTAGTTTGAACAAAATATAGATGCCCCAACAGGGCTTATTGTTCACTTTTTGGTCAACTCACAAGCTAGGGATCACGTGAAAGATAATAGACCTAAAAACATCGATTTTTCTACTCTTAGCCTACCTCTGCCGGCGATTATTTCAATACTTCATCGTATTTCCGGCATTTTTGTCTTTCTTGGGGTCGCCGTACTTCTGTATCTGTTCGATTTATCGCTGCAATCGGAGGCGGGATTTGGGCAGGTACTTGAAATATTATCCCATTCTCCCTCCAAATTCGTTGCCTGGGCCATATTGGCTAGTTTGCTATACCATTTGATCGCCGGCTTAAAACATCTTCTGATGGACATGGGGATCGGTGAAACCATGCAAGGAGCTCTATTCGGCGCCAAGTTAACGATTGGGTTGTTTATCATTGCCGCAGCATTGGCGGGAGTGTGGGTATGGTAACGAGTGTGACGAATCTGGGCAGAAGTGGCCTGTATGACTGGCTGGTGCAGCGCTTCAGCGCAGTTATTCTAGCGAGTTACACCTTTTGCCTGTTGGGTAGCTTTATAGCGCACCCGGAGATGGATTATCTGCAGTGGAAAGCGCTGTATGAGTCAAATCCGATGCGTATTTTCAGCCTAATTACCTTGTTTGCGCTCTGTGCCCATGCCTGGATTGGTATGTGGACAATATCAACTGACTACCTGACAGCAATGCTACTCGGTAATCGAGCGACTTTAGTTCGACTTCTGTTTCAATCGGGCTGTGCCATTTTAGTAGCGATTTATTTAATCTGGGGTATCCAGATTCTTTGGGGTAACTAAGTGGCGAATATGAAAACATTATCTTTTGATGCGGTAATCGTTGGGGGCGGTGGCGCCGGAATGCGAACTGCATTGCAGTTGGCACAATCAGGCTATAACACGGCGGTAATTAGCAAAGTGTTTCCTACCCGTTCCCATACAGTTTCAGCTCAAGGTGGCATCACCTGTGCGATTGGTAGCGACGATCCAAATGATGACTGGCGTTGGCACATGTATGACACGGTAAAAGGCTCGGATTATATTGGCGATCAGGATGCTATTGAATATATGTGCAGTGAAGGGCCACAGGCTGTATTTGAATTGGAGCACATGGGGCTGCCATTTTCACGTACCCAAAGCGGTCGAATATATCAACGGCCATTCGGTGGTCAGTCGAAAAATTTTGGCAAGGGTGGGCAAGCTGCGAGAACTTGCGCCGCTGCTGATAGGACCGGGCATGCTTTATTGCATACGCTTTATCAAGGGAATCTAAAAAATAATACTGTATTTCTTAATGAATGGTATGCCACCGACCTGGTAAAGAATCAGAACAATGAAGTAGTAGGTGTAATCGCTATTTCTATCGAGTCGGGGGAAACCGTATATATCAAATCCAAGGCCACTGTTTGTGCCACTGGTGGTGCTGGTCGTATTTATGCATCAACTACCAATGCTCTGATTAATACCGGTGATGGTATTGGCATGGCTCTCAGGGCAGGGTATCCGGTGCAAGATATTGAAATGTGGCAATTTCACCCCACCGGTATTTATGGTGCTGGTGTGCTGGTCACTGAGGGGTGTCGCGGGGAGGGGGGCTACCTTATAAACAAAGATGGTGAGCGATTCATGGAGCGCTATGCACCAAATGTCAAAGATTTAGCAGGTCGTGATGTGGTTGCACGTTCTATGGTGTTGGAAATTCTAGATGGGCGAGGTTGTGGTGAATTGGGGGATCATGTCTTGTTAAAACTAGACCACCTCAGTGAGGACGTTTTGAAATCGAAATTACCTGGGATTCTTGAACTTTCACGTACATTTGCCCATGTTGACCCAGTTAAAGAACCTATACCTGTGATACCAACCTGCCACTATATGATGGGTGGCATCCCGACAAACATTAATGGCCAGGCACTGGCCCAAGACAGCAATGGGGAAGATAAGCCCATACCGGGACTGTTTGCAGTCGGTGAGGTTGCTTGTGTCTCGGTACATGGAGCGAATCGCTTGGGCGGAAATTCGTTATTAGACTTGGTTGTGTTTGGGCGTGCTACAGGTAAACATATCGAAGAGATGTTGAGGCAGGGGGTTTCTCAACAAGTCGCTTCGGAATCTGATATTGAGCAAGCTTTTGCCAGAATCAATAGGTTGAACAGTACCAAAGACGGCGAGCAGGTTCCGGCATTGCGCAGTGAGCTGCAAAGTATTATGCAGAACCATTTTGGGGTTTTTCGAACAGGTGATTTCATGCAGGAGGGCATTGAAAAGCTGTCCCAATTGCGTGAACGAGTTGAAAATAGCCATCTAGCCGATAAAAGTAATACATTTAATACCGCGCGTATCGAGGCATTGGAATTAGAAAATTTATTTGAAGTAGCAGAGGCTACAGCGATATCCGCCGAGGCAAGAAAAGAGAGTCGTGGGGCACACGCGCGGGATGACTTTAAGGAACGTGATGATGAGAATTGGCTGTGTCATTCTATTTATCACCTTAAAAACAAAAGTGCTACTAAGCGAGAAGTAAATTTCAAACCCAAAACTGTTGATACGTTCGAACCAATGATTCGAACCTATTAATTTTACCCAGTTAACTCAAGTAAGGTGAGCCGTGCTAGTTAGTATTTATCGCTACAACCCCGAAACCGACGACAAACCGGCAATGCAGGACGTAGAAGTTGAAATTCCACTAGGCCAGGACTTGATGGTGCTTGATGTGCTGGAATTGGTGAAGCAAAAAGATGCGTCTATAAGTTACCGCCGGTCTTGCCGTGAAGGGGTTTGCGGCTCTGATGGGATGAACATTAATGGCACTAACGGACTGGCATGTATCACACCTTTATCTGAGGCAGTTAAACCCGGTCAGAAACTGATACTTAGGCCATTACCTGGTCTTCCAGTAATTAGAGATCTCGTCATCGACATGTCGCTGTTTTACCAGCAGTATGAAAAAGTTAAGCCATACCTTATTAATAAAAGCCCAGCACCGGCAATAGAGCGATTACAGTCACCGGAAGAGCGTGAAAAGCTTGATGGTTTATACGAGTGTATTCTTTGCGCTTGCTGCAGCACTAATTGCCCTTCCTATTGGTGGAACCCTGACAAATTTATTGGACCTGCCGGGTTGCTACAAGCCTATCGATTTCTTGCGGACAGCAGAGATACAGCAACGACTGAACGATTGGCTGGTCTGGAAGATCCATTTAGTGTCTTTCGGTGTCGCGGTATCATGAATTGTGTAGCGGTATGCCCAAAAGGGCTGAATCCAACTCGCGCCATCGGTCATATTAGATCAATGCTTATTCAGGAAGGTTCTTAGCCGGGTGCTCCCCAGTTTTTTTTACGCTCGTTGGAGAATTTAAAATTTCAACCTGCGCGGAAAGCTAAAAGCGGCATATAGGAAATAAATATGCAAGACGGGGTAATGGAGTTAATGTGGAGCACTGGACACCTTTCCGGGTCTAATGCTGCCTATGTTGAAGAACTCTACGATCAATTTCTGAGTAATCCTGAGCAAGTGCCAACACAGTGGCGCGAATTTTTTGAATCCTTACCTGCGGCAAATGGTCATAATCAAGCTGACTTATCCCATATCGCAATTCAAAATAATTTTAGAGACTTAGGGAAGGTAAGCCGCTACTCACAAGTATTAAGCAATGACGCGGTAGTTAATTCAGAGCACGAAAGCAAGCAGGTTAAAGTGTTGCTACTTATCAGCTCTTATCGCGATCGTGGGCATCAAAAAGCAAAGCTAGATCCCTTGGGATTAATGTACAGAGAAAGGGTTCCTGATCTGGAATTAGAATTCCACGATCTCTCGCCACTTGACACGTCAACTATATTTCAGACCGGCTCACTTTTTATTTCGAAAGAGAAGGCATCTCTGTGTGAAATCACCGATACCCTTGAACGTATTTATTGCGGCTCCATTGGGTATGAGTTTATGCACATTGTTAATTTGGAAGAGAAACAGTGGATACAACATCGTATTGAGAGCAATGATGGCCTACCGGCTTTCGATAACGAGGTGAAGCGTCATCTGTTGGAGAGATTAACTGCAGCCGAAGGCTTAGAAAAACATCTTGACTCGAAATATCCCGGCACTAAACGCTTTGGACTTGAAGGTGGTGAAAGTCTTATTCCGTTGTTGGATAAGCTAATTCAGGGTGCTGGAAAGCATGGAACCAAAGAAATTGTATTGGGAATGGCTCATAGAGGCCGTCTTAATGTATTAGTAAACATACTCGGAAAAAATCCTGCAGATTTGTTCGATGAATTTGAAGGAAAGGCTGTTTACCAAAGCTCAGGGGATGTTAAATACCATCAAGGCTTTTCGTCAAACATTATGACTGCAAATGGCGAAATTCATATGGCCTTAGCTTTCAACCCATCCCATCTTGAGATTGTTGCCCCTGTAGTCGAAGGATCGGTAAGAGCTCGCCAAGAGCGGCGTAAAGACAAAGAGGGGCGGTTGGTATTACCCATAATCATCCATGGTGATGCCGCTTTTTCAGGGCAGGGCGTGGTTATGGAAACATTCCAAATGTCTAAGACACGAGGGTATTCCACCGGTGGTACGGTCCATATTATAGTGAACAATCAAGTTGGTTTTACTACGAGCCGCCAGGACGATGCGAGGTCGACAGAGTATTGTACCGATGTGGCTAAAATGGTGCAGGCTCCAATTTTTCATGTTAATGCTGATGATCCAGAAGCGGTTTTATTCGTAACACAACTCGCGCTTGAGTTCAGATACCAGTTTAAAAAGGATGTAGTTGTCGATCTGGTTTGTTATAGAAGGCGAGGGCATAACGAAACCGATGAACCGTCATCCACCCAGCCCTTGATGTATGCCGCTATTAAACAGCATAAATCGACTCGTGTTTTATATGCCGATTACCTGGCTAGTGAAAATACCATATCACTCGAGGAATCAGCTTTAATTGCCAGTAGCTATAGAGCCGATCTTGATACGGACGAGCATGTAGTTAAAAGTTTGGTTCGCGAACCTTCGGTCGAATTATTTGTAGATTGGAGTCCATATCTTGGACATGACTGGATTTCCTATTTTAATACCTCAATACCATTGATTAATTTACGCGCACTCGCTAGAAAAATAGTAAAGGTGCCCAAGAATTTCAGATTGCAAAGACAAGTGAAAAAATTGATGGATGATCGCATCAAAATGGCATCTGAAAAACTCCCGGTTGACTGGGGCTTCGCGGAGTCTCTAGCCTATGCCAGCATTCTGGTTAGTGGGAACAAAGTACGTTTCACCGGTCAAGATGTAGGACGCGGCACTTTCTCCCATCGACATGCAGTTCTTTATGATCAAAATACAGGTGAAGCGCATACTCCGCTGCAGGAGATGGCCAAAGAATCGGGTAGTTTTACTATCTATGACTCATTGCTATCTGAGATGGCTGTGCTGGCATTCGAATACGGATTCTCCACGACAATGCCTCATACGCTAGTTATTTGGGAGGCTCAGTTTGGTGACTTCGCTAATTCGGCTCAAGTGGTAATAGATCAGTTTATATCTAGTGGTGAGCATAAATGGCAACGTTTGTGTGGATTGACCTTGTTATTGCCACATGGTTATGAAGGCCAGGGCCCGGAACATTCTTCTGCCAGACTGGAGCGCTACTTACAACTCTGCGCAGAGCAGAATATCCAGGTATGTCTGCCAACTACTTCCGCGCAGGTATTCCATATGTTGCGCAAGCAGGTATTATGCCCGGTGCGGAAACCATTAATTGTTATGTCGCCTAAGAGTCTGCTACGTCATAAGGAATCGGCATCAAGTCTTAAAGAACTTGCTGAAGGAAGTTTTCAGGTAGTCTTAGATGAAACAGATGGCTTAGAGCTTGGGGCAATCCGAAAAGTTGTAATATGCAGTGGTAAAGTATACTACGACCTGCGCACTGAGCGACGAACCAGAAAAATCAATGATATCGCCATTGTTCGGTTAGAGCAGTTGTACCCGTTTCCTGAAAAAGAATTTCAACAATGCCTTGCGGCGTATAGAAACGCAACCGAGTTCGTCTGGTGCCAGGAAGAGCCAAAGAATCAGGGTGCATGGTATGCGACCCAACACCATATGCAGCGCGTTATATCCGGGGTTAATCCGGGTATTTATTTACAGTACATTGGGCGCTCTCCATCGGCTGCAGCTGCAGCGGGCTATTACGCTTTGCATATTGAGCAACAGTTGAAGTTTATCAATGAGGCGCTGAGTTAGCGTTGGAATTGTTGTTAGTGGAAAATAAGGATCAGAGATGACCATAGAGATTAAAGCACCCACGTTACCGGAATCTGTCCCCGATGGAACCATAGCCACATGGCACAAAAATGAGGGCGATAAAGTTGTTCGTGACGAAATTTTGGTCGACATCGAGACTGACAAAGTAGTAATCGAAGTGCCATCTCCATCGGATGGTACTTTGCAGAAGATTATTAAGAAGTCTGGCGATTTGATTGTCAGCAATGAGACCATCGCCAGTATTTTACCAGGTGAGACCACGGTGACATCTGAACCGGTGCAAGCCTCGTCAACAGAAACGGCTGAAGCCATATCAAGCCCGGCAGCCAGAAAAATGTTAGAAGAAAATTCGCTCTCTGCTGATGTAATCAAAGGCAGCGGTAAAGATGGTCGCATTACAAAGGAAGATGTTGCCAATCACCTTGCCGAACAAGCTCCCCCTGTTGCCTCTAAACAGAAAAGCCTGGCACCTGTTGGAGATGGTCGCCTGGAAGAAAGAGTGCCTATGTCGCGATTGCGCGCAACGGTAGCAAACCGACTGCTGCAAGCAAGCCAATCCACGGCCATGTTAACCACGTTTAATGAAATTAATATGCAACCGATTATGGGCATCAGAGAGCGCTATAAGGCGCAGTTTGAAAAAACTCATGAGGGTGTCCGGCTGGGATTCATGTCGTTTTTTGTCCGTGCGTGCACTGAGGCATTAAAACGTTTTCCAGCGGTTAACGCTTCGATTGATGGGAAGGACATTGTTTATCATGGTTATCAAGACATTGGAGTGGCGGTTTCTTCTCCGCGAGGCTTGGTCGTTCCAGTGCTTCGAAGTGCAGATCATATGGGCTTCGCACAAATTGAAAAAGAAATCAGGGAATACGGCTTAAAAGCAAAAGAAAGTAAGTTAGCTATCGATGATATGACAGGCGGCACCTTTACTATCTCCAACGGCGGCGTATTTGGTTCACTGCTATCTACTCCGATATTAAACCCTCCCCAGACTGCGATACTGGGAATGCATAAGATTCAGGATCGTCCCATGGCGGTAGAGGGAGTAGTGAAAGTGCTGCCTATGATGTATCTCGCGCTGTCCTATGATCACCGAATGATCGATGGCAAGGAAGCAGTACAGTTTCTAGTAACAATTAAGGAGTTACTGGAAGATCCAACCAGGTTGTTGTTAGAAATTTAGCCTTATTTTAATTTTAATTTAGAATTGATAAGAGAAGTAGATATGGGAAAGCAATACGATGTTGTTGTAATTGGCTCAGGGCCAGCAGGATATGTCGCTGCTATTAGATGCGCGCAGCTTGGCTTTAAAACTGCCTGTATTGAGAAGTGGTTAAACAAAAAAAACAAGACTGTTTATGGTGGAACTTGCTTGAATGTGGGGTGCATACCCTCTAAAGCGCTCTTGGATACATCGTACAAATTTGTTGAATCTCAAGCCAAATTTGAAATCCACGGAATCAAGGTTGGTGATGTGTCTATTGATGTGCCGACCATGATTGCGAGAAAGGATGATGTTGTCACCCAACTCACTCAAGGGGTCAAGGGCCTGTTTGCTGCCAATAAAGTCGATGGTTTGGCAGGTACTGGAAAGGTCATTGCACCAGACACTGTTTTAGTAACAGCTCACGATGGTGCAGAGGAATCTTTGACTGCAAGAAATATAATTATTGCAGCAGGATCCGTACCGATCGACATACCGCCGACGCGGGTGGATCAGAACACTATCGTGGATTCAACCGGGGCTTTAGAGTTTGAAGAAGTACCTAAGCGGCTTGGTGTTATAGGGGCCGGTGTCATTGGTCTGGAGTTAGGGAGTGTATGGTCCCGCTTGGGATCAGAAGTTACTGTGCTTGAAGCGCTGGATGATTTGTTACCGGCCGTCGATCGGCAAATTGCCAAAGAGTCGGCTAAAATATTTTCCAAACAAGGGCTGGATATTAAGCTTGGGGCTAGGGTAACTGGCAGCAAGCTTAATAAAGGCGCAAAGCAAACCGTGAAGGTTAAGTATGATGATAGTGAGGGTAGTCATGAAATCACCTTCGACAAACTTATCGTTGCGGTGGGCCGAAAGCCTTACACCCGGGATTTATTGGATGATTCGGTGGGCATCGAGCTTGATGAGCGCGGTTTTATAAAAGTCGATGATCAATGTGCCACCAATATCTCGGGAATCTATGCCGCAGGTGATGTGGTGCGTGGCCCGATGTTAGCTCACAAAGGAATGGAAGAAGGGGTAATGATAGCCGAGCGTTTGGCCGATCAGAAAACCCAAGTGAATTATGATTTGGTGCCAGCCGTTATCTATACCCATCCTGAGATTGCCTGGATTGGGAAAAATGAAGAAGAATTAAAGGAAGAGGGCATTGACTACAGTGTTGGCGCATGCCCATTTGCTGCTAACGGTCGAGCACTCGCGGCCAACGATCCAGATGGACTGGTTAAAATGCTGGTAGACTCGAAGACGGATCGGGTATTAGGTTGTCATATCATCGGTAGCAACGCAGCCGATTTGCTGCAGCAAATAGTAATTGCAATGGAGTTTAGCGCCAGCGCCGAAGATATTGGCCTTACCATGTTCTCACACCCTGCATTATCTGAAGCAGTCCATGAGGCCGCCTTGGCGGCAAACGGGCATGCTATCCATATTGGAAACCGGAAACGGCGATAGTAGCCTTCGGTTTAAGGCATTACGAATCATTATTAAACAGCGGTGAACAAATGAACTTACATGAATATCAGGCAAAACAATTATTTGCCGAATACGGACTGCCCGTTTCCAAAGGCTTTGTAGTTGATAGCCCTGAAGAAGCTGCAGCCGCAGCGGAACGGCTTGGAGGAAGCAAATGGGTGGTAAAAGCCCAGGTGCATGCTGGAGGCCGGGGTAAGGGCGGCGGTGTGAAACTGATTACAACTCTCGATGAAGTTAAGGAGTTTACGCGGCAATGGCTGGGTAAAAAT
>CAVOCG010000011.1:0-36076 GCA_963694095.1 Gammaproteobacteria bacterium
CAGGTAACTTAGCTGATGTACTAGGCTATCTTGCTGCTAACTCGAGCGCGAACGAAGCATTTGCATTTGAATACGATAGCAGTGGAAGTGGTGTCAATGATGCGACGTATGTTTTCCATAACGGAACTACTGATGATCTTGTATTGCTGGCAGGTGTAACAGGATCTACTGCGCTGCTTACTACTAACGCAACGACTAATCTTGGGATCTTTGTTTCCTAGGAAGAAAAGCCGGAACGCTCTTACTCTAGGCTGCTGTTGAGCAAGGAGTAAGAAAGTTCAGAAGTAACAAAAAGGCCAGTCTGAGAAATCGGATTGGCTTTTTTGCATTTCGTAGCCTCACCATTTATGGAATCTTGACCCGTGTGCAACAACCCACAGGCTTTGTTCGATACAATAGAGCAATAGGATACGGCGGAGGCCAACCTCCCAAGTATGCAATTACCACAAGGAAAGCACATGACAGAGTTCGCAGCCGTTACCCCTGAAAGCCACGCAAAAAAAGTGTGGAAGCATGTCACTAATTACACGTTTGCCGCAGCAGATACCGTCATCCCGTTGGTAGGTGATGAAATCAACAAGGTGCTACCGGTGATGCCCGTCGGTTTCGTCGAGCAGGAGGCCGGTTACCAGTTGGTCGCGATCGCTTCGCTGCAGCCCGGACAGAACCTGTACGTGGCGCCGGACGGAAAGTGGCTTGGCACTTATATACCCTCTGCCCTACGAGCGTATCCGTTTCGATTGCTGAAGCCTGAAAATGCTGAGAAATCCGTCCTATGCATCAACGAAGGCAGTGGACTGGTGGTGGAAAGTACGGAAGACGGAAATGCTTTCTTCGACGAACAAAATCAGCCCGCCCAAGGAATCAAGGACATGCTCAGTTTCCTCTCCGCAGTTGAGGCCAGCTTGGATGTCACCCAGAGAGCCGTGAATGCCCTGGCTGACGCCGGCCTTATTACACCATGGGAGATCAACCTCAAGAAAGGTGAGGAAGTCGTGCCAGTATCAGGGCTATTTCGCGTTGACGAGGTGGCATTGAACAAACTGGATGACGAGGATTTTCTGACATTGCGCAAGGCGAGCGGCTTGGCTATAGCTTATGCACAACTTTTTTCACTGAACCAGATTGCCATCCTTGAGCGCTTGGATCAGTTCCATGGTGAGATCGTCGCGCAGGAGGCAGCGAACTCAGAGTCGGCTAGTCTGGAAGGCTTTTCTCTCGCCGAGGATGAAGGCTCACTGAATTTTGATTGAGGTGTGGGTAGTGGTGAAGTAATCCAAAGATGCTAAAAAGGGGTTCCTAGGAAAGCGATAGGGTGCAATAAAATTCTGGGAATAGCCCGTACTTGGTAATATGCATTCGTCTAAATCTTATTCTTGGGCCTATTTGGGACCGTTGAGTAAAATTATTTTGTAGTAAATTGTTATAAGAGATATTTGATTATATTGCCAAAAAACAACGCGTTAGATGCATAGACGTGTTGTCCTATCGTTTTTTTCGTTATGGGTACTAGAGCAGTGGTTACTTGCTTGTACTTGCACAATTAAGACCCACTCCATTACAACAGGCTTTGCTACATTCGATGACGCGACTACTTATGCGGCGGCGGTTCCTGTTAACGCAGGAAGCTTTGAAGCAATCCAAACTAAAGAGTAGACTGATGCGACTAACTAATTGGAAGGGTTCTCTCATTATTCGCTGACTTTGTCCGACTGAAGTAAAGAGCCTTTAACCGCACAGCGCCCTGTAAGGCTGATACGCACACTTAACCGGCTGCCCATGACCAGTATTGTAGACAGATTAATTCACCTTATTCGCCTCGCGGTGCTCCCTGTAGCCGTGCTGTTTAGCGTGATTAGCGGCTCTGCTGTGGGGCAAACTGCTCAATCTACACAAACCGATAACCTTAATGGGCTGGCCGAAGCCATCGCAGAGGCGGCGAACGGCACCGCAAATACCGATGGAGCAGAGCCAGAATTCCGCCTGTTTGAACCGATTGATGGTGCTGCCACCGCCGATTCTCTCCGCAACCGCCGAACGCGCAATACGCCAAATACCCTCAATATAATACCAAATCCGGAGTTTACTCTGGTTGGGATCTCGCGAATTGGGGATAAATACTCTGTTATTTTGACCCATAAAGACGGTGACACGGTGGTCGTCCAGGCAGAGCCTAATGCCAATACACAGATAATGGGCCACAGCCAGTTCTCCATTGTAGATGTTGGCTCCAGAGCGGTGTCTATCAATTATCCGGATGGGACAAACTGCGTCGAATTCAAGGACAAGGGCGTGAACTGCACCACGGCTACCAATATCGCGAATCTGACATTAACTTATGGAGAGCCGTTGGCACCCCGCCAGCGACAGGTGGCGGAGCCAAACGAGGAGCCCCAGGATATCGCAAAGGGTGGGACAGGGGGAACTGGTGACGAACCCGTAAATCCTTTTGCTGCCTTGAGCGCAGCGGCGCAGAATGGGGATGGTGGGGCCCCACAGGCAGCTAACCGGGATGGGAACACAGCCCGGTTCAGCCCTCGCCGTATAGCACCTGAGGACGTTCCGCCTGGCCAGCGCGTGGTGTCGACTCCATTTGGTGATAGATTGGTAGATCGATAGGTTCAACCTGGCGCTCAGTGCAAGACTCCCCCAACATTTCTCTAACAATCTCAGTAGTTTGCTATTACTCTGCAGAGGAGGAACTGCGCGCGCTACTTGTCTCTCTGCTGGCATCCCTGCACACATTGAAGACGTATTTTAATGTAACCACCACAACAATCTATTTGATTGATAATTCTGAGAGCCACAGTGTTAATCTAGTTAGCTTCGACGGGTTATCTGCTGAAATGGAATCGCTCGGGGTAGAGCTCCGGCTATTACAGGGCCAGGGCAATGTAGGGTATGGGAGTGCCCATAATCTGGCAATTGGCAAGGTTAGTTCTGATTACCACCTCATATTAAATCCGGATGTAATTCTTGAAAGCGCCTGCTTGAGCGAGGGGGTCGCTTACCTGGAAAATAACCAAAGTGCCGTGGTGGTCAGCCCCTACTCTGAAGATCAACACGGGCAGAAACAATATCTGTGCAAACGCTACCCTACTGTATTGACATTTTTTGTTCGTGGATTTCTGCCGGTACCGTTCAGGAAACTGTTTAAGCGCAGGCTGGCCCGCTATGAAATGCACGACCTGATTGAGACAATGCCAGCAGCTTCTGTGCCGATAGTGAGCGGTTGTTTTATGCTTTGTCGAACAGATAAACTAAAAGCAGTTGGCGGTTTTGATGAGGGCTATTTTCTTTATTTTGAAGACTTCGATTTGTCGCTCAGGCTTGGCAGCCTAGATAAGCTCGCCTATTTGCCTGAGATGAAAATTAAACACAGCGGTGGGCACAGTGCGAAAAAAGGCATGGCCCACGTCAAAATGTTTATTCGTTCTGCAAGGCGGTTTTTTGCCACTCATGGCTGGCGGTTTCTAAGGCAAAGCTAATCTATTCTATTCTATTTTCCACAATATTGAATGCTACCAATGAATGATTCAGATAATAGTCCTCAGCGTAAAAAAGCGTTAGTCACTGGTGCCGGAGGGTTCATTGGGTCTCACTTGTGTGCGGGGCTGGTGAGCAGAAATTACGCGGTAACGGCTCTGGTTCGCTCAACTAATAATTCGGAACATTCTGGTGTCGATGAAATCTGCATTGCGGATGTATGTGAAGCCAGCAGTTTGGGCTCCGCCTTTATCGGTGCCGATACAGTTTTTCACTTGGCTGGCGCGGCCCATGCGAACGCTCGAGACTACAACGCTATGCGGCGGCTTAATGTTATGGGGACAGAAAATGTATTGCGCGCTGCAATTGCCGCGAATGTAAGGCGCCTCGTTTATCTCAGTAGCTCCCTGGTCCAGGCCTGTGAGACAGGTGTGGGAGATATTACTGACTATGGGCAGTCTAAGCTGGAGGCAGAGCAACTGTTAATGTCAGCGCATGCAAACCAGCAACTTGAAGTGGCTATATTGAGGCCGGTTAACGTTTATGGCGCCGGGATGAAGGGCAATATAGCCAGTATGATTTCCCTTATCGCCCGTAGGCGTCTTCCACCGCTGCCAAGGCTTCGTAACGAGTTATCTTTGGTGAGTGTTGATGATCTTGTAAATGCCTTGGTACTGGTCGCAGAAAGCCCGTCAGCCAGTGGTAATTCATATTACGTGACAGATGGTGAAACCTACCGCGTCAATGACATTGAGCGTGCCATATACAAGGTGCTGGGTCGAAATAGGCCGGGCTGGTATAGCCCCCGCGTGGTACTATACGCCGCGTCAGTATTGGCTTGTTTGGTTGGGAAATTAAAGGCTGGCGGCACCAGCATAAGCGCTCGCACTTATTATAATTTGGTAAACGATAATTGTTTTTCCAGTCAGCAGATTCAGGACGACCTCGGGTTTTTGCCATCAGGTAACCTCTATAAGGAGATGCCAGCACTGGTTGAGCACCTAGTGAAATGAAGTTTAGATTAATAATCGAATTCAAAAGTAATAAAACAGGACTCAGTTAAAAGTGACAAAGGGAATCATACTGGCAGGAGGCAGTGGTAGCAGGCTGCACCCCATGACAATCGCTGTGAGCAAACAGCTGATGCCAGTCTACGACAAACCCATGATCTATTATCCGCTGGCTACTTTGATGCAGGCCGGTATTCGGGATATTTTAATTATCACTTCGCCAGTTGATGCCGATGTGTACAAGTTGTTGCTGGGCGATGGTAAGCGATGGGGATTGCGTATTTGCTATGGGCAGCAACCCAAACCAGAAGGTTTGGCCCAGGCATTCTTGATAGGTGAAGATTTTATCGGCGATTCTCGGGTCTGTCTAATTCTTGGGGATAACATTTTTTATGGCAATAAAATTGAAGACACGCTAAAGAAGGCGGTAGGGGAGAACGGAGGGGCCAGTATCTTCGCCTACTACGTTAACGACCCAGAGCGTTATGGTGTGGTTGTACTCGATAAGAATCAGAAGGCGATTGACCTGGAAGAAAAGCCGGTGAACCCTAAGTCACATTACGCGGTTACTGGTTTGTATATGTATGACAACGACGTGGTATCAATCGCAAAGTCCATAAAACCCTCTGCGCGAGGTGAGTTGGAAATTACCGATGTGAATAAAATTTATCTGGAGCGCAAGAAACTGCACGTTGAACTTTTCGACCGCGGCACGGCCTGGCTGGATACCGGTACCATACAATCGTTATTAGATGCCGCCAATTTTATTCGCGTATTGGAAGAACGGCAGGGCTTAAAGATAGCCTGCCCCGAAGAAATAGCGTTTCGTCAAGGTTTCATCAACACAGAGCAATTGAAAGAGCTGGCAGAGCCTTTAAAAAACAGCGGTTACGGGCAGTATTTGCTAAACCTCGCTAAAGAGGGTTAGTGCCCTGCGCCCTTAATCAAACAAGCAGAAAGCACCAACATTTCATGAACATAACCCGCACCACCATTAAAGATGTTTTAATCTTTGAGCCCAAAGTTTTCGGCGATCATCGCGGTTACTTCATGGAAACCTGGCGCAAGTCGGAGATGGAACAATGCGGCGTAGTAGACGAGTTCGTGCAGGACAATCAAAGCAGGTCTCAACAAAATACCCTGCGCGGATTGCACTATCAACTGAAGTATCCCCAGGGCAAACTCGTTAGAGTGCTTTGGGGTAAGATCTTCGATGTAGCTGTGGACCTGCGAAAAAATTCGGACACTTTTGGCCAGTGGGTTGGTGTCATATTGTCTGATGAAAACCGAAAACAGCTATGGGTGCCAGGGGGTTTTGCACATGGCTTTTATGTATTGAGCGAGAGTGCGGAAATTGCCTACAAGTGCACCGAATACTATCACCCCGAAGAAGACCGAAGCCTACTATGGAGCGACCCGGATCTCGCTATCGACTGGCCCCTACTCGACGACCAACCACTTCTCTCGGAAAAAGACCGAACTGCTTCTCCATTAAGTAAGGCAACTGTCTACTAGTAGCTAGATTCAATAAACCCTAGCGGAACAACCAGTGAATAAAAAACAACTTCTCTTAACCGGTGCCGATGGCCAGCTAGGCGAGACCATTCAACAGCAGTGGTCTAGTGCACCGATTAGCCAACGCTATGACCTGCACGCTTTTGCAAAGCAACAATTGGACATTACGGATTCCGATTCACTGGGAAACAGGCTGAACGCACTAGCTATTGACGTAATTATCAACGCAGCGGCGTACACGGCGGTAGATAAGGCAGAAGAGCACGAAGAGGGCGCCTTTGCGGTTAACAAAGATGGCCCTAAAAATTTGGCGTTATGGGCGAAATTCGCAGGCGCAAAGCTGATTCACATCTCTACTGATTTTGTATTTGATGGCACCAACCGGGCCCCGTACCGGGAACAAGATACAACTAACCCACTGGGTGTATATGGGGCCAGCAAATTGGCAGGTGAGTTGGCTGTCACCGAGATTTTGCCGAACGACTCGATCGTAGTCCGAGCCTCGTGGGTGTATTCTCAATACAAGAATAATTTTGTTAAAACCATGTTGCGTTTGATGGCAGAAAAAGAGTCGCTTAATGTTGTTAATGACCAGATTGGCTCGCCCACCTCAACCAACTCGTTGACTTCTTTTATATTCGATGTTATTTCGAGTGAAAAGGGAAGTGGCATCTATCACTGGAGTGATCAGGGTGCAATTAGCTGGTACGACTTCGCCATGGCCATCCAGGAGGAAGGGCTCGCAGCAGGCTTGCTTGATAACAGTATCCCCATAAGCCCGATTTCTACTGATCTATACGCTACACCTGCTACCAGGCCAGCTTATAGCGTGCTGGATTGCGCAAAAGCTGAAGCAGATTTCGTTTGTACCATGGCGCCCTGGCGGGAACAATTGCAGCGAGTAATTCAAAGCATGCAGGATCGGGACAAGAGTTCCGGTACATTATGATTGTCAGTGAGAAACAACGCACAATGAGAAAATTATTAGTAACAGGAGCAGCCGGTTTCATCGGCACCAACTTCGTCCATTATTGGCGCAAGATCTACCCACAAGATGTCATTGTTGTGCTCGATGCGCTGACCTATGCCGGTAATAAAGAAAATCTATCGGCGGAGATGGGACAGCCGGGATTTGAGTTTGTCCATGGTTCAATCTGCGATGATGTGCTGGTAGAAAAACTGCTTCGGCAACATGGTGTTAATACCCTGGTACACTTTGCAGCAGAGAGTCATGTGGATCGATCTATTACCGGGCCGGATGCATTTATCGACACGAACATTGTCGGCACCCATACTTTGCTGAAAACTGCCAAGAAAGTCTGGTTGGGAGAGGGGCCGGTTTCGGACCATCATTTCCACCATGTCTCCACAGATGAGGTGTATGGCAACCTGACCGGCGATGATCCCGCATTTTTAGAAACCACGGCGTTTGCTCCTAATTCGCCTTATGCGGCGAGTAAGGCAGCATCCGACCATCTGGTGCGTTCCTATCACCACACCTATGGGTTGAACGTGACTACCAGCAATTGCTCCAATAACTATGGCCCATTTCAATTTCCCGAAAAGCTAATTCCTCTGTGCCTGCTGAATATATTACACGGCAAAGCGCTGCCCATTTATGGAGACGGCAAGCAGATAAGAGACTGGCTTTATGTTGATGACCACAGCCGTGGTATTGACCTGGTAATCAACGAAGGCCGCCACGGAGAAACGTACAACATTGGCGGTAATAACGAATGGACGAATATCGATGCTGTCAATCTACTTTGTAAAATTATTGATACAAAGTTTGCAGAAGATGACGAACTTAAAACCCGATTCCCAGATTCACCATGTGCGACTATGGCTGCCGCGAACTCCTTGATAACTTATGTAATAGATCGACCAGGTCACGACACACGTTATGCAGTAAATGCAGAAAAGATTACGGCAGAACTTGGCTATGAGCCACAAGAAGATTTCCACTCAGGCCTGAACAAAACCGTAGATTGGTATCTCGATAACGAAGCATGGTGGCAAGCTATTCTGGACGGATCATATCAAGAGTAAATTGAATCGAGTACCAGGAGCTATTGGTGACTCGCAACTGTGGCCGGGGTTACGACTTCCAATTGGGCTTGGTGAGAAATGGTTAGCATTCGCATTGGGGGTTGAAGTTAGGTTTCGGGTGGCGCGGTGAATGCGCAATTGCAGACCCGCCTTAGGGGATCTTCATAAACTACACTGCAGACCCTCAGGGACTAACAAAAATCCTCGAAGAAGTCCCCGAGCTTAACCGGGCAACTAGAGACCTTCACCGACTTGGTGCCCCGAAGTCCACATACTGGTGGCTTACGGCTTGGACAGCGACCCAAGCGAAGTCTACTTCCACCAAACCCCAATAAATCTAATAATCGTCTCCTAAACAAAGAAACCCGGCCCCTGCCGAGGGTCAGTGACAAACTGAGTATCATTCGCGGCTAGTTTTTAGGGAAATGAGAAGAATGGGTGCATATCCCGGTTTATGAAAGGGTAGGAATGTCAATTAGGCCCGAGATTAACCTCCAGCTATTGTTCCAGCAGGCGATATTTAACGGTATAATTTACCTGCTTTTTTTCCTGCTCTGCAACCTAGTAGTGAGGATTACTTAAGCAAAATAATTAATTCAGGCATCTTAAGGGGCCTGGCAAAGGCCGGATTCAGTAAAATCACGGGCCTGGAACGCGAGGAATATGCAGTGTTAACGGATAGTCTGAAATTATATGCTCGTGCGATTACAGTTATTTTAGTTGCTGCTGCCGCCACTCTAATATTGGCACCTGCATCAGCTCAGCAATCTATTGTTGAGAATATTCGGCCAGTTGGTCAGGTTTGTTTGGCCGGTGGGTCCTGTACCGGTGCTAGCACTGCACCTGCCAGTGCAACAACGGCCACGCCAGCCCCAGCCGCTTTTGACGTGGCAGTGGCCTATCAACAAAACTGTTTTGCCTGTCATGGTACAGGCGCCGCTGGAGCACCCGTGTTGGGTGACGCTGAGGCATGGTCTATGCGGGTGGAAAAAGGCAGGGAAGCAATGATGGCGAATGTAATGAATGGATTAAATGCTATGCCCGCAAGAGGCCTTTGTGTGAGTTGTAGCGACGATGATTTGAACGCGCTGGTCGACTATTTGATCAGTCAATAGTAACCGGGGATAAACTCTAGTAATCGCCCGGTTTTTATCTACTAAGTGAGGAAAATATAGTGTCAAGTGTAAGCAGAAATATTCGAACAAGTGTAGCAAAGATAGTTCTCATAGTGCTGGCGTCAGTAATCGCGGCACCAAATTTTGCAGACAGCAGCAACGACCAGCCAATACAACTTGCGGCACTGAGCGATGGCTTCGATGCAGAGGCAAAATATATGCTTTCCTGTTTTGCCTGTCACAGCACTGGAGCTGCTGGTGCGCCTGTAGTTGGTAACGCCGAAGAGTGGGGCCCACGCCTTGAAAAGGGCATGGATGCAGTAGTTGCAAACGCAATCAACGGTGTGAATACTATGCCTCCTAAAGGTTTGTGCTTTGATTGCACCGACGACGATTTAAAAGCACTTGTTGAGTATATGGTTTCAAGTAGCCAGTAACAAACAGCACTCGCACGAAAAAAGGCTGCCCACAAGGTGGCCCTTTTTTTTGCGTCCCTCCTAATGGGTCGGTGACAAATGATAATCATTCGCAACTAGACCTTCCTCAATGCTGGCAGAACTTGGGACTGTGACCTAAGTTGAATATCAGCAATTAAGTTTATTGGTAAAACGGAATTTGCCATGCCTCGAAGAATACGCTTGTGCCCAGCCGGCTAGCCTTGTCATATAGTTCAGAGGGGGAATAATCGGCAAACCTGTTTTTTCGCCACAGATGCTTACCCGCTCTACTTAAGCTATTTGTCTGATGCCTTTGAGCTTTATAACGTTCAGCTGCATGCTTATGTGCTAATGGCCAATCATACCCATTTATTTATGACGGGCGACGATGATTGTGGCATATCTCGGGTGATACAACGTGTTGGTCGAACCTATGCGCAATATAGACATCAGCGTTATGGCCGAACGGGAACCCTATTGGAAGGAAAGTATTTTTTTAACGCCTCATAGCAGTTATCTTGATTTAGGCAAACATAAAGAAGAGAGGCAGCGGCTTTATCGGAGGCTGTTTGAGACAGAAATCCCTCAAGATATAACGCATCAAATAAGAACTGCCGCAAGTTTTTCCATTCCCCTGGTCCCATCCCCATTTCAAACTTTAATGGAATGAACGGCCATTGGTCGAGGAGCAATTTAGGCTAATGTGTGAAAAATAATGTTGGCTAATACGAATGATACTCATTTGTCACAGACTCTCAACTAACCGGCTCTCAATTAGATCTCCAATTTATTTTGTCATAAATATGGAGACATGCGGCCAAATGACCTCTTTCTAAGAGGGAGTTTTTAAAAAAGGAAGAGAATCGCAAAGGTTATGGAATCCCTCGGCATGTCGGCAAGGGCGTTTCACCGAGCATTAAAATTAGCTAAAACAACCGCCGACTTCGAACAGCACACAAATATTACCGATAATGATTTGCTGGAAGTACTGAGTCACCAAAGGTCGGATACCTTCCACACTGGGTTCTAATTAGTGCTTATTTCATCAAGCTTTTTTTCCATTTTCCTGATTTCAACTTCAAGCTCTGAAATTCTACTCTCAGCTCGTGCCAACGCCGAGGCTTGCGACTGAAACTCTTCACGACTTAAAAGATCCAACTCGGCAATACCCTTTTGTAGCAACTGCCCCAGCTTTTTGCGCATGTCCTCATTTAGCTCGCTGGCAAACGGCATCAGGGCGGTGATGCGCGCACTTAGCTCTTCAATAAAACGTTGGCCTGGCATTGGATAATGTTCAATTCCTGAAAACTGGATTCTGTTCTATTTTGGGGTCGGTGACAAATAATAATCATTCTCATTTAGCGGAGGCTGCATATGTTGAATTCGTTTGGGCTTCATTTTCCATTGTTACTGACTTCTCCTGGGCCCAAATGCAGATGACTCTCACCTGTCACCGCCCCCACTATTGAGAGGCCTTAATTGGGAGTATGGCCCCGTCTGGGGTGCAATTGAGAACTCATCGGTCTGTTGTTGCACTCATATGGTGCGATTGGGGATTCTGCGCACTGCTTGTGCACAACATTTGGTCCTGAATTCTTGTTTTTCGGCCTGGGAATCTTATCAATTAAGCTAACTTGTTGAAAAGTAAAAGTATCTTTAAATTGGCATGGGCCATGCAATATGACCCATGCAAAGAGCAAGCTAAGTTGTATGACTACTATATAAGTCAATCCGCTTATTAACAAAGGAGCAAAGCAATGAAGTTAGTCACGGCGATTATCAAGCCATTCAAACTCGATGATGTGCGCGAAGCATTATCCGATATTGGGGTGCAGGGCATTACAGTTACAGAGGTTAAGGGCTTCGGAAGACAGAAAGGCCACACTGAGCTGTATCGTGGTGCCGAGTATGTAGTTGATTTTCTACCAAAAGTAAAAATTGAGGTAGCCATTGGTGAAAGCTTACTGGATTCAACTTTGGAAACGATTAGTAAATCTGCCAACACAGGAAAGATTGGCGATGGCAAAATATTTGTCACTGACCTAGAGCAGGTCATCCGTATTCGGACAGGGGAAACGGGAGACGAGGCGGTCTAGACGATAGCAGCCGCACTTCCAATAAAATCCACAGATAAATTGAAATCTACAGATTGTTGAGGTAACAAAAATGAACAAACTTTTTACGAAAAAAACGGGATTCAGCATATTAGCTAGCTTGCTAATACTACTGCCGAGTGTAGCGTCTGCACAAGAGCTAGACACCGGCGACACCGCCTGGATGATTACGGCAACTATCTTAGTACTACTGATGACGATACCGGGCCTTTCTCTGTTTTATGCGGGGATGGTACGAAGCAAGAACGTCCTATCAGTACTAATGCAATGTTTTGCCATTACTGGATTAATGACAGTTATCTGGATGCTTTGGGGCTACAGTATGGCATTCGATACAACAGGAATGGAAGCAGGAGTGGTTAATTTCAATTCCATTGTTGGTGGCTTGAGTAACGCATTCATGTCCGGCATTACAGTTGATTCGATGTCCGGCACTATTCCCGAATCCGTGTTTGCGACTTTTCAAATGACATTTGCCATTATTACACCGGCATTGATGGTGGGTGCTTTTGCTGAACGCATGAAATTTTCCACCATGCTGGTATTTATGGCACTTTGGGTGACCATTTGCTATGTCCCCATGGTTCATATGGTGTGGGCCGGTGCCGGTGGCTTATTGTGGGACTGGGGCATAATTGATTTTGCCGGTGGTACGGTTGTACACATTAATGCAGGTATAGCAGGGTTGGTCGCAGCGATTATGCTAGGTAAGCGCAAAGGTTATCCAACTACAGCCATGCCTCCGCACAATCTGACTTATACAGTCATTGGCGCATCGCTACTGTGGGTCGGTTGGTTTGGATTCAATGCGGGCTCAGCTGTTTCAGCCGGTACTAGCGCTGGTATGGCAATGCTGGTTACTCAAATAGCTACGGCAACGGCCGCAATAACCTGGATGGGAGTGGAGTGGATCACACATGGGAAACCTAGTGTCCTCGGTATTGCATCGGGTGCAGTTGCTGGTCTCGTGGCCATCACCCCTGCTTCAGGCTCCGTCGGCCCACAAGGGGCGCTCTATATTGGACTTGCAGCAGGGATTGGTTGTTTCTATGCCGCCACTACTTTGAAACGAGCAATGGGCTATGACGATTCATTAGACGTGTTCGGTGTGCATGCTGTCGGTGGAATTATCGGCGCCGTATTAACGGGCGTTTTTACAGCTGAAGCTTTTGGCGGTACAGGTCTGGCAGATGGTATCGGGCCCCAACTATGGATTCAGATTAAAAGCGTATTATTCACCATAATTTATACAGGCGTATTAAGCGCAGCAATACTGAAAGCCCTTGATGTAACTATGGGCCTCCGCGTTAGCGAAGAGGAAGAGCAGGAAGGTCTCGACACCAGTGCTCACGACGAACGCGGATACATATTTTGATTTTAGTAAGTAAATGAAGACTTAAATTTATCAGTTTAACTATTATTGATAAGCGCCTTAAACAAGGCGCTTTTTTTTGGCCGTAAATTAGGTTAAAAGGTTTGGGCTTGTGTATTTTACTAAGCGCACACATTTTCATGTAACTAAGGTTAAATCAGCCATAGCGTAATTCAAAACTGTGCAGTAGTTAACAGTATGGCCCGTAATCGGGAGTTTAAGACAACGTATTTTTCAATATGTGAATCTCTTCACAGGCTTCCCGCCATTACAGGGCTATGCTTGCATGCATGGAAAAACACAATCAACATCCGAATCAAGCTCGTTACTAGAAGCGCTTAGACGTGTCCAGTCTTGATTAATATAGTGATCGCCGATCTATTGTAAAAATTGTCGACCCTAATCAATTTGAAATTGCTCCTCGGATCTATGCACTCAGAGTGTTTGGTCGCTGGATTGGAATTGGAAGTTTTAGCTTCCGGATTTAAAGAGAAAATACATAAGCAAAGCGTACTGCAAGATTGAACCACTACTAAGTATAATGCTCAATTAACTCAACAACGAGCGGAATTTCTTCTATAGCGATCCCCACAGAAATTGCAGAATACTTAAGGCCACAACAGGAGCAGTTTCTGTTCGGAGAGTTCTCGAGCCAAGCCGAACGACAGAAAAATTATTAGTACGAGCGAGTACAATTTCATCCTCTGAGAATCCACCTTCTGGCCCGATCATCAAATTAACAGATTTCTGTTTGCCGAGCTCTTGAAGATTAGTGTCACCTGATTGAGCTAGTATGATGCAAAGATTACCAGTGTCCGACTTAATCCAATCAGTAGCACTAAGCGGCTGGTTAATAGTAGGAATTACGCTGCGACCACTCTGCTCGCTGGCGCTAATAGCGACTTTGCGCCAATGATTGACTCTATTATCGAATCGTTCCGGCTTTAGTTTCACCTCACATCGGTCGCTGAATAGAGGGGTGATACTAGTTACTCCCAGCTCTGATGACTTTTGAATGGCGTAATCCATTCTCTCACCACGAGATAGACCGAGACCAATGTTTATCTCGATAATCGGGTTTGCGTTGTTCTCGAAGTGTGAGCCGGTCTGAACTATTACCCCGGAGCTATTGGCTGATATGACAGTAGCCTCAAATTCTCCATCAACGCCGTTAAATAGGCGGCACAGCGCACCAGGCTTAAGGCGTAGCACCCGAGATAAATAATGCGCAGCGTCGTCTACCAGAGTGATTGTGCTCTGGGCGAGAAGCCCCTGATTTACGAAAACTCTAACTACACGCACAGCTGTAACTCCTGCCTTGGGGTCGGTGATAAGTGAGAATCATTCGCATTTTAGCTGTGCAATGGGGTCGGTGACAAATGAGACGTATTTATCACCGACCCCTGGGTGGGGCTGTTTGTGGATTTATCTATTTTAGTTTGAGGTTTTGCCAGATTTGTTTGGTGCTGTTGGCTTGGTTCATGGAATAGAAATGCAGGCCTGGTGCGCCGCCGGCTAGCAGTTGTTCGCAGAGTCGGGTAACTGCATCAATTCCGAATTCACGGATGGATTGCTGATCATCGCCGAATGCCTGGACTCGTTGGGATATCCAGCGCGGGATTTCTGCACCGCAATTTGCACTGAAGCGTGCCAGATTATCGAAATTAGTTATGGGCATTATGCCGGGAACGATAGGAATATCAATTCCAGCAAGTGTACAATTTTCTACAAAATTAAAGTACGCATCCGCATTATAAAAGTACTGTGTAATTGCCGAGTTTGCTCCGGCCATTACTTTTTTCTTAAAGTAATTTATATCAGCATCATAATTGGCAGACTCAGGGTGGATTTCCGGATAGCAGGCTACATCTATATGGAAATAGTCATCGGTTTTTATGCGTATTAATTCAACTAATTCGGCGGCATAGTGAGTTTCGGCTGGCGAACCGATACCGGAAGGAATATCACCTCGTAACACGACCAGACGATCAATGCCCTCAGCTTTATACTCTACCAATAGCTGATGAATTTCTTGTTCACTTGAGCCGCCAAATGAAAGATGCGGAACCACTACCGAGCCTAGCGCTTTATAGCGCAGGATAGTCTGCTTAGTTCCGGCTTTAGTAGAGCCGCCTGCCCCATAAGTAACAGAAAAAAATTCAGGACCGAGCGTTGCCAGTTCTGCGTGAACGGCGTCCAGCTTGATGTCCCCTTCCGGTGTTCGTGGCGGGAAAAATTCAATACTAAATTGTGGATCCGTTGCTCTATTCATTACGCCATCATGCTTGTAGGAACCAGGTATCTATTTACTAACAGGCCCTGGTTAATATTTGTAGGTATCGTTCTTGTATGGCCCGTCGACATTTACGTTAATATAGTTCGCCTGAGTTTCAGTCAACCGGGTTAATACGCCACCAAATCCCCGCACCATTAACTGCGCCACTTCTTCATCAAGATGCTTGGATAACACCTCCACTGTCAAACTATGTATTTTTTTCTCGTCTGACTGATCAGCAAATTTGCGCTCGAACAGATACATCTGCGCCAGTACCTGATTGGCAAAAGATCCATCCATTATTCTTGAAGGGTGGCCAGTGGCATTACCAAGATTAATCAACCTACCTTCGGAAAGTAAAATTAGATAGTCATCTTTGTTACTTTCACCGGAACGATAAATTTTGTGTACCTGAGGCTTGATTGTCTCCCAGTCCCAGCTGTCTCGCATATACTGTGTGTCGATTTCATTGTCGAAGTGGCCAATATTGCAAATGATGGCGCCTGCCTTCACTTTTTGCAGCATGTTTTCATCGCATACATTAACGTTACCCGTTGCGGTGACGATCAGGTTCAGTTTGGATAATAGGGCTTGGTCAATCGAGCCAATGGAACCGTCATTTACACCATTAGTGTAAGGCGACACCACTTCATATCCATCCATACAGGCTTGCATGGCACATATCGGATCGATCTCTGCGATCTTTACAATCATGCCTTCCTGACGGAGGCTCTGGGCCGAGCCCTTGCCAACATCACCGTAACCGACTACCAATGCATGTTTGCCTGACAACAACATATCGGTTCCACGTTTGATGCCATCGTTAAGGCTATGACGGCAGCCATATTTATTATCATTTTTTGATTTAGTTACGGAATCATTTACATTAACGGCCGGGACTTTGAGAGAACCCTCTTCCAACATCTCCATCAGGCGATGCACCCCGGTTGTTGTCTCCTCAGTTATCCCGTGAATATGATGAAGTAATTGCGGATACTTCTCATGCACCATCGCCGTTAAATCACCGCCATCATCCAGAATCATATTGGCAGCCCACGGCTCACCATTTTTCAGGATAGTCTGCTCTATACACCACTCGCTTTCTTCTTCGGTTTGCCCTTTCCATGCAAATACGGCAATTCCTTCAGCGGCAATGCAGGCAGCCGCATGGTCCTGGGTTGAAAAAATATTACAGGAGGACCAGCGAACTTCGGCGCCCAAAACAACCAGCGTTTCGATTAGCACGGCAGTTTGCACTGTCATGTGTATGCAGCCAAGAATTTTAGCACCGTCAAGGGGCTTATCCTTCGCGTATTTGCCCCGTAAGGCCATTAAGGCCGGCATTTCCGCCTCTGCCAGTGTTACTTCTTTCCTGCCAAAGTCAACCAAACTCATGTCAGCTACTTTGTAGTCCTGGGTTGCATTTTCGTTGTCTTTTAAAGATAGATTATTCATGTCAGTTTTCCTATTTGTTTTATAAACCAGCCGCTTCTCGAAGCGCCGCTGCCTTGTCTGTTTCTTCCCAACTGAAGCCTTCATTTTCCCGGCCAAAATGCCCATAGGCAGCGGTCGACTGATAAATCGGTTTAATGAGGTCGAGCATTTTAATGAGACCCCTGGGGCGTAACTCGAAGTGCTCTCGAATCAGCGCAACAATTTTATCGTTAGTGAGTTTAGCTGTGCCAAAGCACTCAATACTGATTGAAGTCGGTTCGGCCACGCCGATAGCGTAAGAGAGCTGAAGCTCGCAACGCTCTGCGATTCCGGCTGCTACCATATTTTTTGCCACATAGCGGGCGACATAAGCGGCAGAACGGTCAACCTTTGATGGGTCTTTCCCGGAAAACGCACCGCCACCATGTCTAGCCATACCGCCATAAGTATCGACAATAATTTTACGACCGGTCAGCCCACAATCTCCATGAGGGCCGCCAATAACGAAACGACCAGTGGGATTAATGAAGTATTTTGTATCAGAATTTACCAATTCCGCAGGCAGTACTGGTTTAATTATTTCTTCCATCACGGCTTCTTGCAAATCAGCGAGACAAATTTCTTCTTTGTGCTGAGTTGATAACACCACCGCATCAATGGCTACTGGTTTACCATCCACATAACGAAAAGTTATTTGGCTTTTTGCGTCGGGCTCTAACCAGGGCAGAGTGCCATTCTTTCGAACTTCCGCCTGGCGTTTCACTAGTAAGTGCGAGTAAGTAATAGGTGCCGGCATCAGCACGTCAGTCTCGTTTGTCGCATAGCCAAACATCAATCCCTGATCACCGGCACCCTGCTCATGGCCGTCTGTTTCATCGACACCTATTGCAATATCAGGCGATTGTTCGCCTATTGCGTTGAGTACCGCACAGGTATTGCCGTCAAACCCACTCTCGGAATTGTTATAGCCAATGTCATTAACGACATCTCGAACCACACCTTCAATATTGATATACGCCTCGGTAGTGATTTCGCCAGCGACTACAACCATGCCAGTTTTAATCATGGTTTCGCAAGCCACGCGGGAAGCAGGGTCTTGCTGGATCAGTGCATCGAGAATGGCATCAGAAATTTGATCCGCCATTTTGTCCGGGTGGCCTTCAGATACCGATTCTGAAGTAAACAAGCTTGTTTCAGTCATTACACTTTCCTTTCATAAACTAAATTTAGTAAGTAAATACCGCAGTACAAATTCCCGTTAACACTTAAGCGGCAAGTAGCGCGGGTTTGCTAAAAAGACACATTTGAATTTGAAAGCCGTTTCTTAATCCGAGAAACAAACTTTGATCGGTAGATAAGCCGGCTTTGTCTGCCCAAAGGCATAAATCGGTCTCATCGAAGCCTAACCATATGTCTCCGCAGGACTCCCTAACCCAGTCTTGATCATGAGGGCACAAGTCGACGATAAGCAGTGAGCCGCCGGGATTAAGTATTTCGCTGGCTTCTTTGAATGTTTTGGCCGGAGAAGAAATATGATGCAGCACCATATTCAAAATCAGCAAATCAGAATGGTTCTTTTTCTTCGCAACAGCCGTGTCTCCCAATATGAATTGCACATTGGTGTGTTGTGCTGAAGCGATACAGTTTTTGGCTCGCTCCAGCATTTCCTTTGAATTATCCACCGCGATTACTCGATGAAACTGGCCAGCGAGTTGTTCCAGTAACGCGCCCTCGCCCGGACCCACTTCCATCACCGTTTTTTTGGTATCTAGAGCGAGGCCATCAACAAGATCCAGCAGGTTTTTTGCATAATGGGGGAATTCGGTTATTAGGCCCTGCTTCTCTCGAAATTTGTCCGCGTTACGATTGAAAAAATTCAGCGAAAGCTGGGAGCGTTCCAAATGGATGAATTGTATTCTTTCCAGCTGCTCATCTGGCAGCGGAATGAGATCAATATTTTCGAACAGACTGCGTTTAATCGTGATGAAGGGGTCCGCAATCACCAATAACACGCGGCGGTAAAAAATTGAATTACCTTCTCTTCTTGTCGTTACCAAATCAGCAGTAGAGAGAATCTTCAGGTGATGGCTGAGCGCCGACTGCTTTATATCGAGAATATGACAAAGCTCGAGCACACCAAAAGATTCACTTTTCAGCAATCTGAGAATTTTCAGGCGCAGATTATCAGCCAACGCTTTGCACAAGGCGGTAAGCCGATCAGTTTGCTCAGTTGATGGCGCTTTAGGTGCGGCGGTAGCCATAGGCTCCTTATTTCGGTCATTCGGGCACTTGAAAAGCCGCTAGATTACCAGCTAGCAAACCGATATTCAAATCTATATCAATATATATTGATATAGATATTTACTCTAACTCCGACAATTCGAGTAGCATATTGGACTAAGGTGCGGGAAAATATGTGCCTTCCAAATGACCTGACCGTGCTTTGTTTAGCGATCTCGGAACCCCGGGTTCCAGCCTAAGGCATTGGTAAGGCGAAAAAATACAGAATGCGAGTAACCACCGGTTTAACAGGAGTCTTGATTTATGTCTAACAGCAGTGCGCCACGGAAAGACTGTGCTAATGCAATTCGTGCCTTGAGCATGGATGCTGTACAAAAAGCACGTTCGGGTCATCCAGGCGCACCCATGGGAATGGCTGACATAGCTGAGGTCCTGTGGAATGAATTTCTAGACCACAATCCCGGTAATCCCAACTGGTTTAATCGTGACCGTTTTGTCTTATCAAATGGGCATGGGTCGATGCTAATCTATTCTTTATTGCATCTGAGCGGCTATGACCTTTCTATCGATGAGATTCAGAATTTTCGCCAGCTCGGCTCTAAAACCCCTGGCCATCCAGAGCTTGGCTGTACCACAGGCGTAGAAACCACAACAGGACCGTTGGGACAGGGACTAGCCAACGCCGTAGGTATGGCTATTGCGGAAAAGACGCTGGCGGCGCAATTTAATAGAGAGGGGCATGAAGTTATAAATCACCGCACTCACGTATTTGCAGGTGATGGCTGCTTGATGGAAGGTATTTCCCACGAGGTTTGCTCATTAGCGGGTACCCTTAAATTAGGTAAATTGATCGTCTATTATGATGACAATGGTATTTCAATAGATGGCGAGATTACCGAGTGGTTCAACGATGACACAGCTAAGCGCTTTGAAGCGTATGGCTGGCAGGTCTTATCCGTTGATGGCCATGCGCCGAAGGAGATTGCTAGCGCGATCGAACAAGCTCAAGGGGAAACTGGCAAACCAACACTGATTAGCTGCAAAACTATTATCGGTTTTGGCTCTCCTAAAAAGCAGGGCACTGCATCGAGCCATGGCAGTCCGCTCGGAGACGAGGAAGTAGCGGCAACCCGTGAGGCATTAAGCTGGCCCCACGCACCATTCGTAATCCCTCCGGAGATAAAACAACATTGGGATGCAACCGAGAAGGGCTTTGTTGCGGAATCGGCCTGGAAAGAAAAGCTGGTGTTGTACGAAGAGGAATACCCCGACTTAGCAATGGAATTGGTTAGGCGGCTAATGGGTCAGCTGCCCGGTTATTTTGACAGTAAAGCCAATGAATTTATTCAGCGCTGCCAGGAATCGGGAGAGTCTATCGCCAGCCGCAGAGCCTCACAAAACTGTATCGAGGCCTATGCTGGATTATTGCCTGAAATTATCGGCGGGTCAGCCGATTTAACCGGGTCTAATCTTACCGCATGGTCAGGCAGCGCCCCCATAAGCCAGAATGCAGATGGTAATTATATATACTACGGCGTACGTGAATTTGGCATGACCGCCATTGCTACTGGTATCGCGTTGCATGGTGGGTTCATTCCTTACACGGCAACCTTTCTGGTTTTCATGGAATACGCCCGTAATGCGGTGCGCATGGCGGCGCTGATGAAGCAGCAAAATATTCTTGTCTACACCCATGATTCCATCGGGCAAGGCGAGGATGGGCCGACTCACCAGCCTATCGAGCAGCTGGCAAGTCTGAGGCAAACACCTAACATGTCGGTTTGGCGCCCCTGTGATAGTGTGGAAACGGCAGTGGCTTGGAAAGCGGCAATTCAGAGACGGGATGGGCCGAGCGCTCTGGTCTATTCCCGGCAAAAAGTCCAGCATCAGGAGCGCTCCGCCGCGCAGGTTGATGACATAGCCAAAGGCGCTTATATACTCAGAGACTGTGCTGGCAAGCCGGATGTCATTATTATTGCTACTGGGTCAGAGGTGGACATTTGCCGGCAAGCTACTGCCACCTTGCAGGAGGCAGGCATAAAAGCCCGCTTAGTCTCAATGCCCAGCGTGGATGCTTTTGCGCAGCAGGATGATGATTATCGAGATCAAGTGCTCCCAGCGGCGGTCCGCAAGCGCCTAGCGGTTGAAGCTGCAGGGGCAGATTACTGGCGTGGAATTGTTGGCCTAGATGGCAAGGTGATAGGTATGCAATCCTTCGGCGAGTCAGCTCCGGGCCCTGCACTAATGGAGCATTTCGGTTTTACTGTGGCTAACGTGGTAGAAACTGCCAAGTCCTTCTAAGCTGGGCCGCTTTTTTATTTGGCGGCTTTATAAATTAATAGTTTAAATAGATAGTTTGATTATGCCGTATCGCATCGCAATCAATGGCTATGGCCGCATCGGCCGCTGTGTTCTGCGTGCCTTTTATGAGTCCACCAATTACCCAGATCTTCGCATTGTTGCCATTAATGATTTGGCTGACATTGGAACCCTGGCGCATCTTACACGCTATGACAGCACCCACGGTCGATTTTTAGGGTCGGTGGGTGCGACAAATACAATGTTAGTGGTAAATGATGACCCGATAGCCATTTCCAACCAGCTGGCGCTTGATGAATTATCCTGGCGGGATTTGGAAATTGACCTCGTTATGGAATGCAGTGGGTCCTTTACCGATAGAATTACCGCTGAGAAGCATTTGAGCAACGGCGCCCAAGCTGTGCTGTTTTCCCAACCGGCTGAAGTCGATGTGGATGCTACGGTTATCTACGGCATCAACCATCAGAATTTGTCGTCTAAAGACAGAATTATTTCCAACGCATCCTGCACCACCAATTGCGTCGTTCCAGTAATTAAAGTGTTGCAAGATGAATTTCAGATCGCCTCCGGTGTTATTACCACGATTCATTCTGCAATGAATGACCAGCCAGTAATCGACAGTTATCATCATAATGATTTGCGTAAAACCCGCAGCGCAATGCAGTCAATCATTCCGGTTGATACTGGGTTGGCAAGGGGGATCGAGCGTATCCTGCCCGAGCTAGAGGGTCGTTTCGAGGCCCAGGCAATTCGTGTCCCCACGGTAAATGTTTCGGCTATGGATCTCAGCATTCTGGTGGAGAAATCTTGCACCACTGAGGAGGTTAACGACGCCATACGGGCTGCCAGCGAGGCAAGCCTGCCCAATGTGTTGGGTTATACAGAAGAGCCTCTGGCCTCCTGCGACTTTAATCACGATCCGCGTTCGGCCGTTGTTGATTTAAACCAGACTCGCGTTGCCGGCAAGCGCTTGATCAAATTGCTAGTCTGGTTCGATAATGAATGGGCGTATGCGAATCGTATGTTGGACGTGGCCGGGTACCTGGCAAACATGCAGCGCGATGCCGCTTAACAAATTCTCTAGCAAGAGAATAAGGTCTAGTCTGCTATAGGATGAGCTGAGATGACAATACTTAAAATGGAGCAGTTGGAGCTTAAGGGGCAGCTTCTCTTGATTCGGGAAGATCTGAATGTGCCGGTAGCAGCAGGAGATGTTGGCAATGATACGCGGCTCCGTGCCGCCCTGCCCACCATAGAGCAAGCTAGGTCGGCCGGCGCGGCTGTTATCCTGATGTCTCACCTGGGGCGGCCTGAAGAAGGCAGGCCCATCAGTGATCAGGAAGAGTTTTCACTGCGGCCGGTGGCACACAAATTGGCCGAGTTGTTAAGTTGCCCCGTGAGATTGGTCCAGGATTACCTGGAGAATCCTGCCCATGCGAGGCCGCAAGGCGATGAAGTTGTCTTATTAGAGAATGTGCGTATAAACGCGGGCGAGAAGGGCAACAGTGATGAGTTGGCGCGCTGTTATGCCGCTTTTTGCGATGTGTTTGTAATGGATGCATTTGGTACGGCGCATCGGGCCCAGGCCAGTACCCATGGGGTTGCCAAATTTGCCCCGAAATCCTGCGCCGGCCCCCTCTTATCCCGCGAGTTGGATGCCCTGGGTCGGTGTCTGGAAAATCCACAGCGACCGATGATGGCAATAGTGGGTGGTGCAAAAGTCTCCAGCAAGTTACAGGTGTTGGAAAACCTGACAGAGAAAGTTGATCAACTGATAGTTGGCGGCGGCATTGCCAATACCTTCCTAGCTGCTGCTGGGTTCGCTGTCGGCAAGTCGCTGTATGAACCTGAATTGGTGGAGACGGCAAGGTCTCTAATGCAAAAAGCCGCAATTCCGCTCCCGATAGACGTGGTTGTAACCAGTGAATTTTCAGCGGCTGCACGGGCAGAAACGAAGCTGGTTGGTGATGTCACAGCGGATGATATGATTCTTGACATAGGCCCCCAAACCGCCGTGAGTTTTGCCGAATTAATAGGTAGTATGAAAACCATAATCTGGAATGGTCCGGTGGGTGTATTCGAATTCGAACAGTTTGCTCAGGGAACTCAAGCAGTAGCAAAGGCGATTGCTGAAAACACCGGGTTCTCCATCGTCGGCGGCGGTGAAACCATTGCAGCAATAGATAATTTTTCGGTAATAGATAACATTTCCTATATTTCCACTGGTGGTGGTGCGTTTCTTGAGTTCGTGAAAGGGGCTAAATTACCAGCGGTAGAAATTCTCCGGAGTTGACAGACAAAGAGGTTCACAATGGCACTCATCAGTTTAAGACAATTATTAGATCACGCAGCCGAGCATAACTACGGTGTGCCGGCGTTCAATGTGAATAACCTTGAGCAGATCCGCGCCATAATGGAAGGTGCTGATGAATTGAACAGCCCGGTGATTCTGCAAGCTTCCGCTGGCGCGAGAAAGTATGCCGGATCTAATTTTCTCAAACATTTAATTCAGGGCGCGATTGAGGAGTTCCCCCATATCCCAATCGTTATGCATCAGGATCATGGTTTCTCTCCCGCTGTGTGCCAACGTTCAATTCAACTGGGCTTTTCATCGGTGATGATGGACGGGTCCCTCGGCGAAGACGGCAAGACTCCGGCCGATTTTGACTACAATGTGCGGGTTACGAAAACCACTGTTGACATGGCCCACGCCTGTGGTGTTTCTGTAGAAGGTGAAATCGGCTGTCTGGGTTCATTGGAAACTGGCATGGCAGGTGAAGAAGACGGCAGTGGCGCCGAGGGCAAACTGTCGATGTCTCAATTGCTAACAGACCCATCCGAAGCAGCAGATTTTGTCGAGGCAACTGGAGTGGATGCGCTAGCTATCGCGGTAGGGACCAGCCATGGTGCTTACAAGTTCAGTCGCCCACCGACTGGGGATATTCTGGCGATTCAACGCATCAAAGAAATTCATGAGAAGATTCCCAACACCCATTTGGTGATGCATGGCTCGTCATCTGTTCCCCAGCACTGGTTAGCGGTGATTAACGAGTTCGGTGGTGAAATTCCTGAAACTTACGGCGTTCCGATGGAGGAAATCCAAGAGGGAATCAAGCACGGTGTGCGCAAGGTGAATATAGATACTGACCTACGCCTGGCTTCGACCGGCGCCGTGCGGAAATTTCTAGTGGAAAATAAATCAGAATTTGATCCCAGAAAGTTTCTGACTCCAACAATAACCGCGATGAAAGCAATTGTTACGGAACGGCTAGAAGCGTTTGGAACTGCGGGGCAGATATCAAATATTAAGAAAGTCTATAACCTGGAAGAGATGTGTCAGTATTATTCAGAGGGGCCATAAAACGAAATAAGCGGCACCTTCATGGATTGATTGTGAGGAACTCAAAGAGAGCTAAAGTTCTCCATGGTATAAATTTCTATGTTTACTAGAGAAAACGCCAGCGATCTGAGAAAGAGCCTCCACCCGATACAGTTTAATGTATCTAGCCCGGCTGCAGCGCATAGCGATAACTTGCTGCTTCAGCAGTATATAAAGCACTATGGTCTGGCTCTTTCAGGTTCTGAATTAGCGATAGCCCACACTCTTGGAACAGTCGAAAGTGTGCCGTTTCAACTGGTTTGCCAGTATTTTTCTCTTCCTGCAGTTAAGCAAAAAGGCACCCTGTTCCTCCTTCACGGCTATTACGATCACGCCGGTATTTATGGGCATCTCATTCAGCGATGTTTGCAGCACGGCTTTGATGTAGTCATTGTGGACTTACCTGGTCATGGGCTGTCCAGCGGCAAAGTTGGCAGTATCGATTCCTTTAATCAATATAGAAAAGCGCTGGTTGATTGTCTGTTTCAGGTCGATGCCCAAGGCGTTCAAGAACCCTGGAATCTAGTTGGGCAGAGCATGGGAGGAGCCGTTATTATCGATGCGCTGCTAAGCGGTGACCCGCCAACTAACTTCAGGTTTGAGCGTTTTGTTGTACTGGGGCCACTGCTCTGCCCGCGACACTGGTATAGAAATAAGTTATTGTTTTTACTTACGCGCTACTTCACCAATGCCACGCGTCGTAATTTTTCTATAAATAGTCATGACAGCGAATTTCTTCAATTTCTTCAGTATCGAGATCAATTACAGAGCCGATATTTGTCCTCTGCCTGGATACAGGCAATGATCGACTACCAAAATCGATTCAAGAATGCCCCCCAATCGAATCAATTGCTGCATATAATCCAGGGCACAGGCGATGACACCGTTGACTGGCAATACAACTTGTCAAAATTGCAGCAAAAGTTCCCACAGTCAAAGACTTATATGATAGCGGGAGCGCGTCATCACCTGGTCAATGAGTCGCCAGAATTTAGAAATCAGGTGTTCGCTACACTTGAAAATATTTTAAGTGGCAAGCCTAAATAAATACGGCAACAGGCGGGCTAGAATGGGGTAATCTGGCCCCCACGTTTCGTTACAATTGCTGACAATTTACGATTCCATCTCCGATCTGATCGGGGTACACTGCAAATTCGGTCAAAATTGACCGTCTGATTGGTATCGCTACCAATTTGTCTGTTTAAAAATTTTAACGCAAGAGAGCGCTATGTCAGAGTCAGTTGAGGGTACCGTAAAGTGGTTTAACGACGAGAAAGGTTTTGGTTTCATTGAACAGGAAGGTGGCAAGGACGTATTTGTTCATTTCAGCGCTATCAATGGTTCTGGAAGAAAAACACTCCACGAAGGTCAAAAAGTTACTATGGATGTAACGGACGGCCAGAAAGGTCCCCAAGCGGAAAACGTAAACCCGCTTTAGTTTTACTCAAACTAGACTTGCGGTAAATACTTAAAGATTAGAGGAACCTGGGCCGTATCATACCGGACCTTGGTTATAGATCCGCCAAGCATTGCCAAGAGTTGTATAGGTGTTAACTGAACCGTAATGGCTGTGTGTTAGGGCAGGCAGGTTCTGATGCCTTCTTCTGTGCTCAAAATTAGTCTGTCTGCAGGGCGCTCGGCGAACAAGCCATTGGTAACAACGCCAGTTATTCCATTCAGCGTCTGCTCTAATTCTCTAGGGCGAAGAATTTCCAGATTATAGACATCCAGAATATGGTTTCCATTATCGGTGGTACAGCCTTCTCGATATACCGGATCACCGTCGAGTTTCACGATTTCCCTGGCGACATAACTCCTCGCCATAGGAATGACTTCCACTGGCAGGGGAAATTTGCCTAATACCGGAACTAGCTTCGATTCATCGGCTATACAAACAAATTCTTTCGCGACAGCTGCGATGATCTTCTCTCTGGTGAGAGCGGCGCCGCCACCCTTTATCAGCTGTAGATGCTTATTGGCTTCATCGGCGCCGTCTATATAAACCGCTACTTCCCCCGCGCTATTGAGATCATAAACTGGGATGCCTAGAGCCTTAAGCTGCGCAGCAGATTCTTCCGAGCTGGCGACAGTACCACTAATTAAATGTTTGATTTGCCCCAGTTCTTCTATGAAAAAATTAGCGGTGGAGCCGGTGCCAATACCAATAATGGTGTCGTCTTCCAAAATTGTTTTCACATAATCAAACGCTGCTTTGGCCACCGCTCGCTTTAATTCGTCTTGTTGCATAGTCTGATTCCGTTTAGCTTGCCGGTAATGGTTTAATTAATGGTTCCGAGTAGCTGGCCCATTCGAACTGGTGCTGTGGGAGTCAATGAGTTTTCCAGACTCACCGCTCCGGGACCGAACAGAACAATGGCAGTAGAGCCCAGCCTGAAACGACCCATCTCGTCCCCGCCTAATATTGAAATGGGGGGTGCGTAGTCTCTATAATCACTGACTCTGATTTGTCTCTTATTCCCCGTCGGGCAGACCTGACCTGACCAAATTGTATCTATTCCTGCAACTATCATTGCGCCAACCAATATCAATGCCATGGGTCCTGCATCCGTGTTAAATAGGCAAACGACGCGTTCGTTGCGGGCGAATAAATTGGGAACGGAATCGGCAATTACCTGATTTACAGAGAATAATTTTCCTGGCACATACAACATTTTTTGGAGTCGACCGGAAATTGGCATATGAACTCTGTGATAATCCCGGGGTGAAAGATAGATGGTAGCAAAGTTGCCATCGTAAAATTTAACTGCCCATTCCATATCGCCGCCAACCAAGTCGTCAACTGTGTAGTGCCTGCCCTTGGCCTGGAGTAACTGATCCTTTTTGATGTTACCAAGTTGGCTTATTGCACCATCGGCCGGACAAAACACAGCCTTCGGTTCACTCGCCAGCGGGCGCAACCCTGGCTTAAGTTCTCGTGTGAAGAATTGGTTGAAGCTGGAGTATCGATCAGGGTCGGCAACCAGCGCTTCGCCCATATCCACGCCATAGCGGTTAATAAAAACCCTGATTAACAACGACTTCAGACGCTTGCTGTTGGCAAGCAGCCCAGCAATGCGGGATAAAGCACGTTGCGGTAGCAGATACTGCAGAATTATAAAAAGTCTAGACATACTAATTTTCAACTGGTGTATCTGGTTGATTACCCCATTCAGACCAGGAGCCATCGTAGGCCTTTATGTTCAATCCCAATGCTTTTCCAATAAGATAAGTCAGTCCGGAACGGTGATGTGTCTGACAATGAGTAGTGACACGTTTGCTTTTTGTGATGCCCAATTGTGCCAGTTTTTCTTCTAATTCGGGTAATGGCAGGAGTCTGAGGTGGTTGTGTCTATCTATTGTATCCAGCCAGTCTAGATTCACTGCGCCTGGAATATGACCATTGCGCAAAGCGGTTTGTTTGCTGCCTGTAAACTCCTGCGCAGTTCTGGCGTCCCATACAATGTTGGTTGGGTCTGACAATCCATCCAATAGTTCTTGCATATCTGCGATGACATGCGTGTCGATGGTCACCTCAAAGTCAGAGCCTACGGGCTCTACCGGCCCGCTTTCGAGCAGATTAGCCTCACCGGCCCATGCTGCCAAACCCCCATTGAGATACGAATAGTTAGGGTGGCCAAGCACATCTAAAGTCCAGATTAATCTACCAGCCCAGCCCCCACCCTCATCATCGTAGGCGATTACGTGACTATCCTTACGCAAACCTACGCTGGAAAAAACGCGTTTCAGTTGCTCCGGCTTGGGCAATTTGCCGACCGCTGGATGTTTGCCACTAACCAGCTTGGCGGGTTCAATTAGCACCGAATTGGGAATATGCAGTGTTTCAAAAACGCGTCTTTGGCAGACAGCGATAATGAGCAGTTTGTCATTGGGGATAAGGCTGGCCAGATCGGCTGTCTCAATGATGAGTGGTAATTCAGGTAAATCAAGTGTGTTCATTCAAATTCCAGAAGTGGTGTTAGTCGAAAGTCATTTTACTCTAGCTCGGGTATGGAGAAAACCGATCAGCGAATTTCTGCAACAATGTCAACCAATATATAGAACATAGTAAACTAGCGGCTCGCCAAAGATTGCTTAATGTGTAAATAGCTTTCCAGCCGTTCGGTAAATATGTCCCCTTGTTCAGAAGCAGTTAGCAATGCACAACCGGGCTCAATCTGGTGAGAACAGTCTCTGAATTTACATTGACCTGCAAATTTTGCGAATTCAGTGAAGCCATCGAATAGTTGCTGGTCGTCAATATGCCACAGTGAAAAATCGCGTATACCGGGTGAATCGATTAAATTGCAGTCTTTCAAATGAAATAATCGGGAGGTTGTGGTGGTGTGAGTTCCCTTCTCCTTGCCAACTGAAAGTACGCCAGTTTTGGCTCTAAATTCCGCCCCCAACGCATTTATAAGTGAAGACTTGCCAACCCCAGACTGCCCTACAAAAACTCCTGTTCGAGATTTTAGCGCCTGCATTAGCGAATCAATACCAGTTCCTTCCTGAGCCGAGACTTGGAATACAGAATAACCAATTTTTTCATATATGTTCACCATATTGTCAATATTTTCGCGGTTTAGAGGGTTAATCAAATCCAGTTTGTTCACTACTAATATCGGCTGTAGGTTTAGACATTCGATGGCAACCAGGTAACGGTCCACCATGTTCATAAAAGGTTCTGGTACAGGTGCAATAACTGCCATCACTAGGTCTATATTGGAGGCAATCGGTTTTAGTTCACCTAGGCTATTAGGTCGGCTTAGTGCGTTCTGTCTCGAATCCAATGCGACGATGACGCCACTATTTGGCCCGCCTTGCCGCCATATTACGGTGTCCCCTGTTACCAGTCTGGGCAGATTCGAGCGTTGGTAACAGCGATAAAGCTGACCAATATTAGCCTCTGAGGTTGATTCTACTTCCAATTGCTGTCCGAAATGGCTGATAACCAGCCCACTGCATTCCGCGCCCAGTTGATTAGATTCGGGGCTCTTATTAGGGGTGCTATTTCGGGTTTGTCGGCTTTGTTGGTTTTGAGCAATGCGAGATTGTTGTTGTTTGCTGAGTTTGCGTTTGCTCATAAATTGGGCCAATTGGTATCAGTGCAAGTTCGACCTGCATTTGCTACCGCTAATTATTGCACAATCAGGTGTGTATGAAGATAGAAAACCTACTCTTGGGAACTGGAATGCCCTCAGTTTGCATAAAATACGCAGAGCTGTATTAAGCTTTGATGGCTCTGCTACAATTCTCAATGCTTATTTAAATAACTGAGGTACTAATGGATACAAGCCTGAATCTTATTTGGTTGGATTTGGAAATGACTGGATTGATACCGGAAAGCGATCTTATCATCGAAATTGCAACCCTCGTTACAGATGCAAATTTAAATCTTTTAGCCGAGGGACCGGTACTGGCAATTAAGCGGCCGGATGCGGCGATTGCCGGTATGGATGCGTGGAACCAGAAGCACCATGGTGCTTCTGGTCTAATTGAAAGAGTTAAATCCAGCACAGTTGATGAAGCTGAAGCAGTGCGTCAAACGCTGGATTTCTTGGTTCAATATTCCAGCAAGGGCTCGTCACCGCTTTGCGGCAACAGTATCTGTCAGGACCGGCGTTTTATGGCGCGTGGTATGCCGGAGTTGGAAGCATTTTTCCACTATCGCAATCTTGATGTGAGTTCAATCAAAGAACTAGTTCGCAGATGGAAACCAGAGATTCTCTCTGGCTTAGTCAAACAAGGCACACACCAGGCGATGGAAGACATCAAGGATTCAGTTGAGGAGTTACGGTATTACCGGGAGCATTTTATTGATGTTTGAGTGTTGAGATATTGTCGAGATCGGACCTCAGCTCACATGCTCACCCAACGCCCACTCCACATGCTCTCGAACCAGTGCAGACGCATGGTTTTTCCGCGCTACCAACGCTGAAAGAACGTCATCGGTGGAAGGCGCATTGCCCAACGCCACCGCAATATTTCGCAGCCAACATTCATACCCAATTCGTCTAATGGGCGAGCCGGCGGTTATTTCCATAAACTCTTCTTCCGACCAGCCAAACAAATCAACTAGGTCTGAATCATCAAAATTATGCCGTGGTTTAAAATCGTCTTCAGTAGCTGGGCTTGAAAACTTGTTCCAGGGACAAATCAGCTGACAGTCATCGCAGCCAAATATCCGATTCCCTATCGGCTTTCGGAATTGCTCAGGAATTGAAGTTCTAAGCTCGATTGTCAGGTAGGAGATACAGCGGGTAGCATCGAGCACGTTTGGTTTAACAAAAGCATTGGTTGGGCAAATATCCAAGCAAGCACTGCAGCTCCCACAGTGCTCTGAGGCAGTCTTGTCAACTGGTAAGGGGATATCGGTGAACAGCTCACCTAGGAAAAACCACGAGCCGGCTTGTTTATTAATGAGCATGGTGTTTTTACCAATCCAGCCCAATCCAGATTTTTCCGCCAATGCACGCTCCAGTACCGGGGCACTGTCCACAAATGCGCGGTAACCGAACGGACCTGCCACGCTCTCTATTTTGGTGGCCAGTTGCTGCAGGCGTTTTCTAATCAATTTGTGGTAATCGCGGCCCCGCGCATAGCGCGAAATATAGCCCTTGTCTTTGCGACTAAACGGCTCAAGTGATTCGGGTTCGTCATTGTCATAATCCATTCGCACGCAAATTACTCGAATGGTCCCCGGTAATAATTGCTCCGGGTGACACCTGGCGTTGCCGTGCTGCGCCATGTAATTCATCACACCGTGGAAGTTTTTAGCTAACCAGGAATCTAATAGCGGTTCATACTTGGACAGGTCAATATCGGTAATGGCAACTTGCTGAAAACCAAGCGCTAGCCCCCAGGACTTAATGTCGGTGGCTAGCTGATCTAAATTGGGATGTTCCATTGCTGGCTACAACTTGCGCAAAATTTCTGCAGCACGTTCCAGTGTGGCATCATCTTTACAGAAGCAGAAACGAATAATTGTAGTGGCGGGTGGCGTCTCATAAAAAGGCGCAAGCGGAATAGCGGCGACGCCTTGATCCCGAGTAAGATAATTGACAAATTCCACATCGGGTAGTTGGCTAATCTCACCATAGTCAACCAATTGGAAATAAGTGCCTTTAGAGGGAGTAAAGCGGAAATTTGTATCAGCCATTAATTGGCAGAAATGGTCTCTTTTCGCTTCATAAAACCGAGGGAGTTCTAGGACATGCTCTGGACATTCCTGCAAAAAATCGGCTATTGCATATTGTACGAAACTGGATGTAGTGAAGGTCACGAACTGATGCACTTTCCGAAACTCCAAGCTTAACTCTTTTGGCGCCAAACAGTAGGCAAGTTTCCAGCCCGTTGCGTGATAGGTTTTGCCGAACGAGAATACCGCAAAACTCTTCTTCGCCAATTCCGGATGACAAAGCACGCTGCGATGTGTGTTCCCATCAAATACCATATGCTCATAGACCTCGTCAGAAAGCACAAAAATATTTCGATCACGAATCAGCTCTGCGAGATTATCTAGGTCTTGTTGTTGGAAGATCGAGCCAGTGGGGTTGTGAGGCGTGTTAATGATGATTAACCGGGTCTTGTCGGTTATTAAGTCTTTGACTTTGTTCCAGTCCACTGCGTAGTGCGGCAGCAAGAGAGGAATATGGATCGCGGTTGCTCCGGCTAACTCAATTGCCGGCACATAGGAGTCATACGCCGGGTCGAAAACAATGACTTCGTCGCCGTTGGTTACGGTGGCATGGATAGCATCGAAAAGGGCTTCGGTAGCTCCGGAAGTGACCGTAATTTCGGTTTCCGGGTCTGCAGTAAAGCCATAATAAGAGCTTACTTTTTTTGCTATTTCCTGGCGTAGCTCTGGAATACCTGCCATCGGCGGATACTGATTTTTACGGTCATCTAAATAGTGACTGACCAGTTCTTTCAAACGATCAGGGCAATCGAAATCGGGAAAACCTTGGGATAAATTGATGGCACCGTGGTCTTGCGCCATTTTCGACATGACGGTGAATATGGTAGTTCCGACATTGGGTAGTTTGCTTTGCATGTGCTGCCCCGGCCTATAACCTACTCATCGACATCCAACCAGGCATTCAGCTCAACAATATCTTGCGGTGTCAGAATGCCTGCTACCTGCTTGAGAAACAGGCTATCGAGCACGTAGGTGTAACGCGCATCTGCATACAGCCTCAGTGCTCTATACAGATTCTCTCGGGCAAGCAGCACCTCAACAATATTGCGAGTACCAACTTCAGCGCCCAGTTCAGTAGCATCCAGCCTGCTTTGAGCCGAGGTAATAGATCGCTGCCCCTGAGCTATAACCAGAACATCGGTATTAACTCGCCTGTAGGCGTTGCGAATATTTTGGGTCAGTTGGCGTTTGGTTAACTCCAGGGATTCCTGTGCAGCAATCACCTGGTACTCAGCAGCTCGAGTTCTAGAGCGCAATACGCCGCCCTGGTAGAGAGGAATGTTCAAACTGAGTGAAACAGTTGATCGGTCACTGGGACCACCACCGATAGCAACACCCTGGCTAATAATGGGAGCGGTTACAACATGGCCAAAGCTGCCAGCAAGAGCGACTGTTGGGAGGTGGTCAGATTTTCGAGATTTTAAACTTTTTCTGGAAGCAAGCAGGTTGAACTTCGCCGCGGTAATTGCAAGGCTGTTCGAGTCGGCTTGCTTTTCCCACTCATCTAGCGACCCATCGGCGTCAACTATAGGGAAATCTTCGCGCAGGATTTCTATATCGGGGTGGGGTTGACCGGTCAATGCTTCGAGCGCTTCATACCTTGCTTGCAAGATGTCCTGTTGCAAGATAGTGGTGTTGCGTGCCAAGTCATAAGCCGCCTGACTATCATAAACATCGGTAATTGCCACCAGGCCTACTTCTTCGCGTTGTTGGGTCTGATCCAGGGATCTCACGGCAGCCTCTTCTTCCTGTACATTGGTATCTAGGGTGTCTATTGCGCGCAGCACATCAAAGTAGGCAGTGGCAGTGCGCATGATCAGGTCTTGTTCCTGTGCCGCGTAATTAACCGCCGCCGCTTTATCGCTGGCCCTTGCGCTCTGGAAGTTGTACCAGTTCGCCAGATTGAAAACACCCTGGTTAAGATTGAGTCCCCAGCCGTGGTTGTTAATACCGGGGCTGAAGCTATGGGCATCCTTAATTCGGGTTTGAACTGAATTTCCTGTAATCGGGTCCACTGTATTGACGTATACGGAATCAGTTGGACCACTGGTTAGTCGGGAGGTATTTCCACCGATACCAATCGAAGGCATTAAAGACGACCGACTTTGAATCACGTTTTCGCGATTAGCACGGTAATTTGCTTCTGCCTGCCTTAGGGAAGGATCATTTTCGAGTGCCAATTGTAAAATACCGAATAAATCATCAGCTTGGCTTGTGGTAGTGCCGAGCACACTACACAGTGAAATTCCAATAAACTTCGTTATACGTCCCATAATACGTAACCTTATTAAGCTTAAAAAGTAGTGACTGGTGGGTCTGAAGAAAGACGTTCAAACCTGATTTCCGACAGGCTGTTTTGAGCAAGACGGCATTTTACACAGTGTAACTATATAGTGACAATTGAATCCGGCGTTTTGAGATAAGTGGTATGTATAGTTAGACGCAGTAAGTGGGGTGCTAGTTACAATTTCGGTGAAAAAAGTGGTAATTATGGCTCTGCCCCCTCTAAATCAAATCACTGCCCAAATACAGCTGAAGCGTTTCCAAACACGAATGCGCCAATTTTTTACTGCGAGCAGGTGACCAACCATAAACCGTATCCGGCGTAGCCGAAGTATCTTTAAACGGCATCTCTAGGGTCATTGCTAGGCAATTATGCCGATGGGCAGTCTGCGCTGTGCTCATGGCCATGTTGGCCTGGCCAGCGGGCTTTGGTGGATAACCTCGCTGAGTTTGGAAGTCCGAGTTTAGATCTTCCAGATTTTTTTTGTAAAAATCTAGCTGCCGCTGATGCTTCTTACTCCATTCTGGCAAGCCTTCTGTGCCCGCGATAAAGCAATAAGGTAAGGTTTCGTCACCGTGTACATCCATTAAAAAGTCGACCCCATATCCCGCCATGGCATTTTTAACCAGAAAGACTTCGGGGCTGAATTCCAGAGTTGGCGAAACCCATTCGCGATTTAGATTTCGACCTGCTGCATTGGTGCGTAGATGGCCCCGATTACTCCCATCTGGATTCATATTGGGAACCAGATAAACATTGCAACTATTTAACAGCTTTTGTGCGGATTCGTTATTGCCATCCAAAAGGTATTCGATACAACCCTCCATCCACCATTCGGCCATTGACTCGCCAGGATGTTGTCTGGCAATGAACCAGCAATTGGGTTTTGATTTAGACTGATCTGATAACGAAAATCTCAGTAGATCTAAGTCCTGGCCGTCCAGGGTTGCGCCCAGCCTGGAGTATGAGCAATGCGGTGAATTAGTAGTTGAAGCGATGAGGTTATGGTGCCGCTCCATAGGAAAAGGTGCAAAGTAAGCAAAATAAACAGTATCAGACTCCGGTGTAAAATTAAAAGACAGGACGCCAGAATTCATCTCGGTTGGGTGTCGTTTCCACTCCTGCCGATCGTAAGAATAAGTTACCCGATAATTTCTGAACCCTTTAGGGTAGGCGGCTCCAGCAGCATTCATAATTTTAATGCAGCAGGGTTTGCTTTTTGCGCCAGTTAACCTGAAATAGAACCATTGGTAAAACTCAGAATTCTTGTCTTGCCTTATGTTCAGCTGAATATCGAGTGCATCGACGCAAGAAATGACGCTTATATTGCCAGCGTCGAATTGGCCACTAATGAACACACTTACTCCTGATTATTTAAAAACTTGATATATTGGTGGTTAAGTATGACTTTAGGGGGAACTTTTTGCTATCATTGCGGCCCTTTTTTTCATGTAGATGAGTATTAATCATGTCGGCTGTAACTGACGATCTAAATATTGCCTCAAATGAGGCGTTAATGACCCCCGCACAGTTGAAAAATGAAATAGCACTGGAAGGTGAATCACTGGAAAAAGTGCGCGCGGCCAGAGAAACAATTTACTCTATCCTGGATCGAAAGGATCCACGATTGTTTTTGGTTGTAGGGCCCTGTTCTATACATGATACGGCAGCGGCAATCGATTATGCAAAGCGTTTGAAAGTGCTGGCAGATGAGGTTAAAGACACGCTTTATTTGGTAATGCGAGTTTATTTTGAAAAACCCAGAACATCAGTTGGCTGGAAAGGCTTGATCAATGATCCGTATCTTGATGATACGTTCAAGATTGAAGATGGATTACGTAAGGGGCGCGA
>CAVOCG010000012.1:0-32077 GCA_963694095.1 Gammaproteobacteria bacterium
ATGCAGCGCAGCTATATTGCAGCATACAAGGTGTGGCGGAGCAAATTTCTAAAGGCGCCAGAGACTATCCCCAACTTGAAAACCGGGCTAAAGAAAAATGTATGGCAGCTTCCATCCAGCCAGATTACTTTTCAGTTTGTCATGCCTCCACCCTGGCGTTGGCCACACCTTATGATAAAGACCTTGTGATCCTGGCAGCCGCCTACGTGGGTACCACCCGACTCATCGACAACCATCAAATAAGCCTTCGCTAGTGCAGTAGTTGCCAATTCCTTGCCGAATCTTGTACGGCCTCGATCTTGTGCAGATTGCGGCTTTGAGGCATACTAATTTGCGTTTTTAAATGCTTCAATTTTTGCTGTGTCAATAAGGCATTATGACGTAAGACAGATAACAGCATCGCAACACACATACGGAAAACACAAGATGTCTGAAGAAAAAATCTACCCGGTTAGCATTGAATCTGCTGACAGTAGCCACCTGACTAAAGAGCGCTATACAGAAATGTATCAGCAATCGATTCAATCGCCTGAAGAGTTTTGGGCAGAACAAGCAGGCGAACTTCTCTATTGGCACCAACCTTGGAGTGAGGTGTATTCCGGCAATTTTCGCACCGCAGAAGCTAGCTGGTTCACTGGAGCAAAACTCAATGTCGCATACAACTGCATAGATCGACATTTGGAACGTCGGGGGAATCAAACTGCAATTATTTGGGAAGGAGATGAGCCGACCGACGCGAAAAATATCACGTACCGGGAGTTACATACACAAGTTTGTAAATTGGCCAATGCGCTTAAATCTCGTGGCGTAAAAAAAGGTGACCGCGTCTGCATCTATATGCCAATGATCCCCGAAGCTGCCTATGCCATGTTGGCCTGTACTCGAATCGGTGCAGTGCATTCGGTTGTGTTCGGTGGGTTTTCTCCGGAGTCATTGAAAGATCGCATTCTAGATTCCGATTGCCAGACTGTTATCACCGCAGATGAGGGTGTCCGTGGCGGCCGGCCCATTCCGCTGAAGCGGAACGTCGATGCGGCACTGGAACAATGTCCCAATGTGCATTCTGTATTTGTCGTAAAAAGAACACGTGCCGATGTGCCCTGGTTCGCACACCGCGATGTGTGCTATCTCAACGCAGTTGAGACTGCTACAGCGGAATGTGAACCGGAACTAATGGATGCGGAAGACCCTATGTTCATTCTTTACACTTCTGGGTCCACAGGCAAACCCAAAGGTGTTTTACACAGCACCGCAGGTTATTTATTAGGGGCAAGTATCACTCATAAGTATGTCTTCGATTACCATGATGGTGATGTTTACTGGTGCACGGCCGACGTAGGCTGGGTCACTGGTCATTCCTATATTGTATATGGGCCATTGGCTAATGGCGCCATCACCCTGATGTTCGAAGGTGTACCCACCTACCCTGACGCATCCCGTTTCTGGCAAGTGATAGACAAGCATCAGGTGAATATTTTTTATACGGCGCCCACTGCAATCAGAGCCCTAATGTCCGCCGGAGATGAACCGGTAACAAGCACTTCACGCGCCTCGCTCAGGCTGCTTGGCTCAGTGGGCGAACCGATCAATCCGGAAGCCTGGGAATGGTATTACCATGTAGTTGGCGATTCCCGTTGTCCCATCGTTGACACATGGTGGCAGACTGAAACTGGCGCCATCATGATAACGCCAGTGTCTGGGGTAACCGATTTAAAACCCGGTTCTGCCACCCTGCCTTTCTTCGGTGTACAAGCTGCGTTGCTAGACGCTGATGGAAAAGAGCTGGAAGGTGCCAATACGGGCAATCTGGTGTTGACCCAAAGCTGGCCCAGTCAAATTCGTTCTGTATACGGTGACCATCAGCGTTGCATAGATACCTACTTCTCTACCTACCCGGGCTATTATTTTACCGGCGACAGTGCCAGACGAGATAATGATGGTTATTACTGGGTTACTGGCCGAGTCGACGATGTCATCAATGTCTCCGGGCATCGCCTGGGCACGGCCGAGATTGAGAGCGCTCTGGTATTGCATCCCAGCGTGGCCGAAGCCGCTGTCGTGGATTATCCCCATGCAATCAAAGGCCAGGGAATCTATGCCTACGTCACCCTCATGACGAGTGTGGACGAGACAAGCGAACTCAATGCCGAATTAAGACAATTCGTCAGCACGGAAATCGGAGCCTTCGCCAAACCAGAACATATTCAGTTCGCACCGGGCCTACCGAAAACCCGCTCGGGTAAGATCATGCGCAGAATACTGCGCAAGATCGCCGCCAACGAGTTGGAAAATCTTGGCGACACGTCCACACTGGCAGATCCCAGCGTAATGGAACAGTTGATTAAAAACAGAGCTCAGTAGCAGGCATATGTTCCAACTGTGCGATAAAAAATCGCCTACCATTATAGGAATATTAAAACCCGGAATGCGGATTAGGATGCCTTTCTGCATGGCATGCAGCGACTGGATGACTTTCTTGGCCAACGTTGCATAGACGTCTACGACATTAGTTTACGTGTGGCCATTCCTAAATTTGAATGCGTGGTGCCAGTACTGATTCTGGCCAGAGCCAGTCACCACTGGTGGTGTGCGCGTAACATAAGCAAATGAGATAACAACAGTGTCACCAACCAACACAGCGCCCAATGGGCCCGCTACCCTGTGCAATCTATTGGAGCGGTTTTACCCTTTTACCATACAGGGTACGTTCTCCCTGTTAGCCGCCAGTGGTGCGCTGGTTAGATTCGGTTACGGCTCGATGGACTTGGTGGTGTTTTCGCTGGCGGTTTGCGCGCTGACTATCGTCGTTTTTTGCCTGATCAGCGCGGTTGCTGGCGGCATGTTTATTCGCTACAAACTAAACAAAGAGCTGCAATCCACCCAGGCAATCTCAGCCGCCAGTGTGGAAGCTGGTTTCCCCAATGAAACTGGATTCACCCTGCCCCTGCTAGGCTATATTCCGCTGGTCAAACTGTCCTGGCAAATCGTTTATCCCGATTTTGTGGAAACCCGGGTTGCCACTTCCTTGCTGGACAAACAGTTAGTTGAGGAAATCGTGCCAATAAAGCGCTGTAAGACCGATCACATTACTCGGCAATTTACAGTCTCTGATGTGCTGGGGTTCAGCCGTTATTCCTGGCAGCAGGAGCAGCCATTGAGCTTAATGGCCCTGCCCCAAACCAATACCGTCAAACCGCTGCCCTTGCTGCAATCCCTTACCGCTGAGGATGGCATTCCGAATCCCTCCGGTAATCCCGATGGCGACAGAATGGAAATTCGACCCTACGTGCCAGGGGATTCGGTTAGAAATATCATGTGGAAGGTCTATGCCCGCAACCGTCAGCTGAATGTGCGGCTGGCGGAAAAAAGCGTGTTCCCCAGCAAGCGCACCGTGGCCTATCTGCTTTCCAGTGACAACGACGAAGCCGCCGCAGCTGTGGCGCGGGTTGCATTACAGTCCGGCGCGCTGGGGGATGACTGGGCATTTGGCGCCGATGGCACCGATGTCGCCTGTGATTCGATAGAATCTTCCCTAGTAGCCATTGCCCAATCCCGAGGGATTGGCAAGCACCATGGTTACGGGTTAGATGATTTTCTACAGCTCGCGGCAGGGCAAACCAGCACACATTGTATTGTGTTTGCAGCTGCCGAGATGGCGCCCTGGTTGAATGCATTAAAGCAAACCGCGGGGCGTTATAAGGGCCAATTCTCAATAGTCCTAGCTACCGACGGATTTTCCGAGGAACGTACACAAAAGCTCTGGCAACGCTTGCTTTTCAAGCAAAAACTGGCCAATGATGAGTCGCTCGGTCATTCCAGTCCGCGAAGTGATTTAATCAGATTGTTGACCGATCTGGGACAACTAGTAGAATCAACCCTGATTGTAGATCGAAAGACCGGGTTCAGCTTCGATCAGACGCTGAAAAAGGTATAGTTTAAGTTTAGGCATAGCTAAGGTGTAGTCAATGGCAGTGAAAAACACAACATCAGTCAATCACTTTTTACCCACCAGCCTACGGGCGGCAATTATCGCCACTGGCTACTGGGTATTAAGTCTGTCGTTGACCGTGCTGAGTGGCTCGGTGGCCTCGTTTATTGGCTGCCTGCTTGGTTGTTACACCATCGACATCTACATCAACCGCTTCCCACTGGAACGCCTGCGCAATTCCACAATCATTGCCGCAGCCCTGGGGATTGGCCTGTTGGGTCTAGCCCTTAGCTCACTAATTGTCAGCAACGGCCTGCTCCCCAACCTGCTATCTGCGCTGGTAAGTTACAACCTCAGTGAATTCATCAAATGGCTGAGCGTCAGCGCCTCGATCACTGTCATCCTGCGTACGCTTGCCCAAAGAACCAGTTACGGCGCCGTATTGGAAATTCTATTCGTCGCCGCCGCCTTTGTGATCACGCTGGCAGCACACCGCAACGGCATGATCCATCGGCCATTTTTTATTGGTGATTTTGCCCTCATCCGAGGTATGGACCCCTCTTCTATTTTGATGGCTCTGGGTATCGGCGCGGTACTCGCGCTAGCCGCCCTGTTGATGATTGAAAATAATCAGCGGCGCCTGCCCTACAACTTTGCCGTACTGGGGTTGCTGTGCTTTTCGCTGCTGATCTACGTCAGAATGTTTGGCATACCAACACCACAGCTCACAGATGGTCTGGGCCTAACCGGTGCAGAACAGTCAGGTGGTGACTCACAGCGTGAGAACCCATTTCGCGATGGGGAGAACGACGCCAGCGATAAAGAGGCTCCAGTTGCCATCGTCTTGTTTCGTGATGACTACGAGCCTGCCGGTGGTGCCTACTATTTCCGCGAATCGGCCTACTCTCAATTCAACGGCTCGATGCTCAACTTCACCACCAACCAGGCCATGGATCAGGACCTGATTGAACATTTCACCAATACCCGCGCGGAAATCAATCAGCAACTGCCAGCCATCGATAAACGGCAAACGGTTACTACCACCATCGGCATGCTCGTAGCCCACCGCAACCCCTTTGGTCTGGACACACCGGTGGCCTATGAAAATACCGCCAACCCAAACAACCTCCGCTTCAAGCGCACTTATGACGCCATCTCATTGGTGCCACAGTTCGAATTTGATGATCTGTTAGGTCGAGAAACCGGCCATGCCGACTGGACCGACGAAACGCTAGAGGAATATCTGGAGATTCCCCCTGACCCGCGCTATCAGGAACTGGCAGAGCACTTGATCAGTGACCTGCGGCCAGATTTTGCCGATGATCCTTACGCCCGCGCTCTTTCGGTGAAGACCTATCTAGATGAGAATGGTATCTATAGCCTGAAGAATGACCACGCGTATGCCCAAGACCCGGCGGCCTCATTCCTGTTCGGCGACTTAACCGGTTATTGCATGCACTTTTCCTTCGCGGCAACGTATTTGTTTCGTAGTCTGGGCATACCGGCGCGCGTGGGGGTAGGTTACTCGGTGCCTGCCAGAAATCGCGCCGGTGGCTCATCGCTGTTGATTCAAGCAGTACATGGCCATGCCTGGCCGGAAATTTATTTTCGCGATTTGGGTTGGGTCATAGTGGACCCTGCTCCGCAGCAGACCCTGGTAGATATGACCACAGATCCGCAAAACACACTCCAACAGTTGCTGGGCGATATGCTACGCAACGATGCCTCGTTTGAAGAGTTTCTGGAAGCTCAGCAAAGCAGTCTGATTCCGCTACGAACCCTAATGAATATTATTGCAGCTTTGGTACTGGCCACACTGCTTACTGCTTACCTGGTGAAATTCTATCGATTGTGGGTTCCAGGGAGAATGGGTGCAGGTCAAGAATATCGGCTGGTGTACCGCGCTGTATTGGACAAACTGTCTGCCATTGGTCTACACAGAAACTATGGCGAGAGCCGCGAAAATTTTGCCAATAGGGTGGCTGGTGTTGCGCCTTCGTTCAGGCAACTGACTCATAATCATCTGGCCTGCACCTTAGGCAATGATGCAAAATCCACCGTGATGTTAAACACAGACCAATGGAAAACCATGGGTCAGGCCGTTTCTAAGGAAATTACCAGTAACGCCGAGTCTTGGAGAAAATTACTCGGTTTCCTTAACCCATTCTCCTGGCTGATGACGAAGTAATTCACCCGCCCCCAAACATTACCCCACCCAACTGGAGATTTACATGCCGTCAGATTCGATCGCAGAAGTGGCTGACTCAATAAAGGATGAAGATACAAACTTATCCTCTACGCCAAGTGGTGCCCCTATTAATACGCTTATAGATACACCGAGTGAACTCTGTGACCAGGCAACGGCTAGCAGCAATTTAAAGCAAGCAGTTGTGGTGCTGGATACCTTGATGGACTGTGTTAAGCAACAAGTACTGGGGCGTGACAATGTGATTGAGCTCGCCATCATAGCTCTGATTGCCGATGGCCATGTGCTGCTGGAAGACTTTCCTGGTTCGGGTAAGACCACCCTCGCCAAAGCCCTTGGGGAAGCCATCGTCAGCGAGAACACAAACTCCGATGAGTTTATTCTTCCTTTCCGGCGCATTCAGTTTACGCCCGACCTATTACCTTCTGATGTCACTGGCGTACCGGTATTCGACAGTAACAGTAACGCCTTTCATTTTCGCCATGGCCCGATCTTTGCCCATGTGGTGTTAGCCGACGAGATAAACCGTACCTCACCCAAGGTGCAGTCCGCCATGCTGGAGGCAATGGGCGAAAAACAAGTGACCGTAGATAACGAAACCTATCCGCTGGATTCTTTGTTCTTCGTTATTGCCACCCAGAACCCACTGGACCTGATAGGTACCTACCCCCTGCCCACACCGCAGTTGGACCGGTTTCTGTTTAAGGTCACTATGGATCATATCGACAGAGACGCTGAACTCGATGTGCTGGCAACCTACAAAGAACGCAGAGATCAGACCAATGTCAAAAAAATCACCGTCAATCGGGATGATGTGCTCGCCGCCAGAAAAATCATCGATAAAGAAGTTGTGATTAGTACCGCAGTCCAGACTGCACTGGTAGACATCTCGCGCAACCTGCGTGACGACGACAGAGTGCTGCAAGGCAATTCCACCCGCTCTATGGTGCTATCACTACCAGCACTGCAAGCCTGTGCTGCACTTCGGCACCGAAGCTATGTGAGCGCAGAAGATATAGAGTTACTCCTGCCCCGGGTACTTGGTCATCGTATCGAATTAGCGCCAGGTGTCTCAGATTTTGACAAGATACTGGCAGAAAACATGCACGCTCCCATGGAAGTACTAGCTCGGGGTACTCTAGGTTAATGGCACGATTTATTCCTACAAAGCACATCGGTCAGAACAGGCCATTACTTACGCAATATTGCCGTGGGCTGTTTTTTGTCACCGGATCACTGCTGGCCACGCTAGCCGCTTCGCAAGACGATTCTTCCCTATCAATTGACAGTCAGCTAGAGCTGCTTGCCATTCCTCCCTCACAACTGCCGCGCTGTTTTGGCATGAGTGATATTGTAGAGGCCCGAGCCCTTGGGGTGTGCGACGCACTCAACTTGAAGCAAAATGTGAGAGCCAGAGAGCTTAGCGAGAACTGGGTGCGGGCCGAACCCAACTCACCCGCAGCCCAGTTTGCCCTGGCCGAGGTGTTGTTTACTGTTGAGGGCAATATGCCCCGCGCGCTGTTCCATTTGAACCGATCAGAAGAGTTGACCAACTATGCAACTCTGGTGGAAGCCATCGCCTCCGGAAATGTGCAATGGCATTATCTTGCACTAAGTCAACTTTCCCATGTACATCAACTGATGGGTGATCAGCTGCAATCGCTGCAGTATCTGGAAAAGATCAGTGAAATTTACGGCCAGGAAGTGGAATCATTGCGGGGCTGGCCGCTGATAAAACTCCAGGAATTTGAATTGGCCCGCGCTAGTGCCAACCTAGTATTACAGAACAGCGAAAACGAACGGGAACGCTCTCGAGCCTGGAATACCCTATGTGCGGTTGAGCTGGCAAGCCTACAACCGATTGAATCGATGACGTCATGCAATCGAGCTATCGATGAAGATGAAGGCGAAGCGCTGTTGAATGACCGCGATACGGTGTATTTGAGCAACGCCTCGGAAGTTTCATTAAGTTTGTTGGAAATGGAACAGGCGGAGGACTATCTCGATCGCGCCACCCGCTATTTAAATCCTAACAGCGTTGCTGACCCCTGGATCTATAAACTGTATATCACCATGAACCAGGGCCGCTTCGATGAGGCCCGTGACGCGCTGGACCGCATGCTGGTATGGCGCGAGAGTCAGATACCCATCGTTGCTGCGATGAACCGGGCTGAACACTTCCTGGTGAGTGCCAGTTTCCTAATGCTGGCTGGATACGCAGAGGATGCCATCCGGCTTACCACCAAGGCCTTGAATCAACCGGACAGAAATGGTTCCTACAGTGCCGATGCAGCCCAGAAAGATGCCATCGCTGCGCTACTGAACATGATGGCCAATACAACTGAGTACCAGATTCAGCAGGAAAAAATAGCCACCATGGACTTCACTGAATCCATTCGCCCGCGCCTCGCTGCGACCGCGTTACGAGTCGATGGCTGGCGTGCCGCCAGACGCGCCGCTTCACTGTTTGCCGATTTTGACGTGCTGCAAAGTCGGCTCCGCCCCTACGCCCCACTCGATGTCCACGTGCCCGAATGGGTGGAACCCGAGCTAATTGCCTTAATGGGCACCGGGGTCATGTCATCTATTTTAGAGCAGGCCAATACCAACGGCGCGTTTCAGCTAAACCAAGGCTATTACTACGCTTACAAAACCGAAATCTCGGCTCTGGAGCAGCGCACCGAACAAACCCTAGCCTTTGGAGAGCGTGCGCTAGCTGAGTTGCCCCAGCAGGAAATCTTGCTCAAGGCACGGGTCAGCGCGCACATGGGTGGGGCATTGTGGACCTTAGATCAATATGAGGACGGATTGGCCCAATACGAACTGGCGCTGCAATGGGACCCGAGCATCATCCGCCGTTTAGCTGCCTCCTTACCGGTAACAATAACTGGCGATGGCAGCGACTTCGCCAGACAAGCAGAAAAATATTTAGCTGCCTCTCCCCGATTTCGCAATGATGCCAATGGTTTTATTCTGGAAATAAGCACATCCACCGATTTTTCTGCCTGTCTAAAGTCCAGAGCAGGCAACAACCTATCGTGCTACAATCTCGCCGCCGCTGAAAGTCAAAGCAGCAAATGGAATGCTCAGCAATTAGTGCAACAATTCCACACTGAAACTTTTGGGCTAGGTTACGATATCAGCAAAGCTCAGCGTTCCATGCTACTAGGCTCCAGCGTTTACCTGAACGCCCAATCCAATGCCACTATGCAGCAAAGCAAGGAAGCCGTGCTCGATCGTTGAGAAGTACTGTTTGCCAAATATTACCGCATTATCCAAATCCCTCATCGTGCTGCTGGCGGCGACCTCTGCGCTCGGCCCCGGTGCAATGCAAGTTCTATTACCTGCGCTGCCGGTAATCCGTGAGACCTTTGCTGTTAGCACCCAAGTGGCCCAGCTTACGCTGAGCCTATCCATGCTGGCAATTGCCATGGGCGCACTGGTTTACGGCCCCCTTTCAGATAAATACGGCCGTAAACCAGTTATGATCATGGGCCTTATTATCACGCTGGCAGGCTCGCTATTTTGTTATATCGCCTCCTCCATTGAGATGCTTATCCTCGGACGTATAGTTCAGGCCTTTGGCGGTGCGGTTGGACTGGTGCTGGCTCGGGCCATCGCCCGGGATGTCTATGGACCTGGAGAGGCGGCTAGAATCATTGCCACACTAGTGATGGTAATGGTGGTCATTCCCATGTTTTCACCCGCACTAGGCGGCGAGTTGATGGCAAGGTTTGGCTTTGAATCAGTGTTCCTTGCCGTCGGACTGCTTACTACCCTAATTCTGTTATTCGTAACGCTGCGCCTACCAGAGACGCTGCACACTCCAGTAGCTTTCAAAGGCATCGGCTCCATGTTGTTTACCTTTGTGGAATTACTCCGCTCAAGAGCTTTCTGCGGCTATGCCTTCTGTGTCACCTTCGTCTCGGTGGTGTTTTTTACCTTCATCTCCGCCGCGCCTGAAATCATGGTGTCCGTATTCAATAGGCCACCCACCGAATACGGCTATTACTTCGTCATGGTCCCTCTGGGCTTCATCAGCGGCAACTACGTCGCGAGACGCTGCGGCACCCACGTCGAGCTAAACACGATGATCCGCTGCGGCGCAGCCATCGCCGTAGCCGGCATAAGCCTGGCCATCGTGTTGCAACTCATAGGATTAAACCAGCCTCTGGCACTCTTCGCGCCGGTTGCCATCGCCATCTTCGGCAACGGCATCACCCTCCCCAATGCCCAGGCTGCCGCCATCAACGAGTTCCCCCAATTCGCCGGCAGCGCGTCAGGCCTGACCGGATTCTTGCAGATGTCATTTTCAGCAACTGCGGCACAACTGGTGGCTGTGATTTATAACGGGACGGTTTTTCCGCTGCTGGTTTTGATGTTGGGGGCGGCAGTGCTTTCCTTGGTTTCTTTTCTATTGGGGGTGGGGAAGTGAGACTAATACCGAGCCAAGTGGAATGCTGACTGATAAAAGGTTTTAATTTTTGGGGGGGCTGAGAGCTATAACGAACCAAGTTGTTCAACGAAGCTATCGATACCTCTCAGGCACCTAAGATCAAGCATTAACTTGCCATCATTTATTCGCCCAATAACTGGCTTTGGCAGAGCTCTTAAATCACGGACGATAGCCAGCAGACTGGCATCGGTTTCTCCCTTCGCAGCTATTGGCTCGATGATCAATGCCCGGCTTTCCAATAAGTCGAGCGGCAGAGCCCCGCTTCCTATCTGGCTCTTACACGGACCTAGAGATACTTCTGCTCGGCCAGCCAGCTTTTTATTCAAGTGAGACAATACTTTATTACCCACCTCTTCAATATCAGCCAGCGACCGGGTTAGATCCGCCAATACTGGTAAGCGTTCCGTTAATCTCTGCGGGTCTTTGTATAAATTAATAACTTCCAGCAAAGCCGCTAGTGTAATTTTATCAATCCGCAATGCACGCTTTAGCGGATTTTGTTTAATTCGAGTAATTAATTCCTTGCTCCCAACAATTATCCCCGCCTGAGGTCCACCCAACAGCTTATCCCCGCTAAACGTCACCACATTCGCACCCGCTTCTAGCACCTCTCTCACTGTAGGTTCGTAGGGAAGTCCAAATTGTTGTAAATCGACCAAAGTGCCACTACCAAGGTCAGATACGAACGGAATACCCTTTTCCTGAGCCAATTCTGCCAACTCACTCTCGCTTACCGAATTGGTAAAGCCTCTAATTTCGTAATTGCTGGTGTGCACTTTCATCACCAGCGCTGTGTTGTCATTGATTGCATTCGCATAGTCTGTCAAATGCGTGCGATTAGTTGTGCCGATTTCTTTTAAGTGACAACCGGCGATATTCATCACATCAGGTATACGGAACGCGCCACCGATTTCAACCAGCTCTCCGCGGGAGATTGGCACTTCGAGCTGAAACGCCAAGGTATTTAGCACCAACACCACTGCGGCTGCATTATTATTCACGACCGTTGCCGCCTCAGCGCCGGTAATATTACATAAGGCTTGCTCCAGATGCGTATCTCGGTCGCCCCGCTTGCCAGATTCAAGATCATATTCCAGGTTTGTAGCCTGAGCAGCCGCAATTATCATGGCATCAATCGCGGCCTGGGGTAATTTCGCTCTGCCCAGGTTGGTGTGGACAACAGTACCCGTTAAATTAAATACAGGTACCAGGCTACTCTTGAATTGCATAACTACTGCTGTATTAATTTTTTCACATAGCTCGTCGAAGAAATTATTAGTAACAAGCCAGGCCAGGATTTCCTGGTTTTGTTTTGTAATTGCATCGCGTATATCTTGTAACTGATTTCGTGCTTCCAGTTTTACACTGTCGTGCCCATAACTTTCAACTGCGGCCTTCAATGCAGGAGCTTGCAGCAATTTCTCAACTGCTGGCAATGTTTTGAACAAGTCTGTGGCATTAGATGACATAGGAATTAAAACCACCTGAGTCGGGATTCAGATATTGGTAATATAGCGCAATCTACGTAAAAACAGCTGGAAGCGCAATAGCCGAAAACCCGGTTAAAACCATACTCCCCTTGATAAGGGCTAACGCTTGATAATACACTCTATTTATCAGATCGGCATTATTCTCTCAAAACAGAACGTATTGTTCATGACTAAGAAAAATCATTTGTTGCTCGTCAACGATTTTCATACAGAGACCATAGATACACTGGATTCCCTGTATCAAACCCATAAATTGTGGCAGCTTGATCAGCCGTCCAAAGAGAAACTGATCCTCTCTTTAGCCCCAGCTTGCAAAGCTGTTGCAGCAGGCTCATGGAGTTTTGATGATGTGATTTATCAATTGCCTAAACTCGAATTAATTAGCTGTTTTGGCGTAGGCGTCGATTTGATAGATTTCGATAAAACCAGGCAACGAAATATTCGCGTTACCAATACGCCGGATGTATTGAATGACGCGGTAGCAGATGTGGCTCTGGCACTTATATTGGCCACCTGCCGAAATATAATGAACGCTGATCGTTTCGTGCGTAACAAGAAGTGGCTTGATGGACCATTCCTCTTCGGTCGAGGCCTGGAGGGAAAAGTGTTGGGAATTGTTGGGCTAGGCCGGATAGGCGAAGCAATAGTGCATAGAGCTTTACCTTTCAAGCTCGAAATTGCCTATCACAACCGGTCACCAAAACAATTGCCTTACACCTATCACTCAACACTACGCGCACTAGCCCAAAACAGTGATATTTTGCTGTGTATGCTGCCAGGCGAAGAAGAGACCAACAAATTAATCAATTACGAAATACTGCAGCATTTAGGGCCAGATGGCGTTTTTATCAATGTTGGTAGAGGCTCATCGGTGGATGAACTCGCGCTCGCCCAGGCCCTCAGGGAAGGAACCATAGCCGGTGCTGGCCTAGATGTTTACGCCGACGAACCCCATGTGCCAGATGAACTGCTAGCGCTCGACAATATCGTATTATTACCCCATATAGGGAGCGGGACGACAGAAACCAGAGTAGCCATGGGTAAGTTAGTTCTGGAAAACCTGGCAGCCCATTTTTCCGGCCAACCCTTGATAACAGAGGTGCCTTGAATCGTGTTTGAACAGGAAAATGTTGAGACATACTGCCCCTATTGTGGCGAAGCAATACAGCTTCTGGTGGACTGCTCCATCCCCCACCAGGAGTATATCGAAGACTGCCAAGTTTGCTGCCGCCCTTTACAAATTGCGGCTACCGTAGATGATAACGGTATTCCAACGCTTCAAGTACTCCACGAAGATGAGTAATCAAACTGCGCTGCTTAAATACGGTGTTGGATCATTCTAGGATATGGAAATAGCAATATTCTGATTCATTATCGCACATTAACTGAAATCCTTTTCCCTATAACGAGTCATCAGCGAGATCCCATTCTATAAAGAGTTTTTGATAGGATGGGCTAAGCGAGTTGAAGATGGTTTCCTGCACAATGAGGACGTTGAAATACTCATACCCCAATTCCGTAGCACGCTCTGTCAACAAGTCCCAGACAACCGGCTGTTTACTCAGGTCTTTATATTTTAACGCATGAATTAGCGCATCTCCGAACAGATCATAGGAACTAATACTCCCACTTTGAAAAATGCGCTAACTAGTCATAATTAGTCCATTTGTATGAGCGAGACACCCATTTTATTTATCGTACATTCCAGTATGGTTTAGTAGCACTCTTTTGTTCAATTTACCTCTGCTGCAGATTACACTAACTTACCTAATATTTTTCTACGTATGTTCCGCTAAGAGAGAATAAAAAACTATCTTAAGAAGCCGTTACTCTAAAGAGAACCTAAAATATAGTTAAAGCATAGGCATTTTTATATTAAGGTTTAACTATAGAAAATTTGATATTTAAAAAATAAAAAGCAATTAGGAAACTGATTTATTTTTACAAAAAATAGAACATCACGCTGGAGTCAGATTACCTTTAAATTACGCAGTAAGCAGTAAAATTGCAGGAGTTTTCCTGTATAGTAAATTAGTAGCCGATTATATGATTATCACAAATTCTGACTTTAGAAGCTTACTTTTTGTTCCAGATAAAACCAAAATATTGAATTTATTTTCTGAAAGAGAGGTTTTTGAAATGATTGAAGTAAATAGCTTATGGATAGGCCCTTCTCTGAAAAATTTCTCTATGCAAATCAAAGTTTGGATGCACTTAATAAAAGATAATTTTTCCAGTAGAAAACAATACATACTTTTAATGCATAGTATGAAAAACAGAGCAATGCAGAGTTTTTTACATATGGTAACTCCTCATGTGCTGTATGAAGGGCCTCCTTTGATGATGTCTGGCAACAAGACTCATGATGAAATTCAGATGAGCTACACCACCCGCTGGAGTCTTGTTCTCAACATCTCCAAATACTGGATCGAGCTAAAGAATCGAGAGCGGCGAGCAAAACTGTCTGTCAAGCAACGCGAACTTGCTCGCACATAGAGCTTAGGCTACCTCAGCGGATCTCAAATGGCGATGGCTGTGATATAACCTGTACCACGATTTATACCCTTATATATTTGCGCTGACAACCACACCACTTTGGCGCATGCCATTTCGTGATAGTTTGCTAGCGTATTAACCAAATATCGTACAACCGCCTCCCACCGCTGAGCAAGGATGCTCCCTAGCAGCAGTTCGTTGGGCTAGCCACATGCTGGATTTTCACCCACATCTGCTTTATCTTCCTCTCCCCTCGTCGGGGGCAAGCCTGCTATAATCCCGGCGCAAAATGAACTGCCTCCTCGTGGGAGGCTTATGCTGTCAATGCCATCTATTGAAAGGTTAACCGTGCTTTTATGAATGACAAGCTAAAGACCACCCGCTCGCCCCGCAGGAAAAGCAAAGCCACTCCCAAATATGTCTTCGCTTTTGGCAAGAAGACCGAGGGTGATGCCAGCATGCGCGAGCTGCTGGGTGGCAAGGGAGCCAATCTGGCGGAAATGGCCTGTATCGGTCTGCCTGTGCCGCCTGGCTTCACTATTAGCACTGAGGTTTGTGGCTATTTTTATGCCCATTCCCGGCATTATCCGGCGTCTTTGGACAATTCCGTGGCCCAAGCAATTACGCAGCTTGAGGCGCAGCTCAGTAAAAAGTTTGGCAAGTATGCTAATCCGCTGCTGCTTTCGGTGCGCTCTGGCGCCCAGGACTCCATGCCCGGCATGATGGATACCATCCTTAATCTTGGTCTGAATGATGAAACCGTCGAAGGCCTGGCCAAAGTATCTGACAATCCACGGTTTGCTTGGGACTGCTATCGCCGCTTTATTCAGATGTATGGTGACGTAGTCATGGGGGTGAAGGCGGCAAGTGAGGAAGAAGAGGACCCATTCCATAGCATTCTGAACCAACTCAAATACACCCTGGGCATTAAGCTGGACAGCCAGCTTTCCACCGACGAGTTGCGGGAACTAGTGAAACGTTATAAGGCCTTTATTCTCAAACAAACAAAAAAGTCATTTCCACAGGATGTGATGCAGCAACTGTGGGGCGCGGTGGGTGCGGTATTCGGTTCTTGGAAGAACGAACGCGCGATTCTTTACCGCCAACAATACGGGATACCCGCTGAATGGGGCACAGCAGTGACCGTGCAGGCCATGGTATTCGGTAATGCAGGGGAAAATTGTGCCACAGGCGTGGCCTTCACTCGCGACCCGGCCAACGGCGAAAAAATCTTCTATGGTGAATACCTGGTTAACGCTCAGGGTGAAGATGTGGTGGCCGGGGTGCGCACGCCACATGCCATTGCCGATATGAAAAAAGAGCTGCCTAATAGTTATCACGATCTGGAGAAGGTCCGCAGCAAACTCGAGCGCCATTTTAAAGACATGCAGGATTTCGAATTCACTATCGAAAATGGTCATCTGTATATCCTACAAACCCGTAACGGCAAACGCACGGGTCTGTCTGCAGTGCGCATCGCTGTGGAAATGCAGCGCGAGCGACTGATCAATCAGAAAGCCGCCCTGCTGAAAATTCCAGCAGAATCCATCGATTCGCTGTTGGTGCCGGTGTTTGACCCGAAAGCACTTAAATCTGCCAAACAAATTAGCAAAGGGCTCCCAGCGGGGCCCGGCGCGGCTACCGGCCGTATTGCATTTACTGCGGCGACGGCTGAGCTGAAAACTAAGAAAGGCCACAAAATAGTGCTCTGCCGCACCGAAACCTCACCGGATGACCTGAAAGGCATGCTCTTCTCCCAGGGTATTCTGACTACCCGCGGGGGAGTGTCTTCCCATGCCGCGCTAGTTGCGCGCCAGCTCGGCAAGGTTTGTGTCTGCGGTGCCGGAGACATCAAGATCAATTATGAAAAACGCACTCTGACTGCCGGTAAGATCACCCTGAAAGAGGGCGATTACATTTCTATTGATGGCACTACTGGCTCGATTTACGCCGGCATGATCGATAGCGCCGATTCGGAAGTCAAACGGGTGCTGGACGGGGACTTGAAGGCCTCAAGAAGCTATACCTTTGAGTTATTCCAAACGGTGATGAAGTGGGCCGACCGGCATCGCCGAATGAAGGTTCGAACCAATGCCGACACGCCTGCCATGGCAAAGCAGGCAGTAGCCTATGGTGCCGAAGGCATCGGTTTATGTCGTACCGAGCATATGTTTTTTGAAGGTGAACGCATCGATTATATGCGGCAGATGATTCTGGCAGTTGGCGAAGTTCAGCGCCGGGGGGCACTGAAAAAATTACTCCCTTTTCAAAGGAAGGATTTTATCGGGCTGTTCAGAGCTATGAACGGCCGCCCTGTTACTATCCGCTTGCTAGATCCACCACTGCATGAGTTTTTACCCCAGGATGATGTGGTGAGAAGGCAGTTGGCGGAGCGGCTCGACGTGCCTTTCGATTTCGTGATTGACCGAATTAAGGCACTGCATGAGGAAAACCCCATGCTCGGCTGCCGCGGATGCCGTCTGGGTATCCTATATCCTGAGATTACGGAAATGCAGGCACGCGCTATTTTCGAAGCCGCTGCACAGGTATTGAAAGGCAAGAAGAGAATCAAGGTTGCCCCTGAAATCATGATCCCCCTAGTCGGGTTTCAGGCCGAGTTAGCCGACCAACTACAAATTGTGCACCGGGTTGCCGGTGAGGTAATGAGCCGCCATAAGATAAAAATAAACTACAGTGTCGGCACTATGATCGAGGTGCCACGCGCGGCCATTACGGCGGATGAGATCGCCAAAGAGGCCGACTTCTTCAGTTTCGGCACCAATGACCTGACACAGACGGCGCTGGGTCTGAGTCGGGATGACATGGGCTTGTTTTACAATGCCTATCAGCGACAGGAAATTTACAGCAAGAACCCGTTTGCTAGCCTGGATAAGCGTGGCGTGGGCAAACTCATGCAATTTGCAATAGCCAATGGCCGGGCAACCAAGCCGAAGCTTAAACTGGGCATCTGCGGCGAACATGCCGGAGACCCTGCATCCATCGAGTTCTGCAATGACCTAGGCCTGGATTACGTGAGCTGTTCTCCACCGCGGGTGCCCGTGGCACGGCTTGCAGCGGCGCAGGCGACACTGCGGCATAAATAGCTAGGGGGGTAACCTGATCCACGGTAGGGGGCTGTCACCAAATCGAATTTGGCTACGACATGAATAACCGTTGCAGGTAGGGGGCATACCGCCGCTGTCAGTACTTCAGCTTGAGCTTCTGCCTGTTCGACCGGCATACCAACACGTTCTAGGCGACGAATAAATTTGTAGGTGTCGAACGTGGTGATTGCCATTGTGCACTCACTGCAATCAGCATACCTAACAAGTAGTATAGGCAGAGACTACGACTTCTGCCAAAATAGCATTCAATTATTATGTGCTCAAACTAAGACAATGATTTGGAGGTTTTTTACATGCAACGAGTCTTTTTCACAACGATTCTATTCACGCTGGTGATGTCAGGTCCGCTCGCAGCGCAAGTTGATGTTGATGAAGTGTATAATCTGGTCGAGCACCACTATGCTGATAACGACGGTGTGCAAATACACTATGTCACTATGGGTGAAGGCCCGGTACTTCTTTTCATTCATGGTTTTCCTAACCAATGGTATGACTGGCGGCACCAAATGGCGGCGTTAAGCGATAGTTACCAGGTGGTGGCTCTCTCCTTACGAGGCTACAACCGCAGCGACAAACCGGCTGGTGTTGAAAACTACGCAATACCGCATTTAACTACCGATGTCGCTGCTGTCCTTGACGATCTCGGCAGTCATCAAGCCACTATCGTCGGTCATGACTGGGGTGGCATCGTTGGTTGGTACTTCGCCGAGCGATACCCTCAACGTACAAAGAATCTTGTCATTTTTAATCGACCCCACCCACGTTCCCGTAAACGGGAGATGGCGTTAAACAACGAACAGAAACGACGCAGTTCCTACATCGCCCGTTTCACTTCAACCGAAGGCGATATGGGCGGCATGGACGCGAAGCGTCGTGCACAAAGCCACGCGGGAACGGTTTGGTACGAGCGATATCTTAAAGCCTACCAACGCTCTGACTACGAGGCCATGCTCAATTACTACAGAGCCTATTATCCGAAACCGCCATGGATGGTGGATGATTCACCGATTGTTAAAGTCGAAGTTTCCGTGCTTGAGTTTCACGGCCTTGATGATGGAGCCTATGTCAATCAGGCATTGAATGACACATGGGAGTCCATGGCCAAAGATCTCACTTTAGTCACGTTACCTGGTGTTGGCCACAATTCTCAAAACACAGGTGATATTGCCTTTGTTACCAGCATGCTGCGATCCTGGCTGCAAATGCAGGAAAACCGAAATTAGAGCCCAGTGTGCTGATTCGCTCTCCACTAGCGGACACCTATCTGACAAGCAGCAACTGCTGCTCGGACAATAATTCGACTCGGCTCGCCATGTCGCTGAGCACATCGGATGCTAATTCAATTTGGCCGGCCACGTGGTCAAATTGACGTTGGTCGATGGCTTCTCTCACACCGGGAATAGTTTTCACACCGCAGCCAGTGCAGAAACCTAGCCCGTAAATGTGGTGTTTATACCAGCGGTGGCATGGGGCAGTCGAGTGTGTCGGCTATGGCTCGGAACAACTCGGCCTCAATGGGCGATACTTCTTTGTCGGCTGTAATACAAGCGGCGCAGGCTTTAAGCACTGCCGGCTTTTGCAGTGGCTTTAACTTAACCAGATCATCCAGAGCAGTATTCAGCAGATCGAGTCCGATTTCAGACTCATCTATAAGCTGCAATTGTAGCTCCGGCAATTTGCTGCTGGCTCTGTCAAATGCCTCCTGCTGACTTATGCCCTGATGCTTATTAGAATAAGCAAGGGTGGAAATCAGCACCTCGCAAGATTTTTTACAGTTAGTTATTTCTTTACGACCAGGCCTTGGCTTCCTGTTATCGAACACCGCCCCAAGATGTCGGAACACTATCTTTTGCGTAGCCCATTCAAACAGACTTATCTTTTTGTCTATTGCAATCAGCCGGATAAAATTTTCCTTAAACAGCACAAACTGTGGTTTTGATAATTGACGTAAACTTGCCAGTGAAATAGTAATCAGCGGTAAACGGTATTCGGCTTTGAGCGCACTCATCTGTGCAATAATTTTTCCCAGCTCGAAGCACACGCCCGCATCGGCTGATTTCTCTAAAAGTTTCAGCTGCAGTTTACGAAGCTTGGGGTCATCGCCAAGTACCAGAAAATAAATTAAAGCGCGCGCAGCAGAAGGATCGTGTGCCGCCTCCAGTATCAAATCTGGTATCTGGTGCAGTAATGTATCCGCATACTGCAAATGCGCTACGCTCGGATTACCTACCTGCTTAATCATCGCGTCGGTTATCAAGACGCTGTCCATACCACCGAGCAGGGCTTCAGCCTTTTCTCTGGCTGTAGGGCCCGGTTGCTGCTCTTCGGCAGATACGTCCGTATTACCGGCGTCAGCTTGGCCATAGTCACCGCCCCAGCGCGGCAGTATAGCCCTGATTCTATCGTCAAGTGGCGGGTGGGTAGCATACAGCCCGCTAAGTGCCGAAACCGAGCCCTCTTCAAACAAGGTATGACTGATCTCAGCGCTGTTCGGATTCGCCATGTAGGAGCGTGAGTCATGGGTGGCTATACGCATCAAGGCACCACCAATACCTTCCGGGTTACGCGTAAACTGCACGGCAGAAGCATCGGCCAGATACTCCCTTTGGCGGCTAACTGCGGCCTTTATCAGATTACCGAAAAACGTGCCCACGAAGCCAACTACCACCAGTGCCAGACCAAAAAATACAATGCCCCCGGAATTTTTAGAACGGCGGCTGAAGGCGCCCCCGCGCAGCAAATGATAACCAATGATGCCCAATATCATGATGCCATGTAGCACACCGATCAAGCGGATGTTGATGCGCATATCACCGTGCAAAATATGACTGAATTCATGGGCGATAACTCCCTGCAACTGATCCCGACTCAAGGTCTCAATCGCCCCTCGGGTCACCCCAATTACCGCATCGCTGGGCGAATAGCCTGCCGCGAAGGCATTGATGCCGTTCTCCTCCATTAGATACACCGGCGGCACTGGCGTGCCCGAGGCGATGGCCATTTCGTCGACTACATTGAGAATTCGGCGCTCGTACAAATCGCCACTACCTGAAACCAGCAGCTTGCCGTTCATCATTTCAGCTATACGGGCACCACCGCCGGACAATGATGCAATTTTATAGAGACTACCAAGCAGAATAACCGAGATTACGGCGAATCCCACTAGCAGAAATGTATTCCAATCAAAACTAATCGTTGAGATGGCGGCCATGCTGGTCATTTCGGAGCCAAGGAACCCGAATATAAACATGACGAGAAAATTGGTAACTAGCACCAGCGCAATCACTGCCACTGCAAACAACAACACCAGTTTCCCGGTGTTACGTTTAGCCGTATCCTGTGATTCAAAAAAGTCCATTATTTAAGCGCTAGCTATGATCGGTTCTAAAAACTAAAAAGCGACTTTTGGCGCTTCTTGTATGGCTTCGCTGTCCTCAAATTCCAACAGACTCGCGTCCGATCCATGCCCGAAAACCCCAGCAATGGTCACTGGTGGGAAAGATTGCTTGTAAGTGTTATAGGCCATTACCTGGTCGTTGAATGCCTGTCTTGAGAAAGCTACTTTGTTTTCCGTTGCAGTCAGCTCTTCACTTACCTGCATCATGTTCTGATTTGCCTTAAGATCGGGATAGGCTTCCATTACCACATTGAATCGGGTGAGCGCACCGGTCAGGGCCCCCTCCTGCCCAGCCAGTTCATTGATTGCCGCCGCATTGCCCGGATCTGCCGCTGCCGCAGCCAAACCGGCTGCCGCCGCATTTCGAGCAGAAATAACGGCTTCCAGGGTTTCCCGCTCGTGGGAAATATAGGCTTTGGCGGTTTCCACCAAATTGGGAATAAGATCGTAGCGTCTTTTTAGCTGCACCTCTATTTGTGCAAAGGCATTTTGATAGCGGTTTTTCAAACTGACCAGTTGGTTATAGATACCCACCACATAGAAAAATAGCACCGCAATGATGACCAGAACCACAATAGTAGAAATTTCCATAATCCTGACTCCTTGCATAACGAATTCAATAGCCCCTTACTGCTATGAACACATTATTCCACTTATAAAACGGGTTGTCCCTATCCGATTATATTTGTTAAGCTGATCAGCAACTGTTACAACATAAAACAATATAAACAATAGCCCTATAAAAAAAGAAAAATAATTATGAGCACAGGTCTTCTTGCGTTTATTTCCATGTTGCCCATTATCTCTGTGGCAATTTTCCTAGTTCTACTGCGTTGGCCTGCAAGTCGCGCCATGCCTATTGCCTACGTGGTGGCTGCTTTTCTTGCCATTGCGGTATGGGAAATATCAGTAGGCAAGGTGGTAGCTGCCAGTATCAATGGGCTGATCGTTGCACTGACGCTCATTTATATAATCTTCGGCGCCATATTACTGTTGAACACCTTGACCGAAAGCGGCGCAATCCACGCAATACGGCAAGGTTTTTCTGACATAACACCGGATCGAAGAATTCAGGTCATTATCATTGCCTGGCTGTTTGGTTCTTTTATCGAAGGCTCGGCCGGGTTCGGCACCCCAGCAGCAGTTGCCGTACCCCTGATGGTGGGCCTGGGCTTTCCGGCCATGGCGGCGGTAGTGGCTGGCATGATCATCCAAAGTACGCCGGTGTCTTTTGGTGCCATGGGCACTCCGATACTGGTGGGCGTAAATACCGGCCTGTCTGCTGATCCTGAGATGGCAGCTTACGCCGCAGGCTTAGGCTATGCCGAATGGGACCAGTTTCTGGGTTTCATTGCAGGTAAGGTGGCGCTGATTCACGCCATCGCCGGCACCTTCATACCCCTAATCGTGGTCTCGGTGATGACACGTTTCTTTGGCAAAAACAGATCTCTCGCTGAGGGCCTGCAGGTTTGGAAATTCGCCCTGTTTGCCGCATTTGCCATGACCATCCCCTATTATCTGGTGGCCACTAACCTCGGTCCTGAGTTTCCTTCCATGTTCGGTGGGCTTATTGGCCTCGTGGTTGTGGTAATTGGAGCAAAAAAGGGTTTCCTGATGCCGGACCCCAAATCACCCTGGGACTTCGACAAGAAAGAAAACTGGGATCCCGACTGGTCCAGCCACTTGACCAGCCAAGCCCCACAAAAGAGTCCTGATGGGCCCACAATGAACCTGATTCGCGCTTGGTCACCTTATCTTTTTATAGCCGGTTTGTTAGTGATTACCCGCTTGAGAGCCTTTAATTTAGAGGCCTTCCTGCGCAATTCCAATCCATGGATTACCTGGGAATGGCCGCAAATACTTGGCAGTGACATATCCGCGTCATTTCAGCCGCTCTGGTCCCCTGGCACCATCTTCATTATTGTGTCGCTGATAACTATCTACCTTCATCGCATGCGCTTTAGCACATATAAGGTTGCCTTCGCCAATTCACTGAAAACACTTATTCCAGCTTCCACTGCGCTGGTCTTTACCGTACCGATGGTACAGGTGTTTATTAATAGCACTGGTGGTGGTGCCGGCTATGAGCAGATGCCAATCGCCCTAGCAGAAGGGGTCGCCAATTTGACTGCCTCGGCCTGGCCTTTCTTTTCCACCTTCGTCGGTGGTCTAGGTGCTTTTGTGGCAGGCAGTAATACTGTCAGCAATATGATGTTTTCGCTGTTTCAGTTTGGTGTGGGAGAGCGAATTATGGTTGATCCAACCTGGATCGTGGCACTCCAGGCGGTGGGCGGTGCCTCTGGCAATATAATCTGTGTACACAATGTGGTGGCGGCCTGTGCCGTAGTTGGATTAATCGGCAAGGAAGGCGTGGTAATACGCAAAACTATTCTGCCGTTTGTATACTATGCATCGATATCGGGCGCCATAGGCTATGGCATTGTCAATATGGATAGTGGTATTTTCAACGCTGGCTTTATCATTGCCGGGCTAATCGTTGCCGGCATCATCTACCTGATTGCGCGTTACGGCCGTGCCTCGCCTGTACCCTGACGGGGCGAGCAATCCGTATTCTAATGTCGGTCTAAAGCGGGTTGCAGTTTACCATGTCACCAACCCCATCCTCTGATAGCCGGCCACGCAGCCGCTCACTCATTATCGCTACGGCAGGCCATGTAGACCATGGCAAGTCGTCGCTGGTGCGGCATATTACCGGAGTGGACACCGACACCCTTGCTGAGGAGAAGACCCGCGGGCTAAGTATTAATCTCGGTTTTGCCTACTATCATTTCAAAACCAGTGGGCAACTTTCAACCACTGACGGAAAAACCACCGACAAAGACAGCACCATCAACAACACCATTGGCTTTGTTGATGTCCCAGGTCACACAGATTTCATCAATAATATGCTGGCCGGAGTCAGCACAGTCGATGTGGCAATATTGGTGATCGCCGCTGACGATGGCATTATGCCGCAGACAAGAGAACATCTGGCAATACTGGATTTACTGGGCATTAACCGGGGTGTGATCGTGCTAACTAAAATCGACAGGTGCGATACTGACCAGATCCAGCGCGTTACTCGGTCCACTGAAGAGCTAATTCAGGACACCAGGCTGCATGGCTCCCCCGTTTTCCAAGTCTCTAATTCTAACAAGCAAGGAATTCCGGAGCTGGTTTCACATCTAGAATCCATGCTCTCCGAAGAAAAAGCAAATCCCAGCGATTCAGAAGACCATAATTTACAAGACAGTTACTTCCGTTATCTGATTGATCGCAGCTTCACTGCCAAAGGCATTGGTACAGTTGTCACCGGCAGCGTACGCGCAGGTAGCATTCACGTCGGTGGTGCGTTAATGCATACGCCCGGCAATCAACTGATCAAGCTCAAAGGGCTCAAACTAGATAGAGAAGATCGGGATAGCGTCAGCGTAGGTCAGCGTGCCTCAGCACATATTGGCTTGAGCAAGCACGACGTTGCCCGCGGTGATTGGTTAATCGACCCCGCTCTGAATCAAAGCGTGCTGCGCCTCGATGTGAAGTTACGGCTATTAGGTAGTGATCCAATGAGCGTGCGCAGTAATACCCAATATCACTTGTACCTCAATGCATCACACCATGTCATCAATATCCGCCACCTGGGTGATACTGACAGCGACTGGTTTCAAATAAAATCAAATGAGCGGATGATCGCGCACTATGGCGATCGATTTATCCTGCGAGACCCAGCATCACAACACACTATAGGTGGAGGCAAGGTTGTTGATATCTTCGTGCCCCGAAGAGGCCGTGATAGTGAGGAGCGCCTCGCCGCATTAAATGCATTGGATAAACCCCTCGATGAAGCCCTGCTGGAGTTAATGGCCCTGCAAGCTGGAGGCGTCGATCTGACTCAATTTTCTGTCGCAAGAAACTGCACCGAACATCGAATCGAACAGGCGCTGGAGAAATTGAAAATTGCGGGCGAAGTCTTTGCACTACTTAAGATTGATAAGCAAGAATTACCCCACTTACTACACGATAAATTTTATCAGCAGCATAGCCAACAGATACTGGACAGCATAAAGCAATACCATGTCGATCATCGCACTCAGCAGGGAATCAGTGAGCCAGCGCTAACCCGTGCGGTGAAGTTCGCCGGCTCACACTTGTTGTTTCACTCGATACTGCAAAAATTAATAGAGCAAGGAGAAATCAAAAGGACCGGTACACTCCTCCACTCACCGGGTCATCAAACCCAATTGAGCACTGAGGAAAAAGCTTTTCTAGAGAAGGTCAGGCCTATTTTGCTAAAAGCAGATTTTGTGCCGCCAAGAACCAGAGAACTGGAGGAACTAACTGGTATTCAGCTCAAGACACTGGAGAATATACTCAAACAAACCCGACTAGCAGGAAACCTAATTCAGGTTGCACCCAATCGGCACTATCTGCCTGAAACCATCATGAAGCTCGCTGGCTTCACCGAGAAACTGGCGCAGGAAAGCAACTCGGATGAAGGCTTCTCTGTCATTCAATTTAGAGATACTTCTGCTATCGGCAGAAATTTGTGCATCGAAATACTCGAATACTTCGACACAATTGGGTTTACCCGCCGCGATGGAAATAGCCGTTTTCTTCGTACCGACAAAGAAAACATCTTTGGCAACTGATTTTACATCAAACTTTTACCAACTAATGTTGGCATCTAATTTAACCAGCAATTTAATTCGGTATTCAAAACATCGCAGCTACCGCCCGATCAAGCTTGACCTAGGTCAAACCACACGGTGAAAGCTATTCCTGCTGAAACCGGGGACACTAGCGCGAATGCAAAACTACCGGCAATTTAGAATAGCCTTTTACAAAACTGGAATAGATACGCTCTGGCTCACCCACTACCTCGATCTTATGGAACCGGGGCACGATTTCCTCCCAAAGGATTCGAAGCTGCATTTCTGCCAGACGATTTCCCATACAGCGGTGAATACCGAACCCAAAAGACAGATGTTGTCTGGCGTTGGGGCGGTCAATCCAAAAATCATTGGCGCGCTCGATTACCTCTTCATCCCGATTTCCCGATGCGTACCACATAATCACCTTATCGCCCGCCTTGATTTGCTTATCACGCAACTTGGTGTCTCTCTTTGCGGTTCTGCGCATATAGGCCAGGGGTGTTTGCCAGCGAATTATCTCGGACACCATATTGGGGATTATTGCGGGGTTCTGACGTAATTTTTCGTACTCAGCAGGATTCTCATTTAACGCCAATACACCCCCGGAAATAGAGTTTCGGATTGTGTCATTGCCACCAACAATTAGCAGAATAATATTACCCAAATACTCCCTCGGCGGCATGTCGCGTGTAGCCTCGCCATGGGCAAGCATAGAAACGAGATCTTTACCGGATGGACGATTCACGCGCTCATTCCGCAAACGGGTAAAATAAGCCTGGCATTCAGCTATCACCTCCCAGCGCTCTTCCTGTGTTTCAATTACCCCACCGCCTGGAATTGCGGTCGCGACATCAGACCAATATGTCAGCTTGTAACGGTCTTCAAATGGGAAGTCGAACAGGGTCGCCAACATTTGAGTAGTAAGTTCGATCGATACTTTTTCTACCAGGTCGAAAGGTTCTGCCACCGGCAAACTGTCCAGAATGGAGCACACGCGAGAGCGAATAAGCCCTTCGAGATTTTTCAGGTTGGCCGGCGCCACAGCACCCTGCACCTCCCTACGCTGTTCGTCGTGCTTGGGAGGGTCCATCGAAATAAAGGCGGGCAACGTAAATTCATCGAAGGAATCTAGAATGCCGATGGTGGGTTCAGATGAATAGACGTCAGCAGATTTGTCCACCTGCAGGATGTCGTTGTATTTGGTGACGGACCAGTAAGGACCCACCGCCGATTCTCGGCAGTAGTGCACGGGCTCTTCGTTTCTTAATCTCTCCATAAATGGCAGAAATTCATTCGCCTGCCAGATTCCTGGGTGGGACAAATCGATCTCGGAAAGTGGCATGGTGTAGGGGTCCTTACCCACCATGCTCCAGGATTTTCCGGACCTCTCAGTTCCAATGTCTACTGCATCGCTCATTATTCCTCCATTGGCTAGTGATAGGCTGGGTGAAGATTAAAATTGGTATTCCGGTATGGTAACTACCAGGCCATCCAATTCCTCTGTAATCTGAATTTGACAGGAAAGGCGTGAGTTCGCATTTCTGTCTGTACTTAAGCTTAACAGAGATTCTTCCATCATATTAATAGGCCCAACTTTTTCCAGCCACTCATCCTTCACATAGACATGGCAAGTGGCGCAGGAGCAGGCACCTCCGCAGTCCGCGTCGATTCCAGGAATATCATTGAATACTGCCGCCTGCATAAGCGAACCGCCGCAGTCTACCGCAACCGAATGCTCAACCTCTCTGTAATCTACAAATACTATATCTACCATATACACTTCCCAAGCTTAGCAAAACAATACCCAACAATAGCAAGTTGTAGCGGTTTAGAAAACCCCGCTGCGAGCACAAAAAATACTGGAGATAAATAACGACTCCTTCTATAATTCCGCTACTTTTCACGGGAAAAATTTTATGGAAAATCCAATAGGTGCAATGTTTGGTCGCTCCCCTATTCGACCAATCCAGGAACACATGGCGATGGCTCAGAACTGCGTTGTTTTGTTGGGTGAATTTCTCGAAGCCAGCTTTGCCAATGACTGGACCAAGGCAGCATCCTTGCAGCAGGCGATAAGATCATCGGAAAATGGTGCCGACGACCTGAAGAGTAACGTGCGCACCAATCTTCCTAAGAACTTGTTCCTCCCGGTACCGCGCAGTGATTTGCTTGAACTTCTCTCGACTCAGGACCGATTGGCAAATCGAGCCAAGGATATCGCCGGTCTAATGCTGGGCAGGAAGATGGCTATACCGAAAGATCTGGTAGCACCTGTCAAAGAATATTACAAAGAGAGCCTGCGCGCCTCTGAACAAGCCCTGAAAGTGATCCAAGAACTCGACGAATTACTGGAGACAGGCTTTCGTGGAAAAGAGGTAGAGTTAGTTGAAGCCCTCATCCTGGAATTGGATGAACTCGAACATCGCAGTGATGTAAGTCAAATTAAGTTACGTGCAAAGCTGTTTGAATTGGAAGCCTCGCTACCTCCGGTACACATAATGTTTCTATATCGGATTATTGATCTCATTGGTGATTTAGCTGATATCTCACAAAAAATTGGTAGTCGACTGTTGGTCTTAATTGCCCGGTAATTTGATATTCAAATGATAGAATTCTAACTAGAGATTGCTATGTCCGAAATAATTTCGCAGTACGGTTTTATCTTTCTGGCTATGGCCTGTATTTTTGGATTTTTCATGGCTTGGGGTGTTGGCGCAAATGATGTCGCCAATGCCATGGGAACCTCGGTTGGCGCCGGGGCAATCACCATCAAACAAGCCATTTTAATTGCCATGGTTTTTGAGTTTTCAGGCGCCTATCTGGCCGGCGGAGAAGTTACGTCAACCATCCGTAGCAGCATCATTGATATTGAAATAGCCGGCTTTGCCGACTCCCCTGAACTATTGATCTATGGCATGCTTTCGTCCCTGTTATCGGCAGGAATTTGGTTGCTAGTTGCATCCCGTAATGGCTGGCCGGTTTCTACCACCCATTCCATCATCGGGGCGATAGTCGGCTTTGCCGTCGTCGGTATCTCAGCTGATGCAGTGGTTTGGAGCAAAGTCTGGTCAATCATTGCCAGCTGGGTGGTATCCCCAATGTGCTCTGGCATTATCGCGTTCTTCATATTTCGCAGTGTGCAGAAACTGGTACTTGATACCGACGACCCCTTTGGAAATGCAAAAAAATATGTGCCTTATTACATATTCATGGTGGGCTTCATTATTGCTATGGTCACCCTGGTCAAGGGGCTAAGCCATATCGGCCTGGAGTTCTCTTTTGCCCAGTGCGTAATGATTGCCATTGGCTTCGGTATAGTGGTGATGATTGCTGGCAAGTTCATGCTGCGCGCCATTGTCCAGGTGCCTACGGCGAACAAGGGTTTGGATTTCGCCAGCGTAGAAAAAGTGTTTGGCGTATTAATGATTTTCACGGCCTGCTCCATGGCCTTTGCCCATGGCTCAAACGATGTCGCCAATGCGATCGGCCCACTGGCTGCCGTGAATGGTGTGGTACAAAGTGGTGGCGATTTTGCTGCAGAGTCCGGGCTGCCTTTTTGGATTTTAATTTTGGGAGGCAGCGGAATTGTTGCAGGTCTTGCCATGTGGGGTTACAAAGTCATTGCAACAATTGGCAAAAACATTACCGAGCTTACCCCCAGCCGGGGATTTGCTGCCGAACTGGCCGCCGCTACCACCGTTGTCGTTGCTTCCGGAACTGGTATACCGATTTCCACAACGCACACGCTGGTTGGCGCTGTATTAGGTGTTGGTATGGCTAGGGGAATTGGTGCACTTAATCTTGGGGTAGTGAGTAAGATATTTCTATCCTGGGTAGTCACCTTGCCAGTGGGCGCCACGCTCTCAATCGTGTTTTTCTTTATTTTTAGAGCGATATTTTCATAAATTTAATTAATTACCGACCCGGGAAATTGCAGCCGCAATTCCCTCTTCAGCACTTTGCCATTGGCATTACATGGAATCACATCCATAAAAACGGCACCTTTGGGCAGTTTAGAACGCCCCAGCTTCCCTCGCAATGGGCCAGAACATCCGCTTCAGTTAATCGCGCATCTGTTTCAACAACCTTTTTCATTGATTAAAAGGGTGTAATCTGGATTATCGTGGCGTCCAGTAAAAGACCTCCCAGGTGTTCAGAGGTTCGGTCTGCCCGGTAATTATCTCACCGGTAAAATCGTAACCCATACTCATATTATTATTTCCCCCATAGCTTTCCAGATAGGGAATGCGTTCGTCACCAAAAATTTCGGTGGCTGTTAATGCATAGGTTTCATCTCCTAGGCGAATCCAGCCATTGGGTTCTATCCTCGCCTGCTTGCTCCAGTAACCTCCATCAGGGCGAGTGGCAGTGATTATTCCGCCCTCATCGGTAGAATAGATAATATTAACCACAAACGGAGGAAACCCCCCTGTCTTCAGCCACACTACACCCTGACCATTGACCGAATTCCAATCCACAGGAGCGGGAGTAAGCGTGCCGCCGATTCTGACACCAGCAATTCGATTATAAGGGGTCATAAAGACGTAAGCTGTTGCGGCAATTACCAGAATTACTGACAACGAACTCGCGGCGATTTTTATTTTACTTGTCATGAGGTTTACTCGTTGGTGTGATTTCGTTAATTTAGCAGGGCATCCTTGGATTAACCCTGACTTAGTCACTGCACATTGGAGCATATTCTTACCAAAAGGTCTGCTCCGCGCAAAAAGCTGGTATCGAGAATTTTGACTGATGTCGCGTAATCTGGCTAAATGGCAATCGAATCGATTTGAACTCGAAATATCAAACCCAAAGGGATACTGCGGGTAAACGCAGAAGTGAAAATGAGAAGACTCCGCAACTTAGTACCTAGCCTACTACTCGGAAGCACTCTATTGGCTGGAGTCAGTGTTGCCCTAGGACAGAGGCTGTTCGATGCAACCGAGCTTTCCATCGTTCCCGTGGCCGGTAATGTTTACATGGTTCAGCGGCCGGGTGGGGGTGGCAATGTTGGTGTTTTTGTCGGTCCTGACGGCGTTCTTCTCGTCGACTCTTTGTTTGCACCACTCTCGGTCAAGCTGGTCGCGGCGGTAAGTGAGGTGTCCGACAACGAGATCCGCTTTCTACTCAACACACACATCCATGGTGATCACATTGGCGGGAACGAAAACCTGGCAGAGTTGGGGGTGTTAATCTTCGCCCATGACAACACCCGCTTTCGTTTTCTAGCTGAGCAAACCCGGATTCCCAGACGTGGAGGGAATACCGGTTCACAACCGCCGGTGGGCGGCAGACCAGTAATAACATTTAACGACAAGCTCAGTTTTCACCTCAATGGCGAAGATGTGCGCGCGTTTCTGGCCCCACCGGCTCATACCGATGGCGATACCTTTATCTACTTTCCCGAGTCGGATGTGCTTCATCTCGGTGACGTGTACCGGACCACTAGCTATCCGATTATCGATGTATACAACGGCGGCACACTGGACGGAACCATCGCCGCACTGGAATTGGCTATTCAGATTGCTGGCCCCCAGACAAAGGTAATACCAGGCCATGGACTAAATGTTGTAGGTCGTGAAGAAGTGCAGGAATTCCTAGATATGATTGTCGACGTGCGCGAACGGATTCTCAGCATGATTCTGGATGGGAAGAAGCTTGATGAAGTGATAGCTGCACGACCTACTACCATCTACGACGCACAATGGGGCCAGGAACAAGGCTGGACCGCCGATGATTTCGTTCCAATTGTGTACTACGCACTCGGGGGTGGGGGGCGCTTGCTCGACCGCTAATTATAAACATGGGAACTGTAACAAATATTACAAGAGTAAAATTCTCTGTCGGAAAACTAGTTCACCATCGCCTCTTCGACTATCGCGGTGTTATCGTAGATGTTGACCAAAATTTCAAAGCGACAGATCAGTGGTATGAAACTGTCGCGAAGTCTCGTCCGCCAAAAAACAAGCCTTGGTACCACGTATTAGTCCATGGAAGTAATCATTCCACATATGTGGCTGAACAGAATCTGGAAGCTGATACTATCAACGAACCCATCAACCACCCGATGCTGAAGCATTTCTTTTCTGAATTTATTGATGGGAAATATGTCCGCAATGATCCGATTAATTAGCGCGAATGGTTAATTTCCGAATTATTTGATTTTTTTAAAGGTCGAAAAAAATTCCAAATAAACTTATCAAAATTTTGGATTAATTTCGCATCTCTATCATTGCTGGCTCATCCTTCTGCTAGAGTAGTGATCTGAATTAAATACATATTAACCCCCATAACTCTATTCACTGACTCAAGAAAAACTAAAGCAGC
>CAVOCG010000013.1:0-31544 GCA_963694095.1 Gammaproteobacteria bacterium
TGGTCGGCCTGGTGGCTGCTGATACAGGGCAGGTGACTATTAGTGATACTAATAGTGATACTAACTTGACAGCCATGCCGATACACCAGAGGGCAGCTAATGGCTTAGCCTACCTTCCGCAAGACTCTTCAATTTTTAGAACGCTTTCAGTCGAAGAAAATATTTTGGCAATTCTGGAGACCCGCACCGATTTGAGCTCTACCGACAAACAACGCAAGCTGGAATCATTGCTCACAGAGTTTCAAATTACCCACATTCGCCGCAACAAAGGCATGAGTCTTTCTGGTGGCGAACGCCGAAGAACCGAAATTGCGCGCTCGCTCGCCACAGAGCCCAAATTCATATTACTCGACGAACCCTTCGCTGGTGTTGACCCTATCTCAGTAGCTGCCATCAAACAAATTATCACGCACTTGAAATCCCGTAATATTGGCATATTACTTACTGATCACAATGTCAGAGAAACCCTAGATATCTGTGAGAAAGCCTATATTGTGAGCGAAGGTCAAATAATTGCCGAAGGCAATACGGAAGCTATACTGAATAACGAAAAAGTCAGGGAAGTCTATCTTGGTGATCAGTTTACTATTTAACCTTCGGTTCCACCCCGTTATTTTCCAGCACGTCGCAGCCCCAGCCCCAGCTTGCAATAGCGCAAATTTGCTATGCAAACAAGGCACGAAACTTGCTATACTCACGCCTCGTTTAGACAACATAAGGCTGAAATGTGGCAATACCTAATCAACAAATGTCCGCCACGCAGCACCCTCTATGAAACTATCGCTTCAAGTAAAACTCGGTCAGCAATTGACCATGACCCCGCAATTGCAGCAAGCGATCAAACTACTTCAGCTATCTACACTGGATTTACAACAAGAAATTCACCAAGCATTGGAATCAAACCCGATGTTGGAACTCATCGAAAGCACCGAAGATGACGACAATGGAGAGGAAAAGTTTGACTCCGACACTATATCCGAAAAATTAAATTCCGGCGATGAGACAGAATCTGATACAAGCACGGTATTAAATGGCCAGGATTCAGATCCAGACTGGCAGGATCAAACCCCCAAAGATATGGCTGTCGATAGCAGTTGGGATGATATATACCCCAGCAGCTATTCGTCTGCGGCTTCAAGCGACACAGAATTTACTGATTTAGAATCCCGAAACAGCGTGATTGACACCCTGCAAGATCACCTGTACTGGCAGCTCAACCTGACCCCCATGTCCGATAAAGACAATGCCATAGCTCTTTCTCTTATCGATGCAATTGACCCCAATGGCATGTTGACTGTCAGTCTTGAATCGATACATGAAGGCTTCGACCCGCAATTGGAAATCGAGCTTGATGAATTAGTAGCTGTGCTACACAGAATTCAGCAATTCGACCCCGTTGGGGTAGGTTATAGAAATCTTTCTGAGTGCTTGTCGATCCAGATAAATCAAATTGAAGATTCTGATCAATCTGAATGTATAAAAAACAGCAAAGTAATCGTCAATGAATATCTTGACTTATTGGGAGGTCGTGATTACACACAGTTGATGCGCAAGACCCGATTAAAAGAACCCGAATTAAGAGACTGCATTGCATTAATTGAAAGTCTTAATCCACACCCTGGCGCCGACGTGGCACCCGCTTCCACCACCTATATAGTGCCGGATGTAATTGTTTCAAAACAAACCGAAAGCGGGAAATGGAAAGTAGAACTTAACCCCGATACTGCTCCTAAAATTCGAATTAATAATAGTTATGCCTCATTGGTAAAACGGGCCGACTCCAGCGATGACAATAATTATTTGCGGGATAATTTGCAGGAAGCAAGATGGTTCATTAAGAGTCTGCAAAGTCGAAACGAAACCTTGATGAAAGTTTCTACTCGGATCGTAAAATATCAAAAAGGCTTTCTTGAATATGGTGAAGAGGCCATGAAACCATTGGTTTTACACGATATAGCTGAGGCTGTGGGAATGCATGAGTCAACTATTTCTCGGGTTACCACGCAGAAATATATGCACACTCCCCGCGGTATTTTCGAGCTCAAGTATTTCTTTTCCAGCCATGTATCCACCAAAGGTGGAGGCGAGTGTTCTTCCACCGCTATTAGAGCAATTATTAAAAAACTAGTGGCCGCAGAAAAAACACGCAAACCTTTGAGTGACAGTAAGATTACCCAACTATTAGAAGACCGGGGTATTTACGTGGCGAGGCGCACCATCGCCAAATATCGAGAATCGTTGGCAATTCCCCCATCGAATGAGAGAAAAAGATTGGTTGATTAGCTTTATAGTTGGCTAGAATGGGTGATTCTAGTTGGAATTCAACAAACACCACCCTTAACAATAACCAGAAACGAGAATTAGTAAGAATGCAATTGGAAGACATACTCACACCGAATCGCTGCTTTTGCGGAATGTCTGGCGTCAGTAAAAAAAGACTGCTTACCACGGTCAGTGAAATAATTTCAGCAAGTGAAGAATCCCTTGTTTCCGAACAGGTGTTTACTGCGCTCATGGCGCGGGAACAATTAGGCAGCACAGGATTGGGCAATGGTATCGCTATCCCCCATTCTCGGGTTCCCTTTTGCAACGAAATTATCGGTGCGATTGTGACACTCGATACACCTATTGACTTCGATGCCATAGACTCAAAGCCAGTGGATTTGTTTTTCGTATTAATCGTGCCAGAAGAAAAAACCGATGAGCACTTAGAGACACTGGCCAAAATTGCGGAAATATTTAATGACGAAGATTTTTGCTATACATTGAGACATACTCAGGATAGCGAAGACCTATACAATATAGCAATTACTTACTAGCCTTTAGCCGAGGCTGGTAGCAAGTGTTTCCTTGAGTTAAACAAGATGAAACTTACTATTATCAGCGGCAGGTCTGGATCGGGTAAAAGTACCGTCTTACATATACTGGAAGACCGAGGCTACTACTGTATTGATAACCTTCCAGCCAGTTTGCTGCTCCCCCTGGCAGAACACGTATCGTCTAAGGCATCGGAGACGACTAATATCGCCGTTAGCATTGATGCACGGAATCTTTCTGCTGATTTACAACGGGTTCCCTCAATTATCAGGGACCTAGAACAAAATGACCTCAACGCGGAAATAGTGTTTCTCGATGCCAACAGCCAGACGTTGTTAAAGCGGTTCAGCGAAAGCCGCCGAAAACATCCGCTGTCCACTGACACTATTGGCTTAAGAGAGGCCATTGACAAAGAATCAGAATTACTCGAGCCGATTTCATTGATGGCCAGCTTATCATTCGACACCAGCAACATGTCATTGCATCAGTTGCGAGATACCATAAAAAGCCGACTGATTCGCGGCGAGGATACTGGTCTGGCTTTGCTCTTTCAGTCTTTTGGTTATAAAAACGGGTTGCCCATGGATGCGGATATTGTCTACGATGTGAGGTGCCTCCCGAACCCCTACTGGGATACGGCATTACGATCGCTCACCGGACTGGATGATGAGGTCAGTGCATTTTTAGACGCACATGAAGAAGTGCAACTCATGTATGATGACATACGCAACTATTTAAAGAAATGGCTACCCCATTTCGAAGACAATAATCGAAGCTACATCACCGTGGCGGTAGGGTGCACTGGAGGGCAGCACCGATCTGTCTATCTATGCAAGAAATTAGGTGAGTCATTTGCAAAGGAATCAAAAAATGTTCAAACCAGACACAGGGAACTTGGGGTTTAAAGGGTAAGTGGTAAAATGATCGAGTCGACCGTAGAAATTATCAATAAAGCAGGCTTGCATGCACGGGCTGCATCCAAGTTGGTGGCATTAACTTCTTCTTTTAATAGTGACATCCAAATCGGTCTTACCGCGATGGTTAATGGCAAAAGCATATTATCTTTAATGATGTTAGCCGCCGTACAGGGTACCCACATCAAAATCCTGGTAGATGGCAGCGACGAAGCTCAGGCTCTCAAAGCCATTATTGCACTGGTCAGCGACCGCTTCGGCGAGGCTGAGTAAAAGAGTTCCTTTTCATCCCGAACCAAGCAACCCAAATCCCGGATGAAAGATTATTTGGCCACCTGTTCTGTGGTGTATTCTGTGGCTAACTCAATAGCCAATACTGTAACAACCGCGCGTACGAAGGATCTCTGTAACCATGTCTCCGGCTAATCAGAACCAACACCGTAAAGACCCTGTTCTTGAATTAAATCAAGCTATCGACAGTGGCTCTCTTGATCAAGTCAGGCAAATGCTCAAAACATTGCCTACCGCGGGAATAGCTCACCTTTTGGAAGCCTCACCGCCTAAAACCAGAAGCGTACTATGGCAACTTGTAGGTAAGGAAGTGGAAGGCGAGGTATTACAATATCTTAATGAAGATATTCAGAATGATGTTTTAAGTAACCTTAACGTCGAACAGGTCGCTAAACTCACCGAAGGTCTGGAAACTGATGATTTAGCCGATATTCTGCAGCAATTGCCACTGCAAGTAATGACGCAAGTGTTACAGGCAATGGATCAGCAAGACCGCCTACGGGTGGAGTCAATTCTCTCCTACGATGAAGATACTGCCGGCGGGTTGATGAATACCGATACCATCGCAGTAAGACCACGCCACACCCTCGATCTGGTTCTCCGTTATTTACGTCGCCACGATAGCATTCCAGAAATGACTGACAACATTCATGTTGTTAGTCGGGATGATAAATTCTTAGGCATTCTGCCGCTGAGAAAAGTGCTGGTATCAGATCCAAACATTACCGTTCGGGAAGTGATGACTAAGGAGATTAAGGCTATCCCTGTAACGATGGAAGTAACGCGAGTAACACAGCTATTTGAACAACACGACTGGGTGTCGGCTCCAGTGGTCAACAAAGAGGGCAAGCTGCTGGGACGAATCACCATTGATGATGTGGTGGATGTTATTCGAGACACAACTGAACACTCTCTAATGAGCATGGCCGGCCTGGATGAAGAGGAGGATACCTTTGCTCCAGTGGTAAAAACAGCGCGCCGCCGGGCAATGTGGCTGGGTGTCAATCTGATGACCGCTTTATTGGCCTCACTGGTAATCTATCTGTTTCAAGACATTCTCGAAAGGGTAGTCTATCTCGCCATACTTATGCCTATTGTCGCTAATATGGGTGGTGTGGCGGGCATGCAGACGCTTACCTTGGTGATACGGAGCTTAGCCCTTGGGCATATCAGTCCCGCTAACAGTCGCTGGCTATTGATAAGAGAATTGGGTGTTGCAAGCCTGAACGGTATGCTCTGGGCGCTGGTGATTGCAGTTATAGCCTATATTTGGTTGGGCGATTTACAGATCAGCTACATCATCGCCACAGCAATGATGATCAATATGATCATAGCAGCTCTAGCCGGTGCCTACCTGCCTCTCTTCCTCAAACGCATTAAGGTCGACCCAGCACTAGCTGGCACGGTAGCACTTACTACCGTTACCGATTCCATTGGATTTTTCTCGTTTCTTGGGCTAGCACAGGTTTTCTATCTATAAGCCATGAAAATTGAAGAGAATTCAGAGCAGGAGACACCCGAACAAGTCAGCAAGACCCAACGCAAGAAAGACATGATTGCGCTGCAAAAATTAGGTGAAAAATTAACCACTCTCAAGCCAGCCCAGCTCGAAAAGTTACCGCTCGATGTGAAATTACGCGCTGCCATTGATGAATTCAAACGGTTACCCAATAGCCGCGGCGCAAGAAAACGGCAGGCGCAATATATAGGTCGATTGATGCGGAATTCTGACTCCCAGGCTATAAATGAAGCTGTTGAGAACACCCAGTCAAACCCCGCCAAACCTAAAATCCCAATCAAAGAATATGAACTCTGGTGCACTCGGATTTTGCAGCAAGGCGATGCGGGTATCACTTTGCTACTTGAGGGGCATGTCGGCTTTGAGCGACAAAAACTTAGGCAGTTTTATCTGGAATATGGGAAATCTAGCGAAAACAAACGGCCCCAAGTTGAAAAAAAGCTGAAGACCTATCTTGAGCAAGTGCTCAGAATTTGATGAATATCAAGCACAATGGTGAAATATCCGGGTGAAGTGGTACTATTCTCCGCTGAAAACAAACTGTAAGATAATTTAATAACAAAAAAAGGGCGGGGTAGAGATGTCGAACAGTCGCGCAACTTCCTATTGGAAATCCAATCTGAAAATAGTGAGCTCACTGCTATGTGTTTGGTTCGTGGTTTCATTCGGCTGCGGGATATTACTTGTCGATTTTCTGGATAATTTCAGATTCGGTGGTTTTAAGCTGGGATTTTGGATGGCGCAACAGGGTTCAATATTTGTCTTTGTTGTCCTCATCTATGTTTACATTCTACTAATGGACAAACTCGACGACCAGTATAACGAAGCTGCTGCAACGGACAACGATCAAGGTCCCAGCGCGAACAGCCACCAAGCGACAGAGGAGCAATCCGCATGAGCGTGCAACTCTGGACTTATATTTTCGTATTCATCTCCTTCAGCCTATATATTGGCATTGCCGTTTGGTCCCGAGCCAGCTCTACCAAGGAATTCTATGTGGCCGGTGGAGGCGTACACCCACTGGCTAATGGTATGGCTACGGCGGCTGACTGGATGTCCGCCGCCTCCTTCATCTCCATGGCCGGGCTTATTTCCTTCTTGGGCAGAGACGGCACTTTCTACTTAATGGGCTGGACCGGCGGTTACGTGCTATTAGCCATGTTGTTGGCACCCTATTTAAGAAAATTCGGCAAATTCACAGTGCCTGACTTTATTGGGGACCGATACTACTCCAGAACAGCCCGGATAATCGCCGTATTCTGCGCCATTGTCATTTCTTTTGTGTACGTTTGCGGACAGATGAACGGCGCCGGCATAGTGTTTTCGCGCTTCCTGCAAGTAGACATTACCACCGGTGTAGTAATTGGTATGGCCATTGTGTTTATGTACGCGGTTTTGGGCGGTATGAAAGGTATTACTTACACGCAAGTGGCGCAATATTGTGTACTGATTTTCGCTTTCATGGTGCCAGCTATCTTTATTTCGATTCTTATGACAGGCCAGGCAATTCCTCAAGTCGGTTTCGGTTCCGAGCTTACAGAAGCATTCGGTGGGGGATATTTGCTAGACCGACTCGACGGTTTGAGTGAGGAACTAGGGTTTGCTGTTTACACTGAAGGTCAGAAAAGCACTCTGGATGTGTTTTTCATTACTGCCGCACTCATGTTTGGCACAGCTGGTCTGCCTCACGTAATAATCCGTTTCTTTACCGTACCCAATGTCCGGGATGCTAGAAAATCCGCAGGGTATGCGCTGGTTTTTATCGCGATTCTTTACACCACGGCGCCAGCAGTTTCAGCCTTTGCCAGAACCAATCTGATCAATACTGTAAACAACGCAGAATATGCAGATATTCCAGATTGGTTTTCCCAGTGGGAAACCACCAATCTGATTGCTTTCAATGACAAGAATAACGATGGCCGAATTCAATACGTTGGTGATCCTGAGGTCAACGAGCTAGAAGTCAACAGGGACATCATGGTGCTAGCAAATCCAGAAATTGCCGGTTTGCCCAATTGGGTAGTAGCCCTGGTAGCAGCTGGTGCACTCGCTGCAGCCCTTTCCACAGCAGCCGGGCTGCTGCTGGTTATTTCCACTTCGGTTGCTCATGACTTGTTGAAACGCAGTTTCATGCCGGGGATAACGGAAAAGCAAGAATTACTCTACGCGAGAATTTCTATTTTTATTGCCGTTCTCATAGCCGGGTATTACGGGATCAATCCTCCTGCTTATGTAGCACAGGTGGTAGCGTTTGCATTCGGGCTCGCCGCTGCTTCCTTTTTTCCGGCAATAGTGATGGGAATCTTTAAACAGCGCATGAACAAGGAGGGAGCCATTTCTGGCATGGTAGCCGGTTTTACCTTCACCGCTGCCTACATCATCTATTTCAAATTTATCAACCCGACCGCCAATACGGAAGAATTCTGGTGGTTTGGGATTTCGCCGGAAGGCATTGGCACGCTTGGCACTATGATAAACCTCGGCGTCGCCCTGACAATTTGCCGCTTTACCCCTCCACCTCCTCAAGAGGTACAGGAAATTGTAGAAAATATCCGATTACCCGGAGAGGCAGTCCGATCCTGATTGGACAACTAAAACCAATGACGCGCTATATGAGACATCCCTATAAAAGCTTGAAGCTCTCTGCTTAAGCCGAGATGCCCTTTAATGCATGTGAGTCAGGTTCGATGACGCCCGTGATCGGTCTTTGCCCAGTACTGTTTCACAGTTTGCTTCATCTCCCTGTGCATAAACATAATGCCAACCAGGTTTGGCACCGTCATCAGCACAATAGTAATCAGGGAAATATTCCAGACTACAGTTGTGTCCGCCAAGGCGGCGTAGAAAAAGGCCAGTACATAGATGATTCGGTAGGGCAGAACCGATTTCGAACCAAGTAGGTAGGTCATCGCACGATCACCGTAATAAGACCAGGCTATTGCCGTTGAAAAGGCAAACAGCATTAGCCCAATAGATACAATGTACTTGCCAAAATCACCAAACAAACCCCGGGTAAAAGCTTCAGTCGTTAACGGGACAGAATGTAATAAAGAGTCTCCAGTTACAATTACCTCCGTGTCTGTCAATTGCCCCTCATTGACGCTAACACTCTCGTTTAAGGCCGTCCCATCTCTTGAATAAACAATATTTTCAGCAAATGAGCGGGCATTAAGCAAAGTGAATGCAGTCGAATTCTGCACTTGTCCATTTACCACATTAATCTCACCGGTATAACTTGAGGCTTCAGTGGCAGCACCTGCCAGGTACGCAAATAACTCCTGAACATCTTCAGGATTATCCTCTTCATAAACCCCAGCGACAAAAACCATATCTGCACGCTGAAATTCATTCTCAAACTTTTCCATCCAAACCCCGGACGAAAGAATAACCAGTCCGGTGATGGTGCAAATAACAATCGTATCGATGAATGGCTCCAGAATGGAAACCATACCTTCATCGGCTGGTTCTGCAGTTCTAGCCGCAGCGTGCGCTATAGCCGCTGAGCCCTGCCCCGCCTCATTGGAATACAGACCTCGACTTACCCCCCGGTTGAACGCATAAGCGAAAGTTGCGCCAAGAAATCCACCGGTTGCGGCTGAGCCACTGAATGCATCGCTGAAGATAGACACAAAAGACGGGATAATATTGCCAAAGTTGGGAATGATTACAGCAACTGCTCCAATCAAATAGATTATTGCCATTGCAGGTACGATGGTTGCGGCCACTTTCGCTATTCGGGTAATGCCACCGATAATAACCAGCGCGAGAACAACCGAAAGCACGCTAGCTGTAATCAACGGATCGAGTGAAAACGTGCTCTCTAAACCAGCCGCAATGCTATTGATCTGGGGAAAATTACCCGTACCAAAGGAGCTGAGCACGGTAGCAATGGCGAAGAGTATCGCCAACCACTTGGCGTTTAGTCCTTTCTCCATATAATACATGGGGCCACCCGCCATGGTGCCGTCGGCAGTCTGATCGCGATACTTATGGGATAGTGTGACCTCGACAAATTTTGTTGTCATGCCAAAAAAGGCTGTCATCCACATCCAGAATAGAGCAGCTGGACCGCCCAGATGCAATGCCAATGCCACCCCACCTATATTCCCGGTACCTACCGTACCCGATAATGCAGTTGCTAAAGCCTGAAAGTGAGTCGCATCACCTCTTGCTCCATCTTTGTCAAATTTGCCACGGGTGACATTTATGGCGTGCTTGAAATAGCGTATTTGGGGAAACCCCAAATACAGCGTGAAAAAAATACCAACTGATAGAAGTAAGTAAGGAAACCAGCTCGCACTACCCAAGAAGCCATCAATAAAGATTAAAAAGTTGTTAACTGCATCCAATGTGTTTGCCCACCTTATCTTGTGTGTAATCTATTTTTGTGTAGTTTTAATTATGCACGCTATATAGGGTTTATCTGCCAGAACCTACGCTAATCATCACTGATTGTAATTTGTGGCATGGCACTTGAATCCAACTCTAACTGGCCTAGTTTCTTTTCTACATTTTGACCTAATTCCAAATATGCCTGGGCCGGTGGGCTCGATGGATCAGCAATTACCACGGGCAGCCCCTCATCTGTTCGCTTTCTAATATTGACATCCAACGGCAATCTTCCGATTATATCCACACCATAATCAACCGAGAGTCTCTCACCACCACCGCTGCCAAATATCGCCTCCTCGTACCCGCAGTTAGAACAAACATGCGTACTCATGTTTTCAACTATTCCTAAAATGGGAACATCCACTTTTCGGAACATCTCGATCCCCTTGCGGGCGTCCAACAGCGCAACATCCTGTGGAGTGGTTACTATTATAGCCCCAGCTACATTAACTGATTGGGCGAGGTTTAACTGAATATCCCCGGTGCCTGGGGGCATATCCACAATAAGATAATCGAGCTCAGACCAGAGTGTGTCATTGAGTATTTGATTAAAGGCTGAGGTAATCATGGGTGCTCGCCACACCATAGCCGTGTTTTCATCCACCAGGAATCCCATTGAATTACATTTCACACCATGAGCTTGAATCGGCAGCATGAATTTACCATCTTTTATCTCAGGTCGGGTGCCTGCTGGAACGCCCAACATGAGTGGCAAACTGGGGCCATAGATATCCGCATCAAACAGTCCCACCCGGTTTTGATTTTGAGCCAGGCCCACAGCCAAGTTTACCGCAGTAGTTGATTTACCCACACCGCCTTTGCCAGAGGCAACGCAGATGATATTTTTAATAGTATTCAGTTTCGTCAATGTGATTTTACTCTAGGTAAGCTCTGATCTAGTAGATGGCCTCTCTGCGTGGTCAACTACTTGTTCAGAGCCTCCTTTGTTAACTAATTAGCTTGAGGCATGAACAGCTCTGATTCATAATTTTGGATGATTATCTTTTATTCGGCCCTAAAAACCAAGAATATAGGCAAGCGAGTTCGAAAACTACTGTGACATCAATCCGGCCAAAAGTATCAACGCATCATGGGATTTAGTCCAGGGTCCGAAAGATAATAACACTCTGCTGCTTTTGCTGCTTCATGATAGCAAGTGCAGAAACATCAAAAGACACGGTCGTCAAATTCGATTTTTATTCTTCCGCATGGGAAGAAAATGCCATCGAGTGATTGCGACTCATAGCACTTAATCAAACTGAAAATCCGATTAGGCTGCATCCAATTCATCAATGTTGGCGACGAGCCAGAAGTTACAGGTGCACAGCTTGGGCTTGATGTGCCTACTTTAGGCTATGCCGAAGTTGCTCTTCCCTATCACGATTTACTTTCCAGTGACGAATGCATAGCCAGCACACTCGATGAAAGCTGGAAATTAGTTCAAATATCCAGTTACACACTGAATCCTTCCGTGCGCAATCTGATCATTGAGGATAAAGACTCTTCCCGTATATACTAGTGCGAGAAAACTGTAAGAACGGATTGGATCGATCTCAGCACTAATGAAACTCACTGCTACAATGAATGGGTGCTCTATCATTTTGAATCGAGACCACTCTAATAACCCACCATTTAATTTCTGTGCATAAAAAAGGAGTCATATGACTCCTTTTTTATAACAAACCTATTGCAGGTTTACCCTAACAGAATTCCGCCGTACTGAACAAAAAACGGTGCGAATACCAGACTAAGAATGGCCGACAGCTTAATCAGAATATTAAGTGAGGGGCCTGAGGTATCCTTCATTGGATCGCCTACAGTATCGCCTACCACAGCAGCGGTGTGTACGTCAGAACCTTTGCCACCCAGATTTCCCGCTTCGATGTATTTCTTGGCGTTATCCCACGCCCCGCCACTATTTGATGACGCAATGGCAAGCACACCACCGGCAACCAGTGATCCTATCAGCATCCCGGCTACGGCTTCGACACCGAAAAGATATCCAACAGCTATAGGTGAGCCCATAATCAGAATGCCCGGAGCGATCATTTCTTTTAATGCGGCCTTGGTTGAGATAGCAACACATTTGGCATAATCCGGCTCACCAGTACCTTCCATAATGCCAGGGATTGTTTTGAACTGCAGACGCACTTCTTCAATCATGGCAAAAGCAGCCTTACCAACTGACTTCATCGTCATTGCTGAAAACAGGAAAGGCAGCACCGCACCAATAAATAAACTGGTAAAAACCAGCGGATCCAGCAAGCTCATAGTTATCGCTTCTCCCCTTAGGGTGCCAGCAATTGTTATGAATGCCGCAAACAGCGCTAGGGAAGTCAAAATAGCAGCGCCAATGGCGAAACCTTTACCAATAGCAGCAGTAGTATTTCCTGCCGAATCTAGGATGTCCGTGCGACGTCTCACTTCCTCTCCCAATCCGACCATCTCTGCTATGCCACCGGCATTGTCGGCAACCGGACCATAGGCATCGATAGTCAACGCCACAACCAAGGTGCCCAGCATGCCCAGAGAAGCGATCGCCACTCCATACATCCCGGCAAGTGACCAGGAAACAAAAATACTTCCTGCAATGGCCAGGTAAGGATATACCGTACTCTGATAACCCAGCGCCAGACCATAAATGATATTGGTAGCCACCCCTGTTTCGCATGACTTCGCCACCTCCTGAACCGGGCCATATTTCTCTGAGGTATAATATCCGGTTAGGAGCCCTACTATTAATCCGGCAACCAAGCCCGCCAGGAAGCAGAGATATACGCCTATATTGGTGTATGACTCACCATTTAATTCAAAAAATTCAGGAATCAATGCAATTGTAAAGAAGAACATCACCACCGCCATCAAAGCACTGGAAATTATCAGCAGTTTCATCAATGCTGGCGCAACATCATCTTCAGTTTTAACAGTTACCAATAATTTGGTAATCAAGCTAATCGGTATACCCACTGCGCTGATCAGGATCGGATAGAGTAATGCATTAGGGTCACCGGCAAATACCACTGCGCTAATAACCATAGCGGCACACGTGCTCTCCGCACAGGAGCCGAACAGGTCTGCACCCATCCCCGCCACGTCACCGACATTATCACCGACGTTGTCAGCGATTACCGCAGGATTACGGGGATCATCTTCTGGGATGCCCTGTTCAACCTTACCCACCAGGTCGGCACCGACATCAGCTGCCTTGGTAAAAATACCGCCGCCAACCCTTGCGAACAACGCTATAGTCGAGCCACCTAGTCCAAAACCGGCAATTACCTCCATCAAGATGTGATTATTCTCCTGACCCAAATCCGATAGCAACCAGCTCATCACAACATAAATAATCACCAGTCCGAGAGTCGCCAGACCCACCAGCGCAAAACCCATTACTGCGCCGGAATTAATCGCCACTTCGAAGGCATCGGAAATATCTTTCTTGGCAGACACTGTAGTACGTGCATTTCCCTGAGTGGCTACCTTCATGCCGATATAGCCGGAGGCTATCGAAATGGCACCACCGAAGAGGAAAGCTACCGCCGTATAGATGCCTTCTCTGATATCTGGCGTATGCGTATCATCAATAAGAACAACTATTATGGCGGCGAATACCACCATAAAAATCGTCAGGACTTTGTATTCCTGCTTCAAAAATGCCATTGCGCCATCCGCAATCGCACCGTGAATAAATCTAAGACGAGTTGCGTCCTTCTCTTCCAGACCCAAATCAAGCGGTACACTCATCACCTTCTTCATGTAGAAGAAAGCAATACTCAAGCCTAGCAGTGATAGTGCTGTAGTTATCGTAATCGTTATGCCCGGCATCTAAGATTCTCTCCCAAAATTAAATGTTTATTTTAAAGGCGCGCACTTTACCATAAGAGGCTTTACAAACAAAGCGTGCAAGAGCCTTACAGGGTTGTTTTAACAGGGGATGTAGGTTGTAAAGAGAATAGTTACTCAACTGTCTATTTATTGAGTGAGGCGACTATTTATTACGGGTTTTCTTGTGCTTCTTAGATTTCTTCTTACCTTCCACGCTCACTGAATCGGACCCACCTCGCGCCATTCCAAATGCATTGCGAATGGCGTCGACTTTGGCTTCTTTGCGCTTGAACTGGTGCTTGTGCTTCTCTTTGTCAAAACCCACCACATTATCAGTCATTGCTAAAGCGCCTAAGTAGCCCGTTCAGTGCGGGAAAAGAGCAAAATAGTGTTATTGCTGGCTGCTAGCCTGTCTTACCAGATCATTTTTCATGTCTTCAAGCTCGGCTATCAATTCTTTAGACAAAGGTTGCACGGTATTGCCATCAGCATCCGTATTCTCATACTTGAGCTGTTCTTCGGTAAGTGCATCCACTAGTTGTTCTGCAACCGCGACGGCTTCAAGCAATATCTCATTAGTAGCAGCATCGTTGGTTGCGGTGGATTCGATACCGGCAATCTGTTGCTCGAGCTCCGCGATACGTTGAAGCTTTTCCTGCCTTTCAGCCTCTACCCGCGCCAATACTTCGATGCGCACACTTTCAAGACGGTCCGCTTCTTCCCGCGCGCGCCGCTCAGCGTCCTCCCGAGCCCTGGCTTGCGCCGCTTGACGCTCCCGCGTTGCCTGTTCGCGGGCTTGTAGCCGGGCTTGCGCGGCTGCAACGACTTCACCCCGTCTGCGCTCTAGAGCGGCTTGTCTACGGGCGGTTTCCTGTTCCAAGCGGGCAGCATCTTGCTGCTCTGCCAGAATCGCAGCTTCCTGGGCAGCAAGTTCAGCATCTCTAGTAGCTTGGGTTGTGCAGGCACCAAGCACCAGGGTAGTCAACAGCAATGTGCGCACAGTGAATAATCTTCCAGTAGGTAGATGATTCCAGAATACAGAATGGAAACTCATAACCTTTCTCCTCGGTGGCAACAAGTTGAGGGCGGCAAACTTAAGCCGGTATATTGAATGGTGATAGCAGCGCCAAGCCCTTGATAAATAAATTAAACATTAAAGAAAACCGTATTTTTTCGAATTTTGTCATACTTTATAGCGATAAACACATCATTTGTCAGTAAAATCACATAAATCCTCTGCAATAATGTGTTATCGGCACGATTTTAACTGAACCAACACTCATTTTTGAGCGAGTTTTAGACCTGTCATGTCCTTAATTTGGCTGAAATTTTCCAGATACCTGTTGAGATCACTTGCTGTTCTTCTATTGAGCGCTCCAATTATAGTCTTGCTTATTTCGCTCCAGACTGGTGCCACGGTAGGGCTCAAACCTGAACTTACTAACCTGGAAATCTCCCAGGTCCAACAATTGCTGCTGGAAAGTGCACCACGCAACCCAAATAGCCCTAGCATTCAACATGTAATCCTCGCGCGCGAGCAACTGGATATACTCTTGCGTTACAGCATTGAGCTAGTAGACATATCAACCCCGCTCGCAGCGCGCGTGTCCTTGGCCCAAGAAAACCTGACAATCCAGGTGAGCGCGCACCTGAATGATACTTTTATCTCGCTGTATTTAAATCTCAGAGCTGAGTTTCAGCAAGTTGATGAACAACTCGATTTACAAGCGCTGTATGTGGGAAAGCTAAAACTGCCAGTGGGTCTCCTGCGTTATTTTCGCCAGCAAATCCAAGACCAATATCTGGCGGATAATCCCTATTATCAGGATTTCAGTGAATTACTATCTAATATTCAGAGCGTAAACCTCAGCCAACGCCTGGTTGATGTAGAGCTGCAATGGGAACCTGCCTTGCTCAGCAGAATTGGGGATCATGCACAGCAATTATTTATCTCGGAGCAAGATCGGTTCAGGATCATGAGGCACTACCAGGTTTTATCATCAGTCGCCGAACAAATTCCCGCAAGTCGGCGAGCAGTTTCACTTACCGAGTTTCTCAATCCATTGTTCACTGCTGCGAGTGAGAACAGTGCCAATGGAAGCGATCCCATAGCCGAGAATCGTACCCTTTTACAGACGCTCGCAATTTATGTGAACAACGAGGACATCCAACAGCTATTAGGAGAACTTTCAGACTCCGATCTAACACCAGCACGCTATATAGAAGTCAGGTTACTCAGGCGTCAAGATTTAGCCCAGCACCTTGTATCCATCGCCGCTATCACTGCATCTGCTGGAGCCGAACTTGCTGAGCTGCTATCTACCACGAAAGAGGCCTATGATGCCCGTTATAGATCGGGATTCAGCTTTTCGGACTTAACTGCTAACATCGTTGGTGTCGCCCTGGCGAGCCTTGCTACCCGAGATGCTGAAACGGCTATTCTAATGCAGGAGCGAATGTCCAACCTTCAAAGTGAAACCGACTATATGCCCGAAGGTGGCAGTAACAGAGATGGCTTATCCGAGAGTGATTTCAATGCAATTTTTCAGGATAGAAATAGCATTGAATACCAACAACGGTTGCAGGAAATTGAAGTACAGGTCTACTCCAGGCCTCTATTTTCCATTTTTTAGACTGTGAATTGCAAAATTCCACGACTGCTTGTTTCAGGCCGTACCCCGCCGGGTATGCCAGCGCGGCCAGCCCTGCACACCTTAGCGAATTACAACTGACTGCTGGGGCAATTCTTTTTTATGGAAGATCTTAACTCACAACAATTGCAGCAACTCCAGCAACAGCTGCTGCGGATCAAAGCTGAGCTGGAAGAGCAATTGAACAGCAACCAAGACGCAACCAACATAGTGGAGTTGGATCAGTCTACCACTGGGCGCGTGACCCGGATAGATGCTATTCAGCAGCAAAGCATGGCTGTTTCAACACGAAACAAGGTTAGGCAAAGGTTACAAAGTGTCAATTTGGCACTTTCCAAGCATACCAAGGAAGATTACGGCTATTGCAAGCAATGCGATGAAACAATAGCCTTCGTGCGCTTACTAGCGCAGCCTGAATCCAGGCTGTGTTTGAGTTGTCAGGCCGAAACGGAAATCTGACTAAAACGTACTCTGATTTTTGGGGCCAGTGAGCTCCCTCAGCATTTTGGAATCACTTCCATTACAAATAGTGCTGGTGTATAACACCGCCAGTATTGTGCCAACATTAACAGTATAGGAATCTGTAGTCATGGCCAAAAAAGGCTTCACTACCACAAATTTACACTCTGACTATGAGGACAACCCGGAACACGGTGTATTGCACAAGGCAATCCACCCTTCCGTAGCCTATGGTTATAAGGATGCGCGCCAGCTGGCGGAAGTTTTCCAAGGAAAACGCGCTGGCTACAACTATGGGCGGCAACTAAACCCGACCGTCACTGCCTTACAAAAGCGCATAACCAATATGGAAGGCGGAATCGCAACCGTCGCTTTTGCAACCGGCATGGGAGCTATTTCATCTAGCCTGCTATCACTCCTGCGGCAAGGAGATCACATCGTTTCAAGCACTTATCTGTTTGGAAATACCAATAGCCTGTTTATTACCCTGCAATCCCTCGGAATCGAAATTAGCTTCGTCGATGCCACTGCCTCAAGTGAAGTTGAAAATGCCATAAAAGAAAACACCAAGCTGGTGTTTGTTGAGACTATCGCCAACCCAGCAACCCAAATTGCTGATCTCTATGCTATCGGCCAGCTATGTGCCGAACGCAAGCTTATTTATTGTGTCGATAATACGCTAACGACTCCACACCTGTTCCAGCCCAAAGATGTTGGCGCGAGTTTAATTATCAATTCACTAACCAAATACATTGGCGGCCATGGCAATGCGCTGGGAGGTGCCATCACGGATACTGGTCAATTTAACTGGACCCTTTTTCCTAACATTTATGACATCTACAAATCCAGTGATGAGAAACTGTGGGGAATAACCCAAATCAAAAAGAAAGGTTTACGGGACATGGGCGCGACGCTAGGCCCCCAGGCTGCTCACCATCTGGCAGTAGGTTCTGAAACTCTTACTCTGCGAGTTGATAAAGCCTGTGCGAATGCGATGACACTTGCACAGCTTTGTGAAAATCACGCCAGCGTAAAACAAGTTTACTATCCTGGGTTGCCTAGCCACCCTCAACACGAACGAGCAAAATCTCTTTTTAGCGGCTTCGGCTCTATTTTCAGTCTCGACCTAAATGACGATCTTGATTGTTTTGATTTTCTTAATAAGCTGAAATGTATTGTGGCCTCAAGCAATTTAGGTGATACCCGCACGTTGGCCATTCCTGTTGCCCATACGATTTATTACGAGATAGGCGCAGAGCGCAGAGCTTCCATGGGGATTGCAGATTCAATGGTACGTTTCTCCGTAGGTATCGAGGACACGGAAGATTTAATAGCAGATATAAAGGAAGCATTGTCCTTATGATTTGCGTAACTAATATAGACGACATTATGGAAGGCGCCGCAAAAGGCTTCGAGGTTAATAACCAGCACCTGTTTGCGGTTAAAAAAGACGATCAGATTCATTTATACTGGAATCGCTGCCCCCACTTAGGAACTCCATTGGAATGGGAGGAGGATCGCTTTTTGGACAATGACGCTTCGCTAATTCAGTGTTCCACCCATGGCGCGCTGTTCCTCATAGAAGATGGTAAGTGTATTTCTGGTCCTTGCTTGGGTAAGCACTTACAGACGGTGCCCTTCACCCTCGCAGATGGCCTGATAATGGTGAAAGATTCTATCTTACGTTCTCCCTAACCGGCTAATATGTATTGTGTATTAAATGCAACCTCAGCAGGCATGAGCTCCATGGCTGATTTAATCAGTTTTAAGCAGATATTTGATCAAAAATCGGCAACCTTTTCCTATCTCCTCGCCGACCTAAAATCCCGTCAAGCACTCTTAACAGGTGCCTGATTGTTGCAACACATCACTGACTGTCAAATAATGGCATCAAAGCAATCTGGAATAAAGTTAGTGGATCGACTATTGGCCCAAGCTGACCTGATAGAATTCGGTGAACATGTATTGACCGCGATAGCGACTCTAGGCCATACCGATGGTTGTATCAGCCTAGTACTTGATGATCAGTCGCACAGTGGGTAGCAGTGCATATACTGGGCGCGCACCTCATCGGCAACAGAAGAGGAAAGTGCGCGGATTGATGGCGGACTGCTGCGCTGGCACGAAGAAGGTCTGCCCGTTGCTCAGGCGTAAAGACCCCAGTCATTCATGCCGGTAATTCCACCGCCAATTTCCGTGTCAATTCAATAACAGAAGTCTTAGTGTCGATGTTGGCTCCATAAGCTATTAGTTCAACCCCAGTATTATTTGCTAGCCGCAATAGCCGTCCGTATTCTGGATCAATTTCATCGGCTGGCTGTAATCGTTCAACACCTGTGTGCTGAACGCAAAAACAAAGCACGGCCCGATGACCCGCTTTGTATACCTCAATCAATTCTTGTAGATGTTTGCGCCCTCGGATTGTCACAGCATCGGGAAAAAGTGCCAGAGAATTGCCCACTCCGAGACTCACATTTTTAACTTCAACGTAACAAGTTGCCTTTTCCGGATTGCTGTTCTCTAACAGAAAATCTATCCGACTACCGGGCTTGCCGTTAGGGATTTTTGGTCTTCCATAAGGAACTTCAGCGCGAATACTATTATATCCTGCTAACTCTTTAATAACTCCACCCATAATGGCCTCTCTCACCAGAGAATTAGCTCGGGCAGTATTTATTCCTACCAGTTGCTTGCCTTTTACTTCCACTATTTCCCATGTGTGGCGGTACTTGCGTTTGGGGTTGACCGAAGTGGAATACCAGATTCTACTGCCCGGGACCTGACAGTTTTTCATAGAACCCGTGTTCGGACAGTGCAGTGTCAGTGGCTGGTTTTCCGATGTGGTTATATCCGCCAAAAAGCGCTTATAGCGCGTTTCCAATAGGCCCTCTTGTAAAGCGGGATTAATCTTCATAAATATTATTTAATGCGCTTTGCTTGGGAAGCAACCCTTGCTAAGGACTAGGACCATTAAAGCATTAATCATAGTTTCCCTAACGCCATTGCCATTCGATCCACACCTAACTTCAAATTATCCATGTCCGTAGTGAAGGCAAATCGAACATTTAAATTACTTCCTGCCACGCCAAAATCAGTCCCAGGCGTAATCGCCACACCATAATTCTCCAGTATATCTGTGCAGAATTTTTCACTGTCGTCTGAAAATTGTTCAATTCCTGCATAGATGTAAAATGCGCCTTGGATGTCATCGGACACTTTAAACCCCAAGTCTCGCAAGGCCGAACTCAGAAAATCCCGACGCGCACGAAAAGATTCCCGGCGGTGCTCTAATATTGGAGAAGCTTCCTCGCTAAATGCTGCCAACGCAGCGTGCTGCGAAATTGAAGAAGCGGAGATATACAGATTTTGAGCCAATATACTCACGATTTCCTGGTATTGCGGTGGCACCACAATCCAGCCCAGGCGCCAGCCAGTCATACCAAAGTATTTTGAAAAACTGTTCACAATAAACGTATCTGTGTCTATCTCCAGCGCCGAAGGCAGGTCATCTGTATAATGTAGTCCATGATAAATTTCATCTACCAGCACTTGGAGCTTTTTCTCCTCGGCCCACTGCAGTATCTCCACCAACTCGTCCCGCGGCATAGTGGCACCAGTGGGATTTCCGGGCGAGGCAAGCCACAACCCTGTTGTATTTGATTTTAAATGCTTATCCAACGCCGCCACGGAGGGTTGAAAATTCGTCTCAATGTCCACCGGAACCAATTGCGGTTCAGCGCCCACCATGTGTATAAAGTTCCGGTAACAGGGATAGGCCGGGTCACATAATAAAACCCCTTCACCCGCGTTTACTAACAGATTTGTGCACAGCACTAGGCCGCCGCTCGCCCCAGGGGTTATGAAAATACGATCCGAATCTACCTGCACGCCAAATCGCTTTTGATAGTGCGTCGAAATAGCCTCTCTCAGCTCAGGAATACCCTCCGCAGCGGTATACTGTGTCAATCCATTGTCGAGGGCCTTGACCCCAGCCTCTATGATGGGCCCAGCGGTTGAAAAATCTGGCTCCCCCACCTCCATATGAACTATTTTGCGCCCCGAGGCCTCCAACTCTGTCGCTCTTCGCATTACCGTCATCACCCTGAACGGTTCCATGGCTTTAAGTCGGGCTGGCAATTGTAATTTTTTCTCGGACATCTTTTACCACTGCACTCCATGAAATGACTCGCTAAAACCAGGCCATTATAGAGGATGAAATTTCCAACAGGATAGGTCTAAATTTTCTTTAAGGCGGGCTTTATTAATAGTCCTTTGATTAAGCATATTTTTATAGCATCCATGGTAAGAATCTGGTAGTTTACCCAGCTTTCGAAAAATAGAGTGGCAGAAAGTCGGCAAAAAATGCTTTCCCCCTAGCTGAACAAGCATTAATTTCAGCAAGGTTGCCTACCCACTTTAACGTAGTGCAGGCAATCAAGTAAAACCTATTGGTTCACATTAGAGGCATCAGAGATCATGGCCACGAGTCAAAGCTCAGAATCTCAACCACAGTTAAAAGAGTTCGTTCCGTACAAGCCCAAAAAAGGCGAAGCGTACATGAACGAGAAACAACGCGAGCATTTCAAAATTATATTACTGGCATGGCGAGAGCAGCTAATGCAGGAAGTTGATCGTACTGTACACCATATGCAGGACGATGCAGCAAACTACCCTGATCCGGCTGACCGTGCTACCCAGGAAGAAGAGTTTAGCCTTGAATTGCGTACGCGTGACCGTGAACGCAAACTAATCAAGAAAATTGACAGTACTATTGAAGCGATATCCCAAGATGATTACGGTTTCTGTGAATCCTGCGGCATAGAGATCGGTATCAAAAGGCTCGAAGCACGTCCCACAGCCAATAAGTGTATCGATTGCAAAACCCTTGATGAAATCAAGGAAAAACAGCTAGGTAGCTAGGGGCCGATCATTCCTCCCACCCAAACTGGTTTTCCTCACAAACTAGAACAGATGAGGGACTATGACTCAACTCTCCTCTACTAACGCTCAAGGTTTGAGCACCAATCATTCAGCTACCACTTATACTGGGCGGTTTGCGCCGTCTCCCAGTGGCGCCCTTCACTTTGGTTCAATTGTGACCGCCATTGCCAGCTACCTTGATGCAAGAGCAAATCGGGGGCAGTGGCTGGTACGAATGGAAAATCTTGATCCAGCCAGGGAAACACCAGAAGCCGCAGGTGAAATACTACGTCAGTTGGAAGCTTTTGGCCTGCACTGGGATGAAACTGTTCTCTATCAGAGCTCACGACTGGATGTTTACCAACAAGTAATGGGATTTTTAGACAGCAAGAACCTGTGCTTCAGCTGCAATTGTTCACGCCAACAGGTTAAGGCGATGGGGTCTGTTTACAACGGTAACTGTCGCAATAAAACCACTGCGGAAGAAGGCCCAACTGCAATTCGCTTAAAAACAGAATCGGTAGTTATTGCATTTGAAGACCTTATTCAGGGGCAAATTAACCAGCAGTTAGAAGCGCAGACGGGCGACTTTATTATTAGGCGCAAAGATACTTTATTTGCCTATCAGCTCGCTGTCGTAGTCGATGATGCGTTTCAACAGGTTACGCATGTAATCCGTGGCTATGATTTATTGGATTCAACTCCTCGCCAAATCTACCTGCAAGCAAAATTGGGATACTCCACTCCCCACTACGGGCATGTACCTGTGGTAGTGAATGAGCTGGGTCAGAAACTGAGCAAACAGCATTTCGCAGTTCCTGTTAGCAAAGAAAACAGTCAATCAATGTTATTTCTCGGGCTTAAATTTTTAGCCCAGGACCCGCCTGCTGAACTTCAGCACGCGCCGGTTTCGGAGCAATTGGATTGGGCTACGGCACACTGGCATATACACACTGTACCCAAGTTAGCTAATATCCCTCAAGATTCGACCTAAGGGAAAAACGCTGTGTATATACCTCGATCTGTTTTGGTACTGCTGGTAATCATCTACGTAGTGTTCCTGCTCAGTACCGAATGGATTAACCAACCCGATGGAGCCTGGTATCGTCCATTTCTAGTGGGCTTGCTAATTATCTGTGTAGCCGCTTGGTCACACTGGAAGCAGGATTCTGATGAGGTTTGAGCTCACCACATTGTTCGCCCTTGGCAGCAGCTACCTCATGTTGCTATTTGGCATCGCTTTCGCAACCGAGCGAGGTTGGATACCGCAGAAAATAGTCCGACATCCTACCGTCTATGTACTCTCATTGGGCGTTTTCGCAAGCGCGTGGGCTTATTTTGCTTCCGTCGGAAATGCATTCCGCGACGGCTATGGTTACCTGGCCCATTTTATTGGCATTTCATTAGCTTTTCTGTTGGCGCCCCTATTACTCAGACCCATTCTTGAATTGACTCGTACCCACCAATTGAGTTCATTGGCGGACCTGCTTGCATTTCGGTACCGCAGCCCCTGGGCGGGAACGCTTACCACCGTGGCAATGCTAATGGGAGTTACTCCACTTATTGCGTTGCAGATACAAGCTGTATCCGACACCGCTGGCGTGCTGGCGGTGGAGGGTTCACAGGATCAACTCGCTTTCAGCTTCTGCATAATGATCACCGTATTTGCCATCTTGTTCGGTTCCTCCGGTCGCTCCCGACACGATGGGCTGATAGTCACCATCGCCTTTGAATCCGTGGTGAAACTGGCTGCTTTCCTTATCGTAGGGGGATTTGCAATTTATAGCGGGTTTGGCGGAATGGAGGCTATGAACGAATGGCTGGCAGGACAACCTGAATTGAGGTCCCGCCTCAGAGAAACTTCTTTTGTCAGTTCATTCCATATTATGGCACTGATGTTTTTTACTGCCGCCGTGGCCATGCCCCATATGTTTTACATGACATTTAATGAGAGCAACGGACAAAGAGGGCTGGCAACCGCCAGCTGGGGATTGCCATTGTATTTTCTATTACTGAGTCTACCCGTATTGCCTATTCTCTGGGCAGGTATCCAGTCGGGCACAGCAGTGCCGATGGAATATTACTCGGTTATTATAGGCGTTGAATACCAATCTGGGCTGATAACCCTGATCGGCTATCTCGGCGGCCTGTCAGCTGCCAGTGGTCTAATTATTGTTATTACTTTAGCCCTATCTAATATGTGTCTTAACCATCTTATTCTCCCTGTTTACCAACCAACTGCTAAAAACGATATCTACCGTTGGTTATTATGGAAACGCAGGATTTTGATTACCGCACTGATCTGGGCTGGCTTTTTATTTTATTACCTGCCCAGCGATCGTAACAATATACAACTAATTGGAATGGCAGCCTTTGCTGCTTGTTTTCAATTTCTGCCAGGCATAATTTCAATACTGTACTGGCCCCAGGCCAACAAAAAAGGTTTCATCGCTGGCGTGGCAGTAGGATTTTCCATCTGGTTTATTTTTCTCATAATCCCCATAACCTTCCGCACCGCTCCACTCTCACTGGAAGCATTGAACTGGAGTGAGATTTCAATCTTCTCAATTATCGGAAATTGTCTGGTGTTTTATACTGTCTCATTGCTTTCATCGACTACCGATGAAGAGAGAAGCTCGGCTGACATCTGCGCTCTGGATACGATTAAGCGCCGCAAACGCAGCGGTTTGGTAGCAAAATCTCCTGATGATTTTATTGAGAGCCTGAGTAAACCCTTGGGCAGCAAAACCGCTACCCGAGAGGTGCTTCAAGCCCTTACCGATTTGAGTATCACACGAGATGATCGACGCCCCTATACCATGCGTTTGCTGCGTGGTCGGCTCGAAGCCAACCTCTCTGGTTTGCTTGGCCCTTCGATCGCCAGAGAACTAATTGATGGTTACTTGCCCTACAGTGTGGTTTCCGAGCATGGCAGCTCGGATTTAAATGTCATTGAATATCGTATCGAGGCATATCGCAGCAACTTATCCGGCATGGCGGCTGACCTGGATAATTTGCGCAGGTATCATCGCCAGATTTTATTAGACCTGCCTTTAGGGGTATGCTCCCTTGGTGAAGACCGGGAAATACTGATGTGGAATCACGCCCTTGAAGAAATTACCGGTATCAGTAGCAGCGATGTGATTGGCTCAGAACTAGCGGACTTGCCCGAACCCTGGCTTACCTTACTCAACAACTTTATCGCGGATGAATCGAGTCATTCATATAAGCATAACTTCGAATTGGATAAGCAACAAAAATCTGTCAATTTGCATAAAGCACAAATCGAAAAACTTAATGCCCCTGGTACGGCAAACGAAGGACTTATTATTCTCCTTGAGGACATCACTGAAACAGAAATTTTGGAAGCAAGTCTTACTCACACAGAACGACTGGCATCTATAGGCAGGTTAGCGGCGGGCGTTGCTCATGAAATTGGCAACCCGATTACTGGAGTAGCTTGTCTCGCGCAAAATATTCGCGATGAGTGCGGAGATACAGAACTGAATGCCATGGCTCAGGAAATTATTGTGCAGACTGATCGCACGTCCAAGATTTTGCAGTCACTGGTGAGTTTTGCCCACGCAGGTACCAGTACTACCCATTATGAAAGTGAAGTCGTTTCAATTCTCGATTGTTTTGAAAATGTTAAGACACTGATCTCTCTGGATATAAAAAATAAGGATTTAGAATTTCAGCAAGGCTGTGATCCTGGAGCCGAAATTCTGGGCGACTCACAGCGACTACTGCAAGTGCTGGTTAACCTGATCAATAACGCCAGAGATGCCAGTCAGCCAGGCGGCAAAATCATCCTACAGGCTGTCATCGAGGGGAAGCAGGTGCGAATTGTAGTTACAGATGAAGGAATAGGAATATCTGCGGCCATCAGAGATCGGGTGTTTGAGCCATTTTTCACCACCAAGGAAGCGGGTGAAGGCACTGGTCTTGGGCTCTCGCTGGTTTACAGTATTGTGGAAGATTTAGACGGTGATATAGAGCTGATCAGCCCAGTGGATAAGGACCGCGGCACCGGGACGCAAGTAATACTCCGATTTCCCTGCTATAATAGCGGGCTGAAAACACCGAAGTGAACGAAGGCGTTCAACATTCAATTTAAAATACATTATGACAGCGATAAATCAGGTATTAGTTGTAGAAGATGAGTTGGTAATTCGTACCGCATTGAAACGCCTGCTGGAACGAAATAACTACGAAGTAAGTGAGGCGGGTAGCGTCAAAGAAACCCTTGAACTGTATGATATGGACAAGTTTGACGTCATTATTAGCGACCTGAGATTGCCCGGCGCACCCGGTACCGATCTCATTAAGGCGACCAGCACCCCCGTATTAATCATGACCAGCTACTCCAGTATCCGCTCGGCTATCGACTCCATGAAAATTGGTGCTGTGGATTACATCGCCAAACCTTTCGAGCACAGTGAGATCATAGAGTCTGTTGCAAAGATCATCAAAGGCCATGCCAACAGAACCTTAGCCTCTCCTGCTGATGCAGATGACATTGAACTCCCTGTCCATGGCATGATTGGCAGCTGCCCCCAGATGCTTGAACTATTTCGCCGAATCAGAAAAGTCGCGCAGACCGGCTCCACCGTTCTCATCAACGGAGAGTCCGGTACCGGGAAGGAACTGGTGGTTAAAGCTATACACAGTCTGAGTAATCGCCAAGGCAATGAGATGATTTCAGTTAATTGCGCGGCAATTCCCGAAAATCTGATTGAATCGGAGTTATTCGGTCACGAGAAGGGTGCATTCACTGGCGCTACCGCAACACGCACCGGTCTGGTAGAAGCGGCTGATGGCAGCACATTGTTTCTCGATGAAATAGGCGAACTGCCACTTGAGGCACAGGCCAGGTTACTGCGTGTATTACAGGAAAGTGAAATTCGCAAGGTTGGTTCTGTGCAATCGAAGAAAGTCGATGTGAGATTGGTAGTAGCTACCCACCGCGATCTCAAGCAGCTGGTGGTAGATGGCCATTTTAGAGAAGATTTATATTATCGAATCAATGTAATGACATTATTGATCCCACCACTAAGGGATCGAGGGAATGACATTCTCGAACTGGCAGATGGAATACTAAAGCGAACTTGCCAGCGTCTCAAAACTCCACTGTTAGTGCTCAGTGATGGGGCTAGTCGTGCAATAGCCGATGATGCCTGGCCCGGTAATGTCCGGGAATTAGAAAATGCCATTGAGCGCGCCGTAGTCCTGGCCGAATCGACTGAAATCCAACAAGAACTCTTAGCCCTTGATGGAGGCAGTGAGGACCAGGTTGAGAACCCCATAGCTCAGATTACTGATGCTGGAGTGAATTCCACGGATACGGTTGAGGAACTTTCTCTGGAAGGTTACTTCCAGCGTTTTGTACTAGAGCACCAGTGCGTTATGAATGAAACTCAACTGGCGAAGAAATTGGGCATTAGCCGAAAGTGCCTGTGGGAACGACGTCAACGCTTCGGTATGCCAAGAAAGAAAAAACTTGCCAGTTAACTCCCCTGATCAACGAAATTACCCCTAAAACAATCTCAGCATGGCTCTGAACTCTGGCAAATTCAAGGCTTGTAAGCATTCACTTCGATTTGTTACCTGACTGTTACCGCTACATTTATACTCAAATATAGGGGAATTAATGTAACAGAATGCCATGTTTTAGAAATAACTAACTGATACCTAAACTTGCAGCCTGTTGTTTTTAATGAGTTTAATTTTTATGGCACGGTAAATGCCTAGTGTATAGCTACAATAACAATAAATACTAATAATAACTTCAAATAAAAACAAAACTAGCATTACTGAGTTATTTAGCTTAAGTCTAAATGCAGACAAGAATAGAAGGTCGGGTTTTAGGCATTATGGTGGCGATTGTCACATGGCCAGAAATACCACCCTCCGCTTATGCGGCACCGAATTGGGGCCCGAGATACAATAATAAAAATAAGATGACCACGTAAAATAATAAAAAATGTAACTATTTTATAGGGAGCGTTTATCGCTCCCTTTTCATTTTTCCCGCACAATTACAAGCTTCCTTCTCTAACAACTCCTATACTGCTTTAATTTTCAACAGTTCGGTGTATTATGCCGAGCGGTACATTTCAGTCCTAAAACTACTCAATTAATGATCAAAACTTTATTACACAAGCTGACTAATGCACTCTTTCGCTACCTATTACCTGCTTACAATCGCTCTCCTAAATCAACTTCCGCTCAGGCAATTCATACCTCTATGAGAACTGATATCGATATAGCTGGGCTCGACAAGGCCAAGATAACTAACCGGGCCGATCATTCAATAAGCAGAAAAAACATCTCTCCCAATGCGCTGAAGGTGCTCTATAAGTTAGGTGATGCAAGCTATGCTGGTTATCTAGTTGGCGGTGGTGTGCGCGACCTGTTACTTGGCTATCGCCCAAAAGATTTTGATATTGCAACTAATGCAACGCCCGAGCAGCTAAAAAGCCTGTTTCGTAATGCCCGAATAATCGGTAGACGATTTAAGATAGTACACATTCGCTTCGGTCGAGAAATCATAGAAGTCACCACTTTTCGCGCTCCCCATAACTCAAAACACGAGTTCGAAGATTCGGCTTCACGACGCCAGATGAAAGAGCTCAGTTCTGCGCATTCAAGCACGGGTATGATTCTTCGGGATAATGTCTACGGCGATATTGACGAGGATGCCTTGCGCCGCGATTTCACGGTTAATGCTCTGTACTACACCGTCAACAACTTTGAACTGTTGGATTTCAGTGGTGGAATTACAGATCTAAATAATCAGCTCATTCGAATGATAGGCGATCCCGTTGAGCGCTACAAAGAAGATCCAGTTCGCATGCTAAGAGCATTGCGATTTTCAGCCAAGCTGAATTTTGAATTGGAGGAAAAAACCGGGCGCCCTATCAATGAGCTGGCCTCATTACTCGAATCGATTTCCCCAGCAAGATTATTTGATGAGACATTAAAATTGTTAACTGGTGGTCATGCCAAAAAAACCTTCGCTTTGCTTAAGCAATACAAAGTAGGGGCCTATCTATTTCCCGACACCCTTAACGCGCTCGAGCACACCCCATCATGCGCTACAAAATTACTCGATCTCGCTCTGTGCAACACCGATATTCGACTGGCAGAAGGCAAATCAGTTACACCAGCCTTCCTGTTTGCGGCCTTGTTATGGCCCGTATTCCAGGAGAAGTTAACAAAGCAACGCGATGGACAGCAATTCCAACTGCAAAACTACCAACAAACTGCAAATGCTGTATTGCTCGAACAACTAAACTACACCTCAGTCCCAAAACGATTTTCCTCGGCCTCGAGAGAGATCTGGGAATTGCAACTAAGGCTGGCCAGGAGAAATCGGCGCAGTATTGAAAGTGCATTCGCTCACCCACGCTTTAGAGCAGCCTACGACTTTCTATTGCTGCGCGAAGAATCTGGGGAGCAACTTAACAACCTTGGACAATGGTGGACGGATTTTCAAAACGGCGATTCACAGCACCAAAAAAGCATGGTTGACGCACTAGCACCCAATAAAAATCACCAGCGCCGGCGCCGGCCAAAAACCCCAGATGGTGCTGTGTGACGCTTCAATCAAACTCATCTCAAAGCGGCTGTGGTAAAACACTGCCGCGGTTTATTGCAGTAGAAGGGCCGATTGGAGTTGGAAAGACTAGTCTCACTAGGCGACTGGCCGACAGCTTTAACTATGATCTGTTATTGGAAAAAAGTGATGAAAATCCTTTTCTAAAACGCTTCTATCATAACCCCACTCAACATGCGCTATCGACTCAGTTGTTTTTCCTGTTTCAAAGAACGCAGCAGATTCAGGATATTCGTCAAGATGACATGTTTGAGCCAGTACGAGTTGCTGATTTCCTGATCGATAAGGATCAGCTATTTGCCCAGCAAAACCTGGATGCCGACGAATATGAACTCTATCTCAATGTGTATCGACATCTCACCATCGATGCTCCAATTCCAGATCTGGTTATCTATTTGCAGGCACCCACTGAGATACTGCTTGAAAGAATTCAACGCCGTGGAGTAGAGGCCGAACAGTATATAGACAGGTTCTATCTTGAGAACCTTAATAACGCTTACATGGAGTTTTTTCATTACTTCACCAAGACTTCTCTGCTCATAGTAAACAGTGCAAAGATAGATTTAGTCGCGAATGAAGATGACTATCAGCAATTAGTAGACTATATTCTGTCTGTGCCACGCGGCACTCATTACTTTAATCCAAAGCCAACATTACTTTGACACCCCAGAAAGCCCGATCAAATGAGTCTCCAAAAAAAACAACACAATGTCACTCTGACCACTCTAATTGATATCAAGAATCGCGGGGGGAAATTCACCTGCCTCACTGCCTACGACGCCTGTTTTGCCTCAATTCTCAGTGAGGCTGGTATAGAAGTCATACTGGTGGGGGATTCTTTGGGCATGGTATTGCAGGGTCATGACAGCACCCTGCCGGTTACCATGGCTGACATGATCTATCACATGCAATGCGTAAAACGCGGCAATAAAGGCTCCCTACTCATGGCCGACCTGCCCTTCATGAGCTATTCATCTGAATCCCAAACGCTGGAAAATGCCGCTGCTTTGATGCAAGCAGGCGCCCACGTGGTTAAATTGGAAGGGGGAGCCTGGATTGCGAATACCACAAACTTGTTAGCTGAGCGGGGCATACCCGTATGTGCCCACATGGGTTTGACTCCGCAATCGGTAAATCGCATTGGCGGCTTTCATGTGCAAGGTCGCGATACCCAGCAAGCGCAGTCGATCATCGAGGAGGCAACTGTCCTGCAGAATGCTGGTGCCAGCATCTTGTTACTCGAATGCGTTCCCAGAAAATTAGCACGGGAAATTACTGACGTGCTGGAGATTCCTGTTATCGGTATTGGCGCAGGGCCGGATACAACCGGACAAATCATGGTGTTACATGACGTATTGGGCGTGTCACCTATAACACCAAAATTTGTTAAAAACTTCCTCCTTGATTCCACAAACGGTATTCCTGGCGCTATTGCAAATTACGTCCAGGCAGTAAAGGACAAATCTTTTCCCGCCGAAGAGCACTGTTTCAAGTAGTTTAACTGGAACTAGGGAGCCACTAACTCTTTTCCATTAATATCATGCAAACATTTACCACAGTGACAGCTTTGCGCAGCGAGTTAGATTTACGCAAGCGAGAAGGCAAATCAATCGCGCTAGTTCCCACCATGGGCAACTTGCATACGGGGCACATCAAATTGTTTGAAGCGGCTGTGGCGGCGGCAGATTTTGTGGTGGGATCAATCTTTGTAAACCCGCTGCAATTTGGTGCCAATGAAGAGCTTGATGCCTATCCACGCACGCTAAGTGAAGACAAAGCCAGGTTGGAGGATGTAGGTTGTGATAGCTTGTTCGCACCCTCGGTTACAGAGATATACCCGGGCAGCCCTGAGCAACAAACTGTGATTAGCGTGCCTAAACTCGCTCTCGATTTCTGCGGTAAGAGCAGGCCCGGCCATTTCGAAGGCGTAACTACTGTAGTGAATACACTTTTTAATATAGTACAGCCGGACCAAGCATATTTCGGATTGAAGGATTACCAGCAATACCTTGTTATTCAAAACATGGTGGCAGACCTCTCCATGCCCATAGAGATTTTCGGCGTTGCAACACAACGTGCATACAGCGGCCTCGCACTTAGCTCAAGAAATAACTTCCTGAACGAAACTGAACGCAAAA
>CAVOCG010000014.1:0-31304 GCA_963694095.1 Gammaproteobacteria bacterium
GACATTCTTTGCTAGCATTCAAGTTGGAATAAAAGGAGAAAACGAAACTATCAGAAGTGACAGCTAATATTTCCTCAAGTGTATTTTCATTGCTATTTGTTACATGCCTCAGTAATTGTTCAATACCGTATAATTGTGCCAGCACAGCATTATCAGTGGAATGACTATAGGGTGATTGAATACCGCCTTTAAAATCATCATTTAAAAGTGGGTAGAGTGATTTCACTAATAGCTCATCAGTAATCATATTAGTAATGGCGTCTGAAAGAAGGTCAAGAATAACAGCCTTTGACATTTTTTCGAGACGGTTCTCCCACATGTATTTGTTTGATTCCAAAAGGCTTTGCAATTCTTGTAAATCATCGGTTAGAACTTGAGCCACTAGTGGTAACAGTAACCTCCTTCTATTATTGCTTATTTCGGAGATCTCCAACCCAATTTCAATATGATCTGCTGCGAGTTCAAATGCTTCTTCGTAATCGGAAATGGGTCTTGGATTAGTGTTTGATATATTCTCTCCCCAGATTAAAAATTCCAGCACGTGAAATCCCGTAGTTGCTTCTGCGAGATCAAAATAGCCATGCTGTTCTCGGATACTTTCTTTATCGATAGATATATTAATGTCGCTAACCACACCGCTATTCGGATAGCCCTCAAGATAATCGACGTAACCAGGGAAGATTGGCCAGTGATTAATCTGGTAGTCTAGTTGATCCATCTTCAAGGACAGAAGAGAGTCTTGTTTATCACTGGCAAGACTCTTTATAACGTGGTGGTGAAGTACTGACTCCTGGTATTTACGGTGGGAAAGCAACCAGCTATTTTTTACTCTATCCATACCGGGGAGGGTTGGTGATAGTAAAAAAGCAGATATGGCATCATTGAAGTCAGTCGCCAGAGAAATGGTATCCGACAACTCGATTTCAATTAGATACAGATAACTCGCAACCAAATCTCGTGCCGATATATCGAATATTGAATCGGCATCTGAAATAACTTCTTCCAAGGTTTGATTGCTTAAGATTGTTCCCATGCTGGAAATGCTTCTCTCGCCTTTTTTACCGCTATCGCAACTACAAAGGGCCCCGGTAATCAGCAGCACCGAGAGCATCAATTTGTATTGGAAGAATTGCTTTATTACAGTCATGCAACAAAACCTAAATAGTAGAATTACCGGGCTATCGCAAACTCATTATTTCCCAGCCATTATTTTCGGCCACTTTCAGTAGTTGTGGGTCTGGATCAACGGCGATAGGCTTAGCTACTAGATTTAGTAGAGGCCGATCATTTATTGAATCGGTATAGAAGCAACTATTTTCTAGATTGTAATCATTTACCTGCATGGATAACCAAAGTTTGAGCTTATCGACTTTACCCATTTGGAAGCAGGGAATACCAGATATATTACCTGTAAAATGGCCATTTTGTAGCTCTAATTCAGTTGCGATTAGCGCATCTACTTTGAATAAATTGGCAATCGGTGCGGTAATAAACTCATTGGTGGCAGTGATAATGACGCAAATATCGTTAACAAGCTGATGTTGTTTTACTAGGTCTTCGGCCTTTGTGAGCAGCATCGGCTTAATGAATTTCCCCATGAATTCTCTGTGCAAGCTGCTTAATTCATCTTGATTCAACCGCAGAATTGGGGCAACAGAGAATCTTACATAGTCGTGAATGTCGAGATTTCCCTCAGCGTATTGCTGGTAGAACAAGTTATTTTTGTCCCGGTGGGTTGCTGCATCCACTAATTGTTTACTGATCAGGAATTCTCCCCAAGCATGATCGCTATCTCCTCCCAGTAAGGTATTGTCCAGGTCAAAAAGTGCCAGTCGGCCTTGCATTTGCTTCTCCGCACAGTCAAAACGCCACATTATACCTTCAGTTTCTGCCTTTACGCATAAATAGAAGTGCAGTAGTGAGTGGCTTATATGATTGGGAATATGACTTAACACTTTGATATAAAAGTATAATTACTATTATCCGGTTAGCATTAGCATTGATCCTGTTACGGCATATATGAAACAATGCGACATTACTCGTATCGTAGGATCAAAAATAGTGATTGATTCGGAGGGCTTTCGCTCAAATATAGGGATAGTCATCTCAAATCGCGAAGGACAATTGTTGTGGGCCAAGCGGATTGGTCAAGATGCCTGGCAGTTTCCTCAGGGCGGTATTAAACCGACAGAAACCCTTGAGCAAGCATTATTCAGGGAACTGACAGAAGAAGTGGGTTTGAGAGAAGAAGATGTAAAAATAATTCATCAGACCAACAATTGGCTTCGATATCGGCTGCCAGAAAATTATATTCGCTACAACAATGACCCCGTTTGTATCGGTCAGAAGCAAAAATGGTTTCTGCTGAGTCTGGAAAGTGATGAGAGCAGTATTGCGCTTAACCTGAATCGCAAGCCAGAGTTCGATGACTGGTGCTGGGTAAGCTATTGGTATCCGTTGGAGGAGGTAGTTGATTTCAAAAAAGAGGTTTATAGGCAAGCACTAAATGAACTGATGCCTTCTTTACAAGATTACATGAAGAATATAAAAATAGTGTGAGACCCCGAAAATCTTTTCGGGCTAGCTAGTTGAATCACCCTCAGATATCCAACTCTGAAGAGCGGCTAGTTTTTCTTGAGATTTGCTGAAGGGTTTTTGGAAAAATTTATGCTCAGAAAATTGCGCGGCATAGTGCAGCAAGTTAATGCAGCCAAAGACTTGCAGTCGGCTCTGGACATCATCGTTTCTCGGGTAAGAGAGACAATGAACACGCAAGTGTGTTCAGTATTCTTGCTTGATAATGATATTGGTTGTCATGTTTTGATGGCCTCTGATGGACTGAATAAAAAATCAGTAGGACACGTCAGTCTAGAATTGGGGGAAGGTCTGGTTGGATTAGTTGCCCAACATGCCGAACCGCTGAACCTAGAAGATGCCTCTCTTCATCCCAGTTACCATTACCTAAAAGAAACCGGTGAAGAAGCATTTCATGCGTTTCTAGGTGTTCCAATAGTTCATCACCGGTCGGTTCTTGGCGTACTAGTAGTGCAGCACTCAGAGAGACGTAGTTTCGATGAAGGAGAGGAAGCATTCCTTATTACATTGTCTGCACAATTGGCTGGAGTAATAGCTCATGCTGAAGCAACTGGAGCAATTGAAGGATTAAGTCCATCGGGGCATAAAACCTTCGATACTTCTTTTGGTGGCGTATCTGGATCTTCCGGTGTGGCAATTGGGAAAACGGTTGTGGTGTTTCCTCAGGCCGATTTAAGAATGATTCCTGACCGAACAACGGAGAACATCGAAGCAGAAATTGATAATTTCAACGCGGCGATAAACTCTGTCCGTGAAGACATGCGGGCTTTGCATAAGAAGTTAGCTGGGCGTGTGAAAGAAGAAGAGCGTCAGCTATTTGATGTGTATTTGAAAATGCTAGATGACAATGCGCTGGGACAGGAAGTTATTGAAAGAATTAAGTTAGGAAACTGGGCTCAGGGTGCTTTGGCCTACGTTGCCAATGAGCACGTTCACAACTTTGAGATGATAGACGACTCTTATTTAAGTGAGCGTGCTGTTGATATAAAAGATCTATGTAGCCGTGTACTTTCCTATTTGCAAAATAAGGAAACTACCACAACCAGATACGGTAACAATACTATATTAGTAAGCGAGGAATTAACGCCTGCTATGTTAGCCGAAGTTCCTAAGCGCAAACTAAAAGGATTAATATCGGTGAAGGGGTCAAGTAACTCACATGTGGCAATACTAGCCCGTACCATGGGAATTCCAACTGTTATGGGAGTGGTTGACTTGCCCGCCAATCAGCTGGATGGTAAGGAAGTAATACTTGACGGCTACAACGGACAGGTAATAAGCAACCCCTCTAAAGAGCTACGTAGTCGGTATTTAGAGACCATAAAAGAGCAGGAACAATTAATAAAGGGGTTGTCGGGGCTGAAAGATCTACCCTGCGAAACGGCGGACAAACATCGGGTTCATTTATGGGTGAATACGGGTCTAATGTCTGACGTTATGCAGTCATTGGATCAGGGTGCCGAAGGGATTGGTTTGTTCAGAACAGAAGTGCCGTTTCTACTAAGTGAACGTTTTCCTAGTGAGCAAGAACAAACTCAGATCTATCGAGAACAACTCGAAGCCTTTTCCCCCAAGCCTGTAACCATGCGTACGCTGGACGTGGGGGGCGACAAGGCCTTGCCCTATTTTCCAATAACAGAGGCTAACCCGTTTTTAGGATGGCGTGGAATCAGGGTCACGCTGGATCATCCGGAAATTTTCATGGCGCAGATTCGCGCCATGTTGCGCGCCAGCGTAGGTCTTGGAAATCTACAAATCATGTTGCCAATGATAAGCAATGTCAATGAAGTGAGTTCAGCGATACAGCTAATTAAGAAAGCATTCCGGGAGCTTCTTCAGGAAGGCCATGAGGTTAAATTTCCGCCTATCGGCGTTATGATTGAGGTGCCTGCTGCGGTTTACCAGACACGTGCGTTGGCTAAAATGGTTGACTTCATTTCGGTAGGTAGCAACGATTTGACCCAGTATCTGTTAGCCGTTGATCGCAACAATCCGCGCGTGGCAAGCCTGTATTCTTCCTTTCATCCAGCCGTACTTTCCGCTTTGCAGCATGTGGTAAAACAGGCCCAATTGGAATCAAAACCCGTGAGTATCTGTGGTGAAATGGCGGGTGACCCAGGTGCCGCGGTGTTGCTTTTGGCTATGGGTTTCGATGTGCTGTCCATGAATGCAGCAACCTTATTAAAAGTTAAATCGGTTATTCGCAGTGTGACGCTAGAGGCGGCGCAGGACTTGTTGAATCAGGTAATGCACCTTGATGAGGCGCAAATGATTCGAAGTGCAGTCGATTTAGCGCTTTACAATGCGGGAGTTGATAGATTGTTGCGGTCTTCGCGAACGAATTAATTAGTTTAATTCAAAAAAATGTTTTGATGATTCTTGTCCTTGTTCATCATAGTTTTGTTCACTAAAATTTATTTTGTTTTTAGCGCTGCAGATTATTGCTGTTGAACAACGTGTCCCATATTTTCTTTCAGGATTTTGAATAAATGCTGATGACAGAGTTCTTTCCTGCTCAAGCGGAACGCCAGTGTTTGGCAATTCTTCATCTGCGGCGCGATCTCTATTATTCATGAAATTTAGGAGTGTGTCGGTTTGTAGGTCAGACTCTCTTGCCATAGCATTTCCCAAATCACGTTTGGCGCGTTGTATTTTTGGCCAGGCACTGTCCAGTAACCCATTTGACAAGCCATAAATCCCCGGTTCAAGTTTTATGATTGTGGACTGTGTATTATTCAAATATAAAATCTGCTCAGCATCGCCCAGCAGTAGATTAAAACCTGCAAATTGCTTGACTGAAGACACTAGGGAATTTAAATACATTGCTGGTGACTGGTTTCCTTCCAGAAAACCACGAGTAAGTTCGCCCCGGGATTTGGGCATGGCTTGCGGTGCGGCTGGATTACGAATATTGGTTACTGCGGCAAACCGTCTGTCTCGGGTAATCCCTAGCCAGGTGCCGCCCTGAATAAGGTCCCGGCCTCCAAGGATATCGGGTAAGGTTTTGGCGTCATCAGCCCAAAAATTCGCCTCCATAGAGGGGCGAGAAAAGAATTCGTCACGGTTAGCTGCTAAAACGAAGGGATAATTAACGTTTATCTGGTGAGCGATTACGATTAAACACATCGATCTGATAGTATCCCGTATCGAGCTTTGATTGAACAATTAATTGGTAGTCTCTTGCCTGGCCGAAGTTCAAAGGCGGCTTGACAGGAGTTGTGTCATGGATGACTATCCGAATCTATTGAGCCCACTACGGTGCTACGCCACCTTATTTCAGCATCGGTTTGGTGGGGTTTAAGAGATGCAGTTGGATCGACCACCTCTATGTTTACTTATCCTCAAATTAACCCAATAGCCCTATCCATCGGCCCACTAAGCATTCATTGGTACGGCATTATGTATATAGTCGCATTCGGTGGTGCCTGGTTATTGGCTCTTCACCGGATGAAACGAGAGCCGGAGTTATGGACCGCTGAACAAATTTCAGACCTAGTTTTTTACGGTGCGCTTGGTGCAGTGATTGGCGGGCGCATGGGTTCGGTATTTTTCTACAATTTTGACAGATTTCTGGATGATCCGTTGTGGCTGCTTCGAGTTTGGGAAGGAGGCATGTCATTTCATGGGGGGTTTTTAGGTGTCATGCTGGCCTTATATCTGTACGCTAGGCACCTGCAAAAACCTTATTTTGAAGTCACTGATTTCATTGCCCCGCTGGCCCCGTTTGGGCTGGGAGCAGGCAGGCTCGGTAACTTTATTGGGGGTGAGCTATGGGGCCGGCCGACAGATGCGCCCTGGGGTATGATTTTCCCGCATGTGGATCAGCAGGCTCGGCATGCATCACAATTATATGAATTTGCACTTGAAGGTGTAGTTCTGTTTACAGTCGTGTGGTGGTTCTCCTCCAAACCTAGGCCTCGCGCTGCCGTGTCTGGTCTCTTTGTTTTGGGTTATGGTGTGTTTCGTATATTCATTGAGTTTTTTCGTGAGCCGGATATCGATATTGGTTTTATTGCTTTTGAGTGGTTGACGATGGGACAATTGTTATCCTTGCCTATGGTCTTGGTCGGTATCATATTATTGGCCCTAGCATACAGTAAGCGTGAAGTCACAGTCAGCTAGTGAGCCCAACCACCAATGCAACAATATTTGAGTTTGTGTCAACGGATTATCGACCAGGGAGTATGGCTTGAAAATCGGCGGACAGGCAAAAAATGCCTCACGGTAATTAATGCCGACCTTTCCTACGATGTTGCTCGCAATCAATTTCCAATCATTACTACCAGAAAAAGCTTCTGGAAGGCTGCGATTGCTGAATTATTCGGTTATCTGCGGGGTTATGATAGTGCGGCCGATTTTCGAAAACTAGGAACCAAGTCATGGGATGCCAATGCCAATTTAAATGAGGCATGGCTGAATAATCCGGCACGTAAAGGTCAGGATGACATGGGTAGAGTATACGGCGTGCAGGGCCGTAGCTGGCACAAACCCAATGGTGAAGCCTTGGACCAATTTAAAAAAATTGTCCATAACCTGTCCCAAGGAATAGACGATCGGGGCGAAATACTATCCTTTTATAATCCAGGTGAATTTGATCTGGGTTGTTTGCGACCTTGTATGCATACTCACACATTTTCTTTGTTAGGTGATACGCTCTATCTAACCAGTTATCAACGATCCTGCGACGTGCCGTTGGGTCTTAATTTCAATCAAATTCAGGCTTTCACATTACTTGCTCTAGTTGCCCAGATTACTGGAAAGGAAGCTGGTATTGCTTACCACAAAATCGCTAATGCCCATATATATGAAGATCAGCTGGAGCTCATGCGAGGTGTGCAGCTGAAGCGGGATCCATATAATCCACCCCAGTTGCATATCAACCCGGACATAAAATCACTGAAAGATATTGAGACCTGGGTAACTCTAAAGGACTTTGACGTTGTCGATTACGAACATCATGGCCCAATCAACTATCCCTTCTCAGTCTAACTTTTAAGCCGCTTGAGACTTACTCTATGAATTTATCACTCATTTGCGCGATGGCCGAAAATAGAGTAATTGGTATAAACAATAATTTGCCCTGGCACTTATCCGAGGATCTTAAATATTTCAGGCGCACCACTATGGGCAATAGCATCATTATGGGCAGGAAAACCTGGGAGTCGATTGGCAGACCACTACCGGGCAGAACAAATATCGTGGTTACTCGTAATACAGATTACAGTGCTGAAGGTGCAAAAGTTGTAAGCTCATTGGAGGCAGCTATTAGATTGGCAGAAAGCGTCGCTTTTATTGATGGCACCGATGAAGCTTTCGTAATCGGTGGGGCGGCTCTCTATCAGGCGGCATTATCTCTGGCCAACACTATTCATTTAACCTGTGTCCATGCTGAAGTGAAAGGGGATACCTATTTCACAGATTTTGATGTGACGAAATGGAACGAGGTTGCGAGGGAGAATTTCAGTTCGGATGAATCAAATCCCTATGATTACAGCATTTGTGTGCTCAAGCGGAATACATCGCCTTAGACAATTTTTACAAACACTTTTGAATTTCTCTGAAAATTATACAGCTGCTGTTTTTGCTCGGGCAGTTCAGCGATTTCGCTTTCCTTAAAACCTTTCTCCAGGAACCAATGCGCCGCGGTAGTTGTGAGGACAAATATTTTCTCTAAGCCCATATTTCTGGCTTCGGACTCAAGGCTAGCCAGCAGACGAACCCCGTAGCCATTATTTTGATAGGTAGGGTGACTTGCAATACAGGCGATTTCACCAAATTTATCCCCTATCGGATACAGGGCAGAACAGGCAATTACCACCCCCTCAAGCTCGATAATTCTGAAATTTTCTATCTCGGTTTCTAGTAATTCTCGAGATCGCTCCACTAAAGTACCAGCTTGTTCTAACGGTTTGATTAGCGCCAATATTCCAGCCACGTCATTGATAGTCGCTTCTCTTAACTTTTCAAGATTGTCGCTGCTAATAAGTGTCCCACTTCCCTCTCGGGTAAATAACTCTTGCAGCAATGCCCCATTTTTTCTGAAACTAATAAGATGAGATCGATGAATATTGTTATGGTAGGCATTAAGAGCCGCAGATAGAGCGCGGTAAGTTATCGCATCGTCAGGCTCGGATATGGAAGAATAATTATTCAAATAATATTCCGCATCTTGTTCTGTTAATGAAGAGATAAGTTTTCCATCGCTGTCACTAATACCTTCTCCAGGTATGAAAAGTATCAGTTTTTCTGCTTTCAACGCGATGGCTGTTTCAGTTGCTAACTCTTCAGCAGAAAGGTTGAATACTTCGCCGGTAAGCGAATAACCGAGATTGGATAACAGAACTACATTGTTTTGATCAATTTGGTGTTCGATTGCATTTGTGTTAATTTTCCGTATTTTTCCAGTGTACTGAAAATCAATACCGTCAATAACTCCAATTGGTTTGGCAGTAACAAAATTCCCCCGGCAAATATTGATATCGGCACCGTGCATAGGTGAATTAGCCAGACCCATTGAAAAAAGAGCTTCAATGTCTGTGCTAAGGTTACCGACGGTCTGTTTTACCACATCCATACATCTGGCTTCAGTTACGCGTAGGTTTTTATGATACTGGGATGTCTTACCTATTTTCCCCAATTCATTTGTAATCTGAGGCCTGGCACCGTGAATTAAAACCAGCTTAACGCCCAAACTATGAAGCAAACTGAGGTCATGCACGATATTTGGGAAGTTATCGCTAGAGAGGGTTTCGCCGCCCAACAGTACAACAAAAATTTTATTGCGGTGTGAATTGATATAAGAAGTTGATGATCTGAACCAGTCAACGAATGGGAATGTCGAATCCTTCATTTTATTCAGTGTCTCCCGTTATACAATGTTGAATAATTAATTTCTGAAGTAACTCGATACAAGGCTTTACCATATCCAAAGACATGTATTCATCAGGCTGATGCGCCTGGTCTATGTTTCCTGGGCCGAGGATTATTGTATCAATCCCAAGACTCTGCAGATAGGGACCCTCCGTACCAAACCCAACACTTATCCCTTTATGCCCCGTTAGCGTTTCCGCAGATTGTAATAAAGCGCTATTTTCATTAGCGAAAAAGGCAGGTATTCCGGAAAATAGTGGCGTAAGACTGAACTCTATTCCTAGTGGCTCAGTTAGACGCAACATGCGGGATCTTATTTCAGCTCTGATTTCGTCAATATACATTCCTGGTATAAGCCTGATATCAAACTCCAGTTCACATTGGCCACAGATTCTATTTGGATTGTCGCCGCCATGAATAGACCCTAAATTTAGAGTAGGGTAGGAAGTTTCAAACAAGTCATTTTTGTATCGAGCTTTTAGTTCTTTTCTAAATTCAATAAGGTCCGACATTACCAGATGCATGGCGTCAATTGCGTTATTACCAAGCGCCGGATCCGAGGAGTGCCCACTTTGGCCAAGCAATCGGATCGATTCCATCATCATGCCTTTGTGAGCGCGCACAGGGCGTAACCCGGTAGGTTCGCCTATTATTGCTGAGCGTGCTTTTGGTCTGCCCATCTGTGCGAGAGTTTGTGCCCCCTGCATGGAGGTTTCCTCGTCAGCCGTGGCAAGTACAATAAGAGGTTCTTTAAAGTGCGCATCTTTCAGGGTTCTCACAGCTTCCATAATGATAGGAAAAAATCCTTTCATATCCGTACTACCTAAACCATAGAGCCGATTATCTTTTTCAGTAATGGCAAACGGATTAACAGACCATAATTCATCATCTAGTGGCACAGTATCCGTATGACCCGACAACACCAAGCCTCCAGGACCAGTCCCGAGGGTAGCAATCAAATTAAATTTGTTTTTTCCGCCAAGTGATGGGCTTGAAATAATTTCACATGAAAAGCCCAGTTCTTCGAATTGAGTGGCGAGGTAATTGATAACTGCGCTGTTGCTCATATCAATATCAGAGTTTGCTGAACTAACGCTGGGAAGACTCACAATATTATTGAGTTGCTGAAGTAAATTGGATGAATTATTTGGCATTGAAATTGATCACTTTTTAAGGGACAGATGGTTCAGGCAGTAGCTGAAAGTTTTGCAATCATATCGGTTTTTGCAGCCATTATAAAATCGTTAGTGTGTAGACCATTGATTTTATGAGTCCACCAATAAACGGTAACCTTTCCCCATGCAGTTGTAATAGCCGGATGATGATCTTCCCGTTCGGCCATGGCAGCAATTTTATAGCTGAATTTGAATGCATCGGAAAATTCTATAAAGTGAAATTCGCGCGTGAGTTTCTCAACGCCTTCGTGAAATCCCTTTTTCCAGGCAGGGATCGCAAGAATTAATCTGTTGGCCTCTTCCTCTGCAATAACAGATTCTCCCAGCTGACAGGTTTCACAATGCTTTTGATACAGGTCTTCCACTTAGAGGAACTCCTCCAGCAAGCTGTTTAACAGCAAATAACCGCGTTCTGAGGCGGCAATATTATCGCCATTCTTGAACAAAAAGTTTGTAGAGATGAGGTATTCTACCTTCTTTTCTATGGTGCTAAAAGGGAGTCCGGTACGGGATTCAAAGTGCCGGATTGAAAACCCTTGTTTCAAGCGCAAGGCGTTCATTAGAAATTCGAGCGGCCTTTGGTCTACATCAATCTCCTTTTGTTCCGTCGTATATTCGCTATTGCTTGCCTGATATTGGTCTGGTTGCTTGATTTTCCTGGTTCGTTGTATACGGTTGCTTTTAGCATCGGTTAGTTTTCCGTGCGCCCCTGCACCAATGCCCACGTAATCTCCAAATTGCCAGTAATTCATATTGTGAGCAGATACTTTCGATGGTTTAGAAAAAGACGATACTTCGTATTGTTTGTAAGCGTTTTCCGACAAGATCGCCATACCGCTTTCCCTAATTCGTTCCACGCGGCTTTCTGATGGCAAGTTTGGTGGGCTGCTAAAAAATACCGTATTGGGCTCTATGGTGAGCTGATACCATGACAAGTGCGCCGGTTCAAATTCGCACGCTGCCAGTAAATCATCGACAGCCTCATAGGGGCTTTGCTGGGGCAGGCCATACATGAGATCTAGGTTAAAATTGTCATACCCGGCCTCCCTTGCGATTTCTATAGCCCGTCGAGCTTCAGCGGCGTTGTGTATTCTTCCCAAAGTGTGCAAATGTTGATCGTTGAAACTTTGGATTCCAATCGATAAACGAGTGATACCGGCACTACGAAAGTCAGTGAATTTTTTCGCGTCTGCAGTTCCTGGGTTTGCTTCTAAAGTTATTTCGATGCGATCGGAGAATTTCACCCACTTCTCTATACCCGATAATAATGTGTCTATAGATTTGGCAGAAAACAGGCTTGGGGTGCCCCCACCGATAAAAATGGAATGCAGTTTCCGATTTTGAAAATGGGGTAATTCCTGATGAAAGTCACTAAGCAGTGCATTAACATAGTTTTGTTCTGGAATTTCGCCTCGTGATTCATGTGAATTGAAGTCACAGTAAGGACATTTTCGAACACACCATGGAATGTGTATATAGAGACTTAGTGGTGGGAGTTCCAGCATAGCAAAAGTTTTCTTAGGGCCTGGCCCCGATGACTCAATGAATTTTTTATTTCGGGTGCGAGTTCTGCAGACGCACACTTATGTGTTGGTACAAAGAACAGGGAATCGTAACCAAAACCATTAGCACCTTTTTCATCACGTAGGATACTGCCTTCCCAGGTGCCCTGACATATCAGAGGCATTGGATCGTTGGGATGACGCATATAAACGATGACGCATTGAAAGCGAGCTGTACGTTTTTCATCAACCACTCCATCGAGTTCCGTCAATAATTTCTTATTATTTGCTTTGTCAGCTTGCGTGCCGGAGTCGCCAGCATATCTAGCTGAGTAGATACCAGGTTCACCATTTAGATAGTCCACTTCGATTCCAGAATCATCAGCAATGGCGGGCAAGTTTGTCTGCGTACTCGCATGCCGTGCTTTAATAAGGGCATTTTCCACAAAACTTAAACCGGTTTCTTCCACTTCGCTTACATTATAATTTGACTGCGCTACCAACTCGATATCTTTTTCTTTCAAAATAGCATCCAGCTCCACTAATTTTTTGGCATTACCACTTGCTAATACAACTCGTTCCATAGTAGTTAATACTCAATTCCTAGTGATATGGTAAATAGCTATTTCACCAAGAAAATTTGGCCACGCTTTCATGTACCAGTTTCCCTTGTGCTGGGAATCCACGACAGTGCGAGTTAGCACTCGAATATTTTTTTCGACACAAAGTGCATCAAAGTCTTTTACGGTACAAAAGTGAATGTTGGGCGTGTTATACCACTTGTAGGGCATAAATTTCGAAACCGGCATACGACCCTTTGTAGAAAGATAAAATCTACTTTTCCAGTTGCCAAAATTTGGGAATGTTACAATACCGTTCTCCCCGACGCGTAACATTTCCTCTATTAGAAGGTCTGGATTGCTCAGCGCTTGTAGGGTTTGAGTCAATAGAACTGTATCAAAACTATTAGATTGAAAATTAGCCAGTCCATCATCAAGATTTTGCTCAATTACGTTGATACCAAACCCTAGGCACTCCGAGATATTTGCTGGATCGATTTCCAGCCCCATTTCCTTAATCCCTCTATTCTTCTTTAGAAAATCCAATAAGCTGCCGTCACCGCACCCCAGGTCTAATACTCGGCTGCCCGCCGCTATCCAATTTTGAATTATTTCCAAATCGGGACGCATCATTGGCAAATCTCCGCGTGTGCGCGACTTAAGTAGACAGATAATGCATTTACGTAGCGTGGGATTGGCAGAAGGAACCCATCATGTCCCTGGTCGGCGTCGATTTCTAGATAGCTGACATCTTTGTCAACTTTGAGCAAGCTGTTCACAATTTCCTTGCTTCTTTCGGGGGGGAAGCGCCAATCAGTGCTAAATGATACCAGTAGAAATTTGCATTCGCTTTTGGCAAAAGCTCTTGAAAAATCGCCCTCATAATCAACGGAGGGATCAAAATAATCCAGCGCCTTGGTCATTAATAAATACGTATTAGCATCAAAGGTTTTTGAAAAGCGTTCACCTTGGTAGTGGAGATAACTTTCAACTTGAAAATCAACATTTAGGCCAAAGCTTAATTGGCCAGTTCGCAAATCTCTTCCAAAGTTGTTTCCCCGGGATTCCAATTCCGTAGCTATCTTGCCAAACTTATCCCGCATAGCGCTGTCAGACAGATAGGTTATATGCCCTACCATCCTCGCCAGCATCAGACCTTGTTTTGGGTAGGTTCCATGTTCCAGATAGTGGCCATCGTGAAAATCAGGGTCGCTGGTGATGGAATGTCGGGCAACTTCGTTGAACGCGATATTTTGGGCAGATAATTTTGGTGCAGCTGCGATGGTAACCGCATGATGTAACCTCTCCGGATAGCTTATAGCCCACCTTAATACCTGCATCCCCCCCAGGCTGCCACCAACAATTGCTAACCATTTGTCGATGCCTAGGCGATCAGACAAGGTTGCCTGGCTTTTAACCCAATCTCTTACAGTAACGACTGGAAAATCCGGACCATAATATTTGTCGGTTTCCGGGTTGATCGAAGCTGGGCCGGTGCTGCCAGCACACCCCCCTAAATTATTCAGGCTCACCACGTGAAACAAATTGGTATCAATGGCCTTTCCCGGACCAATGCATTGATCCCACCACCCTAGTTTTTCGTCGTCATCGCTGTGATATCCCGCAGCGTGATGATCTCCACTCAGTGCATGGCAGACTAAAATAGCATTGCTCTTGTCGGCATTTAAGGTGCCGTAAGTTTCAATAATCAAGTCATACTCGGGCAGCACTTTGCCACTTCGAAGCGTGATAGGTTCGTTGAAATGCAACACTTGCGGTGTTACCAGACCAACGGATTCTGAAGAGTTACTGTTTGTCATTTTTAATTGATGCTGTCAGCTTGTCCTGCTTGATTGGGTAGCGATGCCATAAACTCAGGCAAATAGTCTGGGTCTTCTATACATACTTTCTTATGCCGGCTATTCTGGCCCTTCACAATACTTATTCGATTTTGGACAATATTGAACTCTTTAGCCAGAAATTGAATTAAGTGCTTGTTAGCTTTGCCATCGGTTGGGGCTGTGGTTATTCGAACCTTAAGTTGATCGTCAAAAACACCAACGATACTGTTCTAACTTGCTTTCGATTGTACATAACAATTAATGTAGAAATTATGGCTTTGGGCTGGGTATCGCGCATTCAATATTCCATATGCAGTTTTAAATTCCAAGGAGTACAACTCGTTCTGCTCCGGAAATGGAAAAAGATGCTTCCACAAACCCTCGTGCTAGTTGCAGCCCAAGAAATACGAATATAGGCGAAATATCTAAGCCACCCATAGGAGGAATAATTTTTCTTATCGGAGACATAACAGGTTCTGTTAATTGCCAGATGAGATGAAGAATCGGATGTGGGTTGGTGCTTCCAGAAAACATCATGATCCACGACATGATAATTGATGCAATGATTGCGTAAAAATAAATATTGATTATAAATAATACTATTCCAGCTAGGGTTAGAGTGACAATTGTAGTAATACTTGGAATTGAGCCGCCATAGAGTAGAACCAACGAACACAGCGCCGCAGCCTCTAGCGTAAATGCTAGAATCAATATTGGAAAATCGATTCCTTTGTAACTTGGAATAAATGTACGAAAGATCTTCACCAATGGGTTGGTAATTCTTACCACTGCTTGCGACAAAGGGTTGTAGAAATCGGCGTGAGCAATTTGCAGGAGGAATCGTAATAGAACAGCCAACACGTAAAGTGTTCCCAGAGAGCTAATTAAGAAGGTTGCCGAATTAGTTATTGCTTCCATTTTTGTCTCCAAATTCTGCTGCCAGCTCGACTGAGCGAGTTTGTGCGGCAAATAATGCCTTTCTCACCAGGCCTCTAAAATCACCAGATTCAAAAGTAGTAATTGCTTGCTCTGTAGTGCCGCCGGGTGATGTTACTTTTCTACGAAGTTCGCCGGTATCTTCGCTGCTAGCCATTACTAAATTCGCCGCTCCCAACGCTGTTTGATAAGTTAGTTTTTTGGCGATTGTCTTATCAAGCCCCATTTCCGCTGCCGCAACCTGCATAGCTTCCATTAACAGGAAGAAATAGGCGGGACCACTACCGGAAAGAGCCGTTACGATATCGATATCCGCTTCCTTTTCTACCCACACACTTAATCCTACAGCAGATAGTATTTGCTCGGCTAACCCTCTTTGTTCCGCATTTACCTCTGGGCTTGCGAACAGGGCGGTGGCGCCTTCCCCCACCAGGGCGGGCGTATTTGGCATGCACCTGACAATGGCACAATTTTTGTTTGCAGCGCTGCCTACTAACCAAGCTTGCAAATGAGGTATTGAAATCCCAGCTGCTATTGAAATCAACAAGCACGAATGGCCTGCGAAATCGTCTTGAAGAGCTAGACATACCTGCTTCATGACTTGAGGTTTAACTGCTAGCAATATGATATCAGCCGATGCGGCAATTTCAGACGATGTGGCTGAACGAATTCCAGTAGAGCTGGTCAACTGCGAAAGCTTATCGCAGTCGATATCCGCGGCCCACAAATTGTCCACTGCGACACCTTGCTTGAGTAGTCCACTAATCAGGCTACTAGCCATATTGCCAGCCCCGATAAAACCAATATTCTTGCTTTCCAAACTGTCTCCCGGTTTACAGTTATTGTAGCCAGGAACCCCATAAACAACGCTCTGTGAATGAGACTTGTTCGCAGAATCCTTAAGTGCTCTATTCTAGCGTATTTGATTACGCTCTGAGTAATTTGTTTCTAAAAACGCCGTTGGAGCATTAACTTGTGCGTGGACCAAATACAGCAGTTCCAATTCTGACCAAGGTTGAACCTTCTGCAATGGCCGCCTCAAAGTCACCACTCATGCCCATGGATAGTGTATCAAAACAGGAATAGCGTGGTGCTAGGCGGTGAAACTCTTCGGCCAGACTAGCAAAACACTGTTTCTGCTGCTGGTTGTGAGATAGTGCCTCTGGTATGGCCATCAATCCGCGTAGCTGTATGCGCGGCAGCGCCTCTATGACATCGCATAGGGCTTCCGCTTGTGTCAGAGATGTCCCGGACTTGGATTTTTCCCCTGACAGGTTCACCTGGACACAGATATTAAGTGGTGGTTTATTGGCAAGTCGCTGCTCACTCAGTCTATGGGCTATTTTTGCCCGGTCTACGCTGTGAACCCATTGGAAATTTTTTGCCAGTCCTCTGGTCTTATTCGCCTGTATTGGCCCAATAAAATGCCAAATTATATCGAGATCGCTTAGTTGACGCATTTTAAGCAAAGCTTCTTGCAGGTAGTTTTCGCCAAAATCATCTATTCCGGCGGCGAAGACCTCACGTAGCTTACTGGAATCCTGCCTTTTGCTAACGGCTAACAGCTTTACGGAATTTGAAGTGCGCTCATATTGCTCGTCTAAATGACGAATCCGCCCACAAACCGAGGCAATATTATCTGCTATGCTGGACACGTATTTTTCACTTCGAGGCTCTGTCTGCGTCGGGATATTGGAAAAAGCTAGGGTACTATAGGCGAGGTTTACATTATTGGCTAGCCCTACAGCTGCCAAATAATAAGAATTAAGAAGTCCCTGATTAATCAGTTAGAGGCTTCCTAATAATACTTGTAAAGGAATCATTGATGGATATTCCGGAATTACAGGCTTTAGTGTATAACCGCTGGTATGCCAACGCTTATGTGCGTGGACGGAGAGATTCGTCGCACAAAAGTATTCCGCAATTCAAACTGGTGCTTCGGTGGGAATGTAAACTCTGGATCAATGCTTGAAGGAACTTGTGGCCACAGGAATGGTAAGCAGAGAGGATGCGAAGCTAAAGGGCAAGATGCCGGAGAATTTCTAAACCGAAAACTTTAAGCTGATTCTCTCTTGCGCAAATGGTTCATGACATCGGAACTAAATTCAAACTTACTTAGAGCTTGGTTGCCTGCCTTAGCTCATTGAACCAATTCTCAAGAATAATCTGAGCTGCCACATCATCTATGGCAGCTCTTTTTTTTGGGTTAGTGTTGGAGGTGAAAAACTGTTCCCTCGCTTCCATTGACGATAGGCGTTCGTCGATACCAAAACAGGGTTTGTGGAACCGGCCATTTAGCCGATTTCCAAATTTTTGTGCTCGTACAAGCATCTCACTTTCACTGCCATTCATGCTGTAGGGCAAACCGACTAAAAAAGCGTCTGGGTTCCACACTTGGATGAGCTTTAAAATTTGATTCCAATCAGGCACCCCATCTTTGGCCTTGAGCACACACACTGTGCTGGCGGTTCCAGTAAGACTTTGTCCAAAAGCAACCCCAATGCGATTAGTTCCAAAGTCAAAGGCGAGGATGGCTAATGGTGTGCTTCTATTTACAGGAAACGGTTCAAGGGTCATTGTTTATCTATAATAAACTATCTTACTCAGGAGTGGCCTGCTTCTGGCGATAGGTTGTGAAGTTCGATTCCCAGTAAGGCAGCCGCTTTAGTAGTCTTTTGATCATATTCTTGGGAAAAAATCAGCTCGGTATTTGCCGGCATGGTGAGCCAGCCATTGTCGCTAATTTCCTGTTCTAACTGCCCTGCCTCCCACCCGGCACATCCCAATGCAATTAGATAGTTCTCAGGCCCTATGCCTGTCGCGATATCCTGCAGTATGGTTTTAGAGGTGCAAACGCTAAGCGTGGGCGTGATACAGACTGAAGACTCCCAGAATTGAGGCGAGTCGTGAATGATGAAGCCTTTGTTGCGCTCGATCGGCCCTCCTGCTAGTACTTTCTGATGCTGAAACAGCGTGTTTGTATCAGGGCATACAATTTCCAGTTCGTCGAATATATCTGCGACACTGGCGTGTAGAGGTTTGTTGATTACTATTCCCAATGCGCCTTCTTTATTGTGTTTCCACAAATAGGTTACGGTATTAGCAAAATAAGGATCTGTCATCTGCGGCATAGCGATCAGAAATTGATCTTCAAGAAAATATGCATTATCAGATGTAGTCATAACCCTGTGTTCTTTAGCTCGCATATTTTTTCAATGAATCGGTTTTTTGAAAAATTTGGTATTGCATTAATTAATTCCCTCTACGGATTAGTAGCTGGTTAATCCGGTTTTCTCATGAAAACGCCAAGTTCGAATTATTTCCAGAATATCTACGGTCTTTTTAAGTTCATCTGGGAAAGGTTGAAACGGCGCCGCCAACTGAACAATTTCCAATGCCGAATGATCCAGGATGCTCTGACCTGATGATTGCAATATTCTAATTCGTTCAACATTACCGTCCGGCAGTATAGAGACCAGCAATCTTAAGCTACCATAAAGTTGTTGTCGCCGAGCCGCCTCGGGATAATTCAGATTACCTATCGTTTCAATCCGTTTTCGCCAGTTATCCAAATAAAGAGCGTCCTGACTTTTCTTTGTTGAGGCAGATGAAATTGTGTATTTTCTCGGGCGTTTTGCATAAGCTTGTCTTTGTAAATCCAACTGCGCCTTTAGACTTGCTATGGAAAGGCTAATTGCATCCTGGCTCGATTGATCAGCTCGAAGGGAATCCGGTTCCGGAACACTTTGTTCTGTAAATGGTTGAGTCTGCGCGTCATTGTTAGTAGAGCTTACAACAGCTTCATCTGGCACTTCAATCTCATTATCGCGCTCGGAAGTTTGCGGAACGGGTAACACTTCCTGGATATCATCGTCATTGAACTCGGAATCGAACGGAGTGCTGGGAGCGGCTTTACTGTCCAGCGTTCCACTTCCGACCTGGTTTTCTTGTGCGAGGAAATCCGCATCATCTGGCACGACATCACTTTGGTATTGCGCCAACGTAATCTCTATAGCGATTGCACTATCGGTTTCTTCCAGATAAGTGAAACCCACACCAAGTATAACAATGGCATGAAAGCAGGCCGACAGAAACACAGTGAAGCCGAAACGTTCCTTAGAAAGATCGTCGTCGGTAGCCATCATTCATTGCCCTCAATCATTAAGCCAATAATAAATTAGCGGCCTAGATGCCCTAAAATACAGTCCATTAGGTCGCCGGCTATGTCTGTTTTCCGAGCGCGATCTATTTCTCTTACGCAAGTTGGGCTAGTCACGTTTATTTCTGTTAGGTAGTCGCCAATAATATCAAGCCCGACGAAGAGCAACCCCTTTGCCTTTGCAACCGGAGCGACTTGATCACAAATCCACCGATCGCGGTCACTCAATTCCTGCGCTACTCCGCTACCCCCTGCGGCCAGGTTGCCTCTTGTTTCACCCGACATTGGAATTCTAGCCAGGGAGTAGGGCGCGGGCTCACCATCTATTAAAAGAATTCGTTTATCACCTTTGTCAATTTCGGGAATAAAGCGCTGCGCCATAATTTGTTGCTTGCCGTCCAAAGTCAGTGTCTCAATGATGACGCTCAGGTTTGGATCATTCTCTCGTATCCGAAAAATAGAGGCGCCTCCCATACCATCCAGGGGTTTAAATATTACATCTTGATGCTGCTCATGAAATGACTTCAATTTGTCAGCACGGGCGCTTACGATTAACGGCGGGCAGCACTCAGGGAATTGAGTAGCGAACAATTTTTCATTGCAATCCCTTAAACTTTGGGGATTATTGACAACAAGTGTCCCATTCCGGTGGGCTTGCTCTAGCAGATAGGTAGAGTAGATGTAATTAGTATCGAAAGGTGGGTCCTTGCGCATGAGAATGACATCAAGCTCAGTAAGTGCCATATCCACATCACTGCTATAGCTGAACCAATCAGCTGGATCATCTCGCACAGACAATGTCTTCATAGTCGCCCTGCTTACACCCTGATCCATGTACAAGTCGCTTTGCGACATGTAGTAGAGTATCCAGTCTCTTTCCTGAGCCGCCAGCAGCATCGCTAGCGTGGTGTCTTTCTGAACTACTATGGACTCGATAGGGTCCATTACCACACCGACCTTCACATTCATTTTGGTATTCCCGTACCTATTGCATGTACTTATTAGACGTATCTCATGATCAATACATTAAGCTTTTCAGGCTATGTGCTAGCCAATACTGATGATATCTCACTTTATCAGCAGAATCGACGTGACCAAAATCAGATATCATGGGCTAGTTGTCACGCATGACTTGGTATATGCCAATATGCCGTTATAATACGGTGCTTTGTTCAGAAATGGTGTTTAGCTTTGAGACTATTAGGGTTTGCTTGGGGTATAGGTGGTGTTCTGCTACTGCTCATGTTCGCAATATACAGACTTGCACCGATGGCGCTGGCGTTGGAAAACATGACTTTGGGAGTTTTGCACTGGTTTGCACTGGCGTTTTCTATTGTCTATATGGCCTATGCCGAAGGATATAAAGGATTTCACCGCGGCTTCGCACCCCGAGTGGTCGCGAGGGCCTCCTACCTTCGAACGCACCCACAACTATTACATATAATTCTGGCCCCCCTGTTTTGTATGGGTTACATCCATGCAACGAATAGAAGGAAAATCTTATCAATCGGGCTGACCATTATGATTATCTGTTTTGTTATAATTGCTAGATTACTGCCACAACCCTGGCGTGGTATTGTAGATGCAGGCGTTGTTGTTGGGCTGGCTATTGGGGTGATTTCAATCTTCTATTTCCTGGCATTAGCGGAGAAAGAACCAGCTCGTATTAGAATTTTTTTAGAAGTGCCAGACAATATATAGTGATCAATTCGAGAACCAGGTGCTTTGACCGATTTCTTAGACAGAAAAAGCTGCGCAGTAGTGGTTACCTACAATCCGGATATAACCGCTTTACTTAAACTACTGGGGCAGCTGAATAAGGAAACTGACTTTATTGTCATTGACAATGAATCGGCAGGCCTCGATGACCTTTGCGAATCTATTGTAGTTTATGAGCGTTGCAAAGACTTGATACGTCTAACTGAGAACGAAGGCTTGGCCAAAGCAATTAATATCGGTATCAATCAGGCAATCGAAAACGATTACGATTATGTTTTCCTATTTGATCAGGATAGTAGCCTCTGCGATCTGTTTATAGACAGGATGATAAAAGCTTACGAAAAAGCCGAGAAACTGGGCCCGAATAAAATAGCTGCTCTAGGGCCGCGAATTATAAATCCACAGTCGATGCGCCAGACTCCATTCAAATTATTTAATCGGTTTATGTTTCGGTCGGACAGATACTTCGTCGGGAGTAAATCGCATTTCGTCGCAGACTTTCTGATTACCTCAGGGTCATTGTTATCACTGGAATATATTGAAGAAATTGGTGCAATGAAAGAATCCTATTTTATTGACAATGTTGACTTAGAATGGTGCTTTCGTGCGAAATCAAAAGGCTTTGACTTGGTCGGTACAGATGAAGCCGTGCTGTATCATGCCATCGGTGAGAGAAGCGTAAGTTCGTTGGTACGCGCTGGAATTATAGCGCAGCATAATCCCTCTCGAACCTATTACTCCAGTCGAAATAGAACCCATCTTTACCGTGCTGCATATGCCCCCATTGGTTGGGTATTGCGGGATATAATACGTTTTACAATTAAGGCAAGCTGGTTATTCATTTCTTCCAGCGAACGTAAACAGTATTGGCAGAATATTAGTTCAGGTATTCGAGATGCCCGGTCCTTGAGTTGATCGCCGATGGATAAGAATCCTCAAGTAGCCATCTTGTTGTCCACATATAATGGAGACAAGTATTTAGCTGAACAGCTGGATTCAATCCTCAATCAGTCTTATCAAAATTTTATTGTCATAATAAGAGATGATGGCTCTAGTGATTCAACTATGCAGCTATTACTTCACTATCAATCGGCATATCCGAATTATTTCCATGTGGTAAAAAAAGACGGAAATAATATGGGCGCTAGCGCCAGTTTCTCGTATCTTGTTAACTATGTATTGAACAACAAAAATCAACTTGGGCTTACAAGCTACTATATGATGTTTTGTGATCAAGATGATGTGTGGTTTGAGAGCAAAATAGAAACCGCAGTGAACTTAATGCAAAAGCGCGAAAAAGGGCGCAACAACATTCCCATACTGATTCATAGTGATTTATCGGTAATTTCGGCATCGGGAGAGGAGATTGCCGAATCGTTCATTCGCTATCAAGGGCTGAAAATTAATAGAAATCGATTTTCGCAGCTTATTCTAATTAACCTTGTAACCGGGTGCACAGCCATGATAAACAGGGCGTTAGCGGAAAAGTCCCTGCCCATGCACCAAGACGCGATCATGCATGATTGGTGGTTTGCTCTGACCGCCTCTGCTTTTGGCGAAATCGCATTCATTGATAAGCCATTGATTCATTACAGGCAACACGGCAGTAATACAATCGGGGCAAAAAAATATACTAGGTCAACACCATTTAGTGGATTATTTATTACGAAGTTGTTTAGGGCGTCTCCAAATAAACACCTGAAGGACGTTGCGGTTCAGGCCGATGCTTTTTCAAAAGCGTATACATCGAGCTTGAACAAGAAACAGAAACGAGCGTTGATACTGGCCGGCCATTTAAATACAAATAGCGTAATGCTACAACGTTTATTGTGTCGGATTTTGCAGGTTTATTAATCAGGAAGTTAGCCGCAGCGGCTTTATCTGTATTGCGCGTGGGCCATCTATTTTATTTAGATGGTGTGAGAGGCTACAATTTTATTCGGAGTCTTCCTCAGAAGAACTCTGAGCAGAGTTGGCAAACTCTTTGCCCAAGACGGCTCCGACAACCTGACCGATGAAATCGAGAAAGAGGGTGTCCAGATTGATGTTAAAGTAGCCTTCAGACTGATTGCCAAATGCGATTAGTGCGACAACTTCATTATTGCTAGTCGCCGGGCACAGAGCTATTGATTGTATCGACTCACTATTCGTTGGAAATAGATATTTAAGCTGGTTGTCAGTTAATTCGCCACAGTGAGTTCGCTTAAGCCTGAAAACGCCAGTGAAATTTTGTTTTAAATTATCATACGAATCAGTGCGAATCGAGTTCGATAGTTTTAATCCATCGTATTTGATAAAAATAATCTCACAGACATCTATATTGGCATGATTTCTTAGTTGGTCTTGTGTAACGTTTGCTAGTTCGGTTACGCCTCTGGCTCTAAGTAGGGCAAGTACCAGATTGCGAGTGGTATCAAAAAGCTGATCATTTTCACGGGCATTTTCCAACAAATTATTAAGCTTTTGTCTGGCTTCGATACTCCTATCTCTCAATATTTTAACTTGGCGTTCTAATAAAGAAATAGCTTTTCCGCTTTCGTGAGGTAATGATAGATCCGCCAACAGCTCTCCCTGGCTTATAAAAAAGTCAGGATTCTGGCGCAAGTACTCAGCAACATCTTCAGCGTTGAACTTCTGGACATCAACTTGTTCTGCTGTCGAGGCATCATTACTCATATTTGGATTGTCCCTTCATAGACAGTGTTAGCCGGGCCGCTCATAAACACCGATGAACCATTTTGTTTCCAACATATTGTGAGTTTCCCACCCAACAGATCGGCTGTGACGGTATCATCTAACAAACCTCTTAGGCAACCAGCAGCAACAGCCGCGCATGCTCCGGTACCACAGGCGAGAGTCTCACCTGCGCCACGTTCAAAGACTCTCAATTTGACGTGTTCCCGATCAATTATCTGCATAAATCCGACGTTAACGCCTTCGGGAAAATCTGGGTGCTTTCCCAATGCTTTGCCGATACCGCTAACATCGGTAGCTGCCAGGTTTTCCACTATTATGACTGCATGGGGGTTCCCCATTGATAAAGCGCAAAATTTAATCTCGGATTCTTCTTCATTTATCTGAATGATCCTGGAATAAATTGAATTTTGCTCATCATTAAAGAATGGAATCGCCGCCGGTAAAAAAGCGGGTACGTCCATGTCCACAGTGAACTGACCATCTGCTTCCCGTGTTAAATTTAATGTGCGATTAACAGTTTTGACAGCAATCGAATTTTTTTCTGTTAAACCTTTTTCTAAAACATATTGGGCAAAACAACGTGCCCCATTGCCACAATGCTCCACTTCAGTACCATTGGCATTGAAGATTCGGTAATCAAAATCCACTCCAGGCTCACTGGGAGGTCTAATTTGTAATAGCTGATCAAATCCCACTCCGGTTCTTCGGTTAGCTAGCTGATTTATTTGCCCAGGCTCGAGCGTAATCTCGTTCGTTACGAGATCTAGCATCATAAAGTCATTGCCCAAGCCATGCATTTTTGTAAAAGGAATTCGCATAATTAATTCGCCAATCAGTATTACTGGGTTTTGTGTACCTCTATCTACGTCGGCAGACAGGACTCAAGCCTGACCTGGTCTTCAAGGGTTTCTCTTCTGCGGGCTAAATGCACAGTTTCGCCATCAATCATTATTTCAACAGCTCTGTTTCGTGAATTATAATTTGAGCTCATAGCAAAGCCATAGGCGCCAGCGGCGCGTACAGCCAGGAAATCGTCTTGCGCAATACAAAGCGAACGTTCTTTTCCTAGAAAATCCGCTGACTCGCATATGGGGCCCACAACATCATAGACAAGCGAATCGCCTTTGCTGGATTGCACCGGAATAATTTCCTGCCAGGCGCCATAGAGTGCGGGGCGTAATAAATCATTCATGGCACCGTCGACTATCGCGAAATTCTTGTGCTCAGTACATTTAATGAATTCGACTCGGGTTACGAAAATTCCGGCATTTGCGGCAATGGAACGCCCTGGCTCCATTAGCAGCTTTAGCTTGCGACTCCCTAATTTTTCACTTATAGCCACTGCAAGATCTTTTGGTTGAGGCGGCGTTTCGTTTTGGTAATTTACACCAAGGCCTCCTCCTATATCCAGATGACTCAATTCAATTCCCATGATAGCGAGCTGATCCACCATTTCCAGTAGTCGGTCTATGGCGTCTAGAAACGGTGCGAGGGAAGTGAGTTGCGATCCGATATGGCAATCGATTCCAATTATTTTCAAATTAGGCATGCTCGCGGCATTCTGGTAAACCTCGACTGCTCTATCACTTGCAATACCGAATTTGTTTTCTTTCAGCCCGGTTGAAATATAAGGATGAGTCTGGGCATCAATGTCCGGATTAACGCGCAGAGAGATTGCTGCTTGCTTGCCTAGTTTGGCCGCGATCTCATTGATACGCTCGAGCTCCGCTTCCGATTCCACATTGAAACAATGAATGCCGACGGTTAAAGCGCGTTCAATTTCCGAGCTTGTTTTGCCCAACCCTGAAAAAATTATTTTGTCGGGACTGCCGCCGGCCATGAGAACCCTTTCCAGTTCGCCACCTGATACGATATCGAATCCGGCACCGAAACGAGCTAGTACATTAATGACCGCGAGATTGGAATTGGCTTTCACTGCATAACATATCAGGTTGGGTACGCCGCTCAACGCTTCCTGATAGGCGTTAAAATGGCGTTCCAGCGTAGCGCGGGAGTATATAAAGCAGGGCGTACCGTGATCCCTGACAATGTCGGTCACGGGCACATCTTCCGCGAAGAGAATATTATCCTTGTAGTTAAAGTGATCCATATGACTCCACCTGATTAAGTCACTAAAATAATGAATTTTTAGCGAATAGTGAGGAAAAGACCAGCCTGATCCGCACGTTTGAGAGGACCTTTTTGGCCACAACAGGTCAAACCTGATGTGATTATGGCGATTAGTGCAATGCTGACAATTCGTTTCATTAACAGACGTCACGGCTTAGTTTCAAAATAGCAATGGATTATAACGCTGAATCTAGACTAAACACAGGTCGAATTTCATTGCCATGGCACGAAATGGCGGCATAAAACTCCAGGTAACTGGTAATTTATCCCAGCTTATCGTATCGCGTCTTGAAATTTCCCATCAGTGCGCCTATATTTGCCGATCAAATTTTGCAATAGAGCGCAATTTGCTTATTGCACAACGTATTTATGGGTTATCGAACAAAACAGAGAAGAATCAGTAACTATGATTGAAATTAACCAGCTAACGAAAAAATTTGAACAGGTTATTGCTGTCGACGACCTCACGTTCAATGTGAGTGAAGGTGAGGTCTTGGGCTTTCTGGGCCCCAATGGTGCCGGCAAGTCCACTACGATGAAACTTATCACTGGATTTCTCGCTGCCAGCTCCGGGACGGTTAAGGTTGATGGCTTCGATATCAGCGAAAATCCAATGGCAGTCAAGTCCCTGATTGGTTACCTCCCCGAGGGAGCCCCTTCATATGGCGACATGACGACGACGGAGTTTCTGAACTTTGTGGCTCAGATTCGTGGCTATCGCGGAGACGAGATTACCAGACGGGTAGATTATGTTGTAAGCGAGGTTGCGTTAAGCTCGGTCGCACACCAGACTATCGATACTTTATCCAAAGGTTTTAAACGCAGGGTGGGCTTGGCGCAGGCAATTATGCATGATCCTAAGGTGCTGATTTTGGATGAGCCCACTGACGGGCTGGACCCAAATCAGAAACATCATGTCAGAGAGCTAATAAAGAATCTTGCCAAAGACAAGATTGTTGTTATTTCAACACATATTCTCGAAGAAGTTACGGCGGTTTGCAGCCGTGCCATCATTATTTCTGAAGGCAAGATCGTCGCTGATGGAACACCTGCCGACCTCGAATCACAATCAAAATATCATCACGCTGTTAGTATCAGATTAAACAAGAAATACGATCTTGTTGCTGACTTGGCTAAACTTTCAGGATCGATGGGTGTAGAGCAGGACAGCTCTGACGAATTACACTTCACGATTCTTGCCAGCGAAGGCAAGCCGATTTTTTCCGCCGTATCAGAGTTAGCTCAAGAGATGCAGTGGCCGGTTTCAGAGTTTCATGTCAGCAGAGGGCAGTTGGAAGACGTTTTTAGAGCCGTAACCGAACGCGCTCAGGTAGGAGGCTAATTGTGGGAAATATGGGAATCGTATTCAGGCGAGAGCTAGCCGGCTATTTTTCAACGCCGCTGGCTTATGTCTTCATTGTAATTTTTCTGATATCAAACGGGGTTTTTACCTTTGATCTGGGTGGGTTTTATCAGCGCGGTCAAGCTGATCTATTGCCATTTTTTAGCTTTCACCCCTGGCTGTATTTGTTTATGGTGCCAGCTATTGCCATGACGCTATGGGCTGATGAACGCAAGACAGGAACGATTGAATTATTGTTAACGCTTCCTATAAAGTTGTCCGATGCTGTAATAGGAAAATTTCTGGCAGCATGGGGATTAACCGGCATTGCACTGCTGCTCACATTCCCGATTTGGATCACAGTTAATTATCTGGGAGATCCAGACAACGGTGTTGTTGTTGCCGCCTATATTGGTAGCTGGTTCATGGCAGGCGGTTTTCTTGCAATTGGTTCCTGCATGTCAGCCTGTACCAAAAATTCTGTTATCGCTTTTATCTTGACAGTAAGTATTTGTTTTCTATTTGTCATTATGGGGTCACCTATACTTCTCAATGCATTTCCGCAATGGGTGCCTCAGTTTTTTGTAGACGCGTTTTCAGCCATGGGTTTCTTGACCCACTACGATTCCATCGCCAAAGGTGTTTTAGACATTCGCGATTTCCTGTTTTTCGCTGTATTTATTTCTGCCTGGCTATTAGCTAGCGGCGTAGTAATTGAAATCAGAAAAGCCCATTAAAGAAATAGCTGAGAGTTAGAGAGTATAAAAATGAAAGTTAAGCCTTTATTTTCAACGGCAGGTCTTATTGCAATCGCGGTAGTACTCCTTTTTTCCGTTGCGATTATTAGTATGTTGCCTAGCCTGCGGATCGACCTTACTGAAGATGGTCTATTTTCTCTGTCCGATGGTACTCGCAACATAGTTTCCAGTCTGGATAAGCCGATCGAATTGTTGTTCTTCTATTCTGAAAGCGCTACTGAGGATGTGCCTCAACTCAGAAATTTTGGCACACGCATACAGGAATTGTTGCGCGAAATCGTATTAGCCAGCAATGGCAGGCTCACCATGCGCATTATTGATCCAGCACCGTTTTCAGAGGAAGAGGATTTAGCAACGCAGTTCGGTATCACACCAGTTCCTGTTAGCCAGGGTGGTGAAAGAGTTTATTTCGGCCTAGTAGTTACCGAGGCAGAAGGCAGCGAACTTGTTCCTGGTTTGCCTGTTTCCGAGGCATTACCTTTGATTCGTCCTGATCAAGAACAATTTCTCGAATACGAATTCATGAAGCTGGTTACCAAGGTAGGAGATTCGGACAGGCAAATTGTCGGGTTATTGACCGAGTTGGATATCGATGGTGGCTTTAATCCAGCGACTGGGCAGCCTTCTGGATCCTGGTTAATCATGGATACAATCCGCCAGCTATACGAAGTCAGGCGGGTTGATGTAACCGCCAATGTGATTGATGAAGAAATAGATATATTGATGATCGTTCACCCCCAGGAATGGTCTGAACAGATGATCTATGCAATTGACCAGCATGTGTTACGTGGCGGTAAAGCCATGGTATTTCTGGATCCAAGTGCCGACTCGCTGGTGTCCAGATCGCCACAGGGAACTATGATCCCAGCAGGCATGAGTTCTGATCTGCCGGGTTTGTTGGATCGCTGGGGCATCGCCTATGACAGTGGAAAAGTGCTAACTGATAGCGACTTTGCGCTGCGGGTGACGATGGGACAAGGTGAGCGACCGATTGCTCACTTGAGTATGATCGGTGTGCAAAGGCTCGGTCTGGCGCCGGATGACATTGTTACCAGCGCCCTGGAAACCATCAATCTGTCTTCAACCGGCGCCATAAGTGCTGCCGAAGGGGCTAGCACCAATTTCGAACCGTTAATTCAATCATCAAGCAATGCCATGATGATGGACGCAGGATTATTTGAAGATGTAACTGACCCTTCGATTCTGTTTGATGACTTTGAATCAACCAACAGTCGCTTCACCATTGCAGCGCGTGTTACCGGGATTATCGAATCCGCATTTCCAGCTGGCGCGCCATCGCCACCGGCTGAAGAAGAGGAGCCCGATGCTGGCTCGGATGTTGCTCAAGACTCTGAACCGGAAGAGGCAGTAGAAGAAGCGCCGATAGTTGAGCATATCTCAAGTTCCAACGGTGAAGTGAATATACTGGTTTTTGCTGATACCGATTTGTTGGGTGATCGCTTATGGGTGCAGGTCGCACAATTCCTTGGGCAGCGTATACCCCAGCCGTTTGCCAATAATGGCGATGTAGTGGTGAACGCACTGGACAATTTAAGTGGCGGGGCAGACCTGGTAAGTATTCGGAGCCGTGGTCGTTATTCCCGGCCGTTTACCCGGGTAATAGGTTTGCAGCGAGAGGCAGATGACCGTTTGCGGGAACAGGAGGCTGAATTAATGGAAAGCCTGGCTGAAACTGAAAGTCAGATTGCAACTCTTAATCAGGGCCCGGATGGCGAGCCTCTCGGACAAATCACACCAGAAGCGCGAGTCGAAATAGATAGTTTTAACCAGGAGATGTTGGAAACTAGGCGCCGATTGCGTGATGTCCAGTTTCAGTTGAACGCAGATATTGAAAGGCTGGGCACTACGTTGAAAGCTGTAAATACATGGCTGGTTCCTTTGCTACTGTCAATTCTTGTTTTAGTAGCAGGATATATGCGGGCTCGACGCAAAGTCTAGGACACATGCAATTAGTGCACACGGTTTCTGCTTGACCTAAAGCGGCCTATTCTTCCAGTTGTATGATAGGCATCTGGCAGGGCAAACTGACTTTGAATTCGGAGCCTTTACCGACTTTGCTGCTAATGATTAATTCACCACCGTGGGCTTGGGCAATTAATTTGCATAGATACAAGCCCAGGCCAAAACCACCGGTATTTCTTTGCCGGGAGCTATCGGCACGATAAAATGGTTCGCTAATATTTGACAGATGCTCTTCAGGGATACCCTCACCACGATCTATAACTTTCAGAAATACACTTTTCCCTGAGAATGAAATATCCACGTCTATGGGCTTGTCTTTGCCATGCCGAATTGCATTGTTGAGTAAGTTTGTAATAAGCAATCGCACCCGCAGCTTATCGATCTCGACTGCCCCGTCTTGTTCAGGCTTAATTAGTGTTAAGCCCCCGGTATAGGAACCAAATTGTTCAAGAACGGTATCGGTGAACTCTACAAATTGCACCGACTCGGCAACCAACACCGAATGCTCACTATTTAGCCGTTCTGCTTCTAATAAGTCGGAGATAAGCAAGTCGATTTCATTAAGGTCTCCACGCAAGCTCTCTCTTTCAACACTTGGGGGCATGAATTCAAGTCGCAGTTTCGCTTTGGTTATAGGCGTTCGGAGTTCATGACTAATTGCTAAAAGTAATTGTCGCTTCGCTTCAAGCATTGACTGTAATGAATCAGCCATGCCATTAATACTCACAGTTAACTCACCCAGCTCGTCCTGGCGATTACTAACTACTCGATAACCCAAATCTCCCTGTCGGATTATTTCTGCCCCACGTTTTAGCAAGCGCACAGGGTCTAATAATTTATTAACCATGAAATAGTTAAAAAACAAGACGATTGCCGCCAAGCTTAAACCAACGTAAAGAACGACGTAATTAAAACTATCTGATACAAGCGATCGTTGGTAAAGATAAAATTCATATCCCCCCCGGCGCACGTTAATAATATCTTCATTGCTAACGGTTCTTTTTTCCGCATCGTTAGTAAGCGTTTCGCTGTAAATC
>CAVOCG010000015.1:0-31063 GCA_963694095.1 Gammaproteobacteria bacterium
TAATAATCACTAATCAGTTGGTGCCGGAAGGTTTAGCTGTCAGTTGTTTCTTTACTATCCGCTTACTATTATGGTTCAGGTGTATAATAATTCCTTTTTTCCTAGTCAATTTAATACTAGTTAATGTGTATCCCGATTATATAATCGGTTATGGATACAGTACATTGTAAACAAGGTTATAGTTTTAACCCAAATAAGCGGTTTGTTAAGTGGCTAAAATTTACCACAATTATCTGAAATGGACAGGCCTATTGGGGACTATCATTCTAATGGGCGCCTGTATGGTGGCGGCTGCGGCCTATTTGTACCTGGCTCCACTACTTCCTTCTGCTGAAACCTACAAAAACGTGCAGCTTGAAACTCCTTTGCGAATTTACACAGCAGATAACAAACTCATAGATGAAATTGGCAATCGCAGAAACCCGGTAAATTTTGAAGAAATACCCAATGTGCTGATCAATGCGCTCATCGCGACTGAGGATGTGCGCTTTTACTCCCACCCCGGCGTTGATATCCAGGCTTTATTCAGGGGTTTCTATGGTTTTATCCGTGGCGTAAACCTCGGTGGCGGCAGCACTATCACCATGCAACTGGCAAACAACATATCCTTCGATAGTGACAATGTTTATTTGCGTAAATTCAAGGAAATACCGTTTGCATTGCAAATACAACGAGAGCTAAGCAAAGAAGAGGTTCTCGCACTGTATCTAAATACCATTTATTTTGGCGCGGGCGCCGACGGCATTGGTGCTGCTGCGTTCGTCTATTACGGTAAGCCGGCAAATGAATTGAGCCTCGCCGAGGCTGCAATGATGATCTCCCTGTTACCTTGCCCTTCTACCTGCAACCCATTAAGCAATCCTGGGCGGGCCGTTGAGCGCCGTGAAACAAGACTGCTGAACATGTTTAAAGAAGGCATGATTAGCCAAGCTTTGCTGGACGAAGCAATTAATGCCCCCGTCACCGCTAGTCGCCACAATCGCAATATTGAAATCCCCGCATCCTATGTTGCTGAGATGGTTAGACAGCAGCTCTATAGTGACTTTGGGGAAGATGCATACACCCAGGGCTTTGAGGTCATCACCACGATTGACAGTGCAAAGCAATTGGCAAGCAATCAGGCGTTGATTAATGGCCTGGAAAATTACTATGACAAACGCCATGGCTACCGCGGCCCGGATACAAACTATCCTGCCCGTGGATTCGACCCAAATTTAAACTGGCTGGAACAACTACAAACTGTCCCAATTTATGGCAACCAACAGCCGGCCATTGTGGTTGAAGTCGAGACGCGAAGCATAAAAGCCTTGCTTAAATCAGGAGATATTATTGAAGTGCCCTGGGAGGGTCTGAGCTGGGCCAGACCCTATATAGATCAAAATGAAGCCTGGCCGCCACCGCAAGAAGCATCTGACATCGTACAACTGGGCGACCTGATTCGAGTCAAGTCAAATGACGCCGGTTGGTCGCTGGGTCAAGTGCCAGACATCCAAGGAGCGCTGGTTTCCATGTCTCCAGACAACGGTAAAATATTGGCACTGATTGGAGGCTACGACTTTCAACGCAGTCAGGTAAATAGGGTGCTTACAGCAAGGCCTCCAGGCTCAAATTTCAAACCCTTTGTCTACGGCGCTGCACTAGAGAACGGTTATTCTGCCGCCAGCACCATTAACGATGCACCAATTACACGTGGAGATTATCGGCCTAACAACTACGAAAACAATTTCCTCGGCCCGATCACCCTGCGATTTGCTTTAAAGGAGTCTCGGAACGTCCCAACAGTGCGTCTCTACGACCAAGTTGGTTCTGATAAAGTATTACCGTTTGCTTCCAAATTCGGTTTTCAATCTGAGAGTTTTCCCCACAACGACTTAACAGTAGCGCTGGGTAGCCAGGATGTACAACCTGTGCAATTGGTCACCGCCTATGCAATCATCGCCAATGGAGGTTATAAGGTGGAGCCTTGGTTTATTAATCAAGTTTCCAGCCTCGCCGATGGGGTGGTCTATCTCTCGAACCCTCTTACGGTATGTGAGAACTGCACCGATGCGGGTAGCGATGTAGCCGCAAACATTCACGCGGCACCGCAGATCATCGACCCCAGAATTGCATTCATACTTAACTCAATGTTGCGCTCGGTGGTAGAAGAAGGCAGCGGTAACCGCGTCCAACGCGACTTGGGCCGCAGTGATTTAATGGGTAAGACCGGCACCACAAACGGGCCGCAGGAACTGTGGTTTTCTGGATTTAATCGAGACATCGCCACAACCGTTTTCGTTGGTTTTGATCAACCTAAGCCCCTCGGTGAGGCGGAACAGGGAGCGACAGTCGCAGTCCCTATCTGGATCGATTATATGAGGGCGGCGCTGATTGACGCACCCGAGAATACCATGAAGCGGCCGGATGGTTTAGTGGATCGTCTAATTGACAAGTCCACCGGGGAACTTGCTACGCCGGGTGAAGACAATACGGTATTTGAATTTTTCCGTGCAGAGAATGCGCCACAAGTGTCTGACTACCTGTTGCCAGGCACTGATCTGACTGAAGAAGAAGTCGAAGTACGTACTGAAACGATTTTTTAGAGGAGCACAGCCTATTGCTGTGCTTTGGTCATCAGGAACAGCTTAGATTTTTCGGCTACCGAAACGCTTCTTAAATCGGTCTACCCGGCCGCCACTGTCCAACATCTTTTGCTTACCAGTGTAAAACGGATGGCATTCGGAGCACACCTCAATTAAGATATCTTCGCTTAGAGTTGACTTCGTCTCGACTACGTTGCCGCAACTGCATGTCGCCTTTACAGGACCGTATTTTGGGTGAATATTTGGTTTCATGTCGTTACCTATTTATTGGTGTCGCCACCTGGATTATCGTTGAATCCTGGCACCACACCCCAACCCGATTCGGGCCAATTGGCGTAAGGGGCGAGCATTCTATCAGAGTAGATATCTGACGCAAGTGCTAATTGGTTTGCCCTGATTCTGAGATGTTAGAAATTGAGTCCAATCATTCTTGCTCAGCCAGCAGCTGATGATTCTTCACTACATCTTCCATGATCTGCGTGAAAAGTGCTTTCCCCAATTGCGGATTCAGCTGGTATTGCTCGCAAAGTGCGCGGATTTCCTCGAGTTTCATTGTTTCTCTGGCAGGATCCACCGCATTTAGACTCCTTGCAGCTTTCACTTTACCAACCTGGTGAGTCAGGGCAAATCGCTCTGCCAGTAATGCGATCAGCTCTCTATCAATGCGATCAATCTCAACCCGGGCTTCCAATAACTCTGTTGGAATTGGTTCGTCCATCATCAAACTAGTCCTCACTCAATAATTGGAGTCACAATTATTTCACAAAGTGAGAGATAGATGTGGTTGTTTGCCAAGCTGATTGAATTTAACATGCTGCGATCCTAGCTTTTCCCAAACTTACTAATTTATCGGAAGCCCACTAACCCGATGTCCGCTCCTAATCAACTTATTCTTCGTGTAGCGGTTCCCTCACCATTGAGAAGCTTGTTCGACTACCTACTGCCGGCAGGGTCTGAGGGGCTCGCGATGCGCCGGTTACGACCTGGCATCAGAGTTCTGGTACCGTTTGGCAATCGGAAAATTGTGGGGGTGCTTGTTAAAACATCGGATAAAACCGATGTAGCACCAAAGAAACTAAGGGCAATAGTAGATATCATCGATGATGAGCCGCTTTTCGAAACGGCACTGTTAACTTCTCTTTTATGGGCGGCCGATTATTATCAACACCCAATTGGCGCCGTTTTTTCCGCTGCTTTGCCTGCCAGCCTCCGCCAAAATACCCCTTTGTATCCAATCTTCGATAGTTGGCAAATAACCGAAAGCGGAATGGCTATTGAACCCAGTTCCCTTGGTCGAGCCTACAAGCAAATATCCTTGTTAGAGTTATTAAGAGATAAACAGCCATTAACTACTGCACAATGTAAGTCTGCCGGATTCGGTATCCAATTACTGAATCAGCTCGTTGATAAAAACCTGGTTAAAAAGGTGCAGCTGCAGTCTGAAAAACTAACAGCCTTCGAATTTAAGCAAAAAATCAATACAAACAAACTCAAGGCAAACGCTGAACAGAAATCCGCAATTAAAAAAATTACCAATGCCCTAGATCAATTCCGCTGTTTTCTTCTCGATGGCATTACCGGTTCAGGTAAGACTGAAGTTTATATGCAAGTCATTGAGAAGCAGTTACGGGTCGGTAAACAGACACTCATTCTGGTACCTGAGATTGGACTAACTCCGCAAACCATAAACCGATTCAAAAGCCGTTTCGATTGCGCTGTTGTGGCTATCCACTCAGATCTAACTAATACTGAAAAACTCAACTCGTGGAGAGCTGCCAGAAGCGGAGCTGCCGGAATTGTTATTGGTACCCGATCAGCAGTATTTACGCCCCTTGAAAATCCAGGACTGATAGTTGTTGACGAAGAACATGACACATCCTTTAAACAACAGGACGGCTTCAGGTACTCGGCACGAGATCTTGCTGTGATGCGAGCCAGAGAGGAAAATATCTGTATTGTGCTGGGTTCCGCAACCCCCTGCCTGGAAAGCTTGCAGAACGCACTGTCGGGCAAATTTAGTCATCTCAAACTATTAAACCGTGCAGGGAATGCGCAGTCACCAACGCTGCGATTAATCGACGTATCTAATGAATACACCGAATCGGGTTATTCTGAGCAGCTGCTCACACGTATCCACCAGCACCTGAACAATGGCAATCAGGTACTGGTCTTTATCAATAGAAGAGGGTTTGCTCCAGTTTTAAAATGTGACAACTGTGGGTGGCTATCGGAGTGCGGGCATTGTGATACGCAACTTACCGTGCATAAGAGCCCCTTGTCACTTAAGTGCCATCATTGCGGATCAAGCGGACCAATACCTGACTTCTGCCCCAGTTGCCGTTCCAAGCAATTAGTTGCCTTGGGCATGGGCACCCAAAAAAGTGAGCAGTTTCTCAGCCGACAATTTCCAGATTACCCCGTAGTAAGAATCGATCGTGATTCAACACGCAGCAAGTCCCGACTGAATTCTTTATTAAAAACCATTGAGACCGGGGCACCTAGCATTCTAATTGGCACGCAAATATTAGCCAAGGGTCATCACTTTCCTAACATTACTCTTGTGGCAATTCTGGATGCGGATTATGGACTATTTAGTGCCGACTTCCGTGGTCAGGAAAATATGGCTCAAATTCTTCTGCAGGTTGCCGGTAGAGCTGGCCGTGCAGACCGCGCAGGTGAGGTGCTAATTCAGACTCGTCATAGCACACACTCCATGTTGCAAACTTTGGTCAAGTGTAGCTACCAGGATATTGCCGAGAATTTATTGCAGGAAAGAAAAGCAGCGGAAATGCCACCTTTTAGCCATCTGGCATTAATACGCTGTGAATCTCAGGATATCAAGCTGGCAATATCGACAATAAATCAAATCGCCAGCTTGCTCAGATCAATGACTCAAACACTCAAAGGAGAGGTGCAAATGCAGGGACCAATGCCTGCTCCAATGGAAAAACGAGCCGGTCGATACCGGATGCATCTACACTTGCACACCCGGTCTCGCCCCTCTTTATCCATACTGCTCAATCAAGCTTGCCAGCAAATTCAAGGATTGAAAATGTCTCGAAAGGTTCGCTGGAGCGTAGATGTCGACCCCTCAGACTTAATTTAACCCGGCTAAGGCAACTCTGAATTGGGATATATGCCACTATTCAGAGCTAATCAACTATAGCTTGCCCCGTAACAACCGATAATGGATGTGGCACAAAGGGTTTTTGGCTTAATGAAAACATTGAACAAATAAAGGCCAAATCAGGTAACTAGCAATCATGACTCAGGATTTCGCAAAAATCAGGCCGGAACCGCTACTGGAAAGAATTCCAGTTGAACCACCACCTGCTTGGTCACTGTTATTTACCGGCATAATTGTTGGGATTGCTGTCGGCGTGTTCGGCTGCCTACTGTTCTATCTATCAGGAAATGTACCCGCCCTAAATTTGAACCCTGTATCAAGTATACTGTCAGCCAGTGAGGAGAATCCCGCCACTGTTGCTGGAGAAGAGACACCAGACGAGCTGCAATTGGAGTTTTATAGCGAACTCAAGGATTATGAGGTGGTCGTAGATGCCATTCCGGTGGATATAGAGGATCCCGAGGCACTTTTGAGTAGTTCTTACATGCTGCAAGCCGCGGCCTTCAAGGAAAATGGGCGCGCTAATAATCTGAAAACTCAAATGGAAGGCTTCGGTTTGACAGCTACCGTGAAGCAAGGCTCGACTAACGGCAATACACTCTATCTGGTCCAGTCTGGCCCTTACGCTACCGGTGGCGAATTGGCTAGAGGCGAGCAATTACATCGCACTTACAATCTCGGCAGCCTCCGACTAGTCTTGCAGTAGACACCAATTTCTCCGAAAACCCCATATTAACTGCTTCTTGCGGCTTGAAATCCTAATTACACTCCCCATATTTCCTGTGCATTGGAACTGAGTGTCGCACCGCTTTTTGTTACTGCGGTTGCTGCATATGTTACTTTAACCCACGGCACCTTTGAATAACACGGCTATTAATGAAGGGCCAGATCTATTGAAAAGCTGGTAAAGCAGGAGAACTGGTTTGGAACAGTACAAAGGCACAACAATCGTTTCGGTCCGCCGCGGCAACAAAGTGGTCATTGGCGGAGACGGGCAGGTTTCACAGGGCGATATCATCATGAAGGGTAATGCGCGAAAAGTGAGAAGACTTTACAAAGACCGCGTGATAGCCGGATTTGCGGGTGGTACAGCAGATGCTTTTACTCTGTTTGAACGGTTTGAAGAACAGTTGGATAAGCACCACGGAAAATTGGTCAAAGCGGCAGTGGAACTGGCCAAACTGTGGCGGACCGAGCGCTCCCTGCGCCGACTGGAAGCACTGCTAGTTGTGGCGGACAACGAAGCTTCCCTAATCATCACTGGCAATGGGGATGTGATTGAGCCGGAAGATTCCATAATGGCAATCGGTTCAGGCGGCTCCTTTGCACTAGCTGCTGCCCGAGCAATGCTACAAAACACCGAATTAGATGCCAAGGCAATCGTTGAGAACAGCCTGGAGATCGCAGCAGATATATGCGTTTACACAAACAACCAGCACACCATTGAAGAGTTAGAGATTACATGAGATCAACTCCCAAAGTATTCAGAAGCATTATTTAGAACAGGTATAGGTAACGTAGATGTCCACAATGACACCCAGAGAAATCACTTCTGAATTAGACAAACATATCGTGGGTCAGGATTCTGCCAAACGCGCTGTCGCCATAGCGCTTCGCAATCGCTGGCGGCGCATGCAACTCGATGAAGAACTGCGCAGTGAAATTACGCCCAAGAATATTTTGATGATTGGGCCCACCGGTGTGGGAAAAACAGAGATTGCACGAAGGCTTGCAAAATTATCACATGCTCCTTTTATTAAAGTGGAAGCAACCAAATTCACCGAAGTGGGTTATGTAGGCCGAGATGTTGAATCCATCGTTAGGGATCTGATTGATGTCGCAGTAAAAATGATTCGCGAAAATGAAATCGAAAAGATTCAACACCTGGCTGAAGATCTAGCCGAGGAAAGGATTCTTGATGTCCTACTCCCGCACGCAAGAAGCGAAGAAGTTTCTGCCGAAGATTCGCAATCGACAGCACGTCAGTTATTTAGAAAAAAACTGCGCCAGGGCGATCTGGATGACAAGGAGATTGAAATTAAAATTTCCGAGTCACCTACAGGTGTGGAAATCATGGCGCCACCTGGGATGGAGGAAATGACCGGCCAGCTTAAAAATATGTTTGCTAATATGAATAGCGGCCGCAAGCGATCCCGACGTATGACAGTTATTGCTGCATTGAAAGTGGTGAAAGACGAAGAAGCAGCAAAATTAATTAACGAAGAAGATATCAAGAACCGTGCTATCGATGCCACTGAGCAGAATGGTATCGTATTTATAGATGAGATAGATAAAGTAACCAGTCGCCACGATCAAGGTAACGCGGGTGTATCCCGGGAAGGTGTACAACGCGATTTGCTGCCGCTTATCGAAGGGTCAACAGTAACAACAAAATACGGTAGTGTTAAAACTGACCACATACTATTCATCGCATCCGGTGCCTTTCACTTGTCCAAGCCTTCCGACTTGATCCCTGAACTACAGGGGCGCCTTCCCATCAGGGTCGAACTGAATGCACTGTCCGCCAAAGACTTCGAACGTATTCTCGAGGAGCCTGATGCATCCTTAACGGAACAGTATCAAGCCTTGCTGGCAACCGAAAATCTGCGCATAAAGTTTAGTAAAGATGGTATTTCAAAGATTGCGAAAACCGCCTGGCAGGTAAATGAAAGAACTGAGAACATAGGGGCTAGGCGCTTACACACAGTAATGGAAAGACTTCTAGAAGAGCTTTCCTATACAGCTTCAGACCGGGGTGTAAGCGCGGACAAGGAGTTAGTCATAGACGCAGCCTATGTTGAAAAGCAGCTCGATGACTTGGCCAAAGACGAGGACCTCAGTCGCTATATCCTCTAGGGAGTCCCCTTCGGGACCATATGCCATTAACCAGAGTTACCCTAACTCAATTTTACGGAATACAACTTGTCATGAATGCAAATGTCCCTACAAGTATAAAGTTACACAAGCAATCAGCAACGTTGGAGCTTCTTTATACCGATGAGTCCAGTTGCACGCTCAGGGCAGAATTTCTCCGGGTTCAATCTCCTTCTGCAGAAGTGAAGGGACATGGCAAAGGCCAGGAAACCTTACAGACAGGCAAACGCAACGTAGCTATATCGAATGTGGAAATAGTTGGTAATTATGCAATCAGACTGACCTTTGACGACGGGCATAATTCCGGCCTATTCAGTTGGGCCTACTTAAGCGAGTTAGGTGAACGTGAAGACGAACTCTGGCAAAGTTACCTGGATAAATTGCGTGCACACGGTGCCAGCAGAGATACGTTGCCAGCGGACACACAAGCAATTAGTATACAGCCACTATCATAAGACTAATACGCATCATCAACCCTGAAAGAATCCATCTATGTCAGAGCTCACAGACACGGAAAAAACCACCCACTTTGGCTACGAAGAAGTAGCCATAGCCGATAAGGAACAACGGGTCGATCAGGTATTTCGCTCTGTAGCAAGTAAATACGACATCATGAACGATGTTATGTCGCTTGGCACTCACCGCCTGATAAAACGTTTTACTACCGAGCTTACCGCATTGAGAGCGGGTCAAAGTGTTTTGGACCTAGCTGGTGGTACTGGTGATTTCAGTATGCGTTTTTCCCCGCTTGTAGGCAAAGAAGGTCACGTGGTACTGGCAGATATAAATGAAGCTATGCTCAATGTCGGCCGTGACCGAATTATTGACAAAGGCTTCGAGCATAATGTGTCGTTTACTCAGGTCAATGCCCAAGACCTGCCTTTTGCAGATGATACCTTTGATTGCATCTGCATTGCCTACGGACTGCGTAATGTAACCGACAAAGATGCTGCACTAAAATCTATGTATCGAGTACTTAAGCCGGGCGGAAGGACTTTGATTTTGGAATTCTCCAAACCCGCCAATCCCGCTCTGGAAAAAGCCTATGATATTTATTCAAAGCTTTGGCCTATTGCAGGAAAGGTAGTGACTGGTGATAGCGAGAGTTATCGTTATCTGGTTGAGTCGATTCGTATGCATCCCGATCAGGAAGCGCTGGAAGGAATGATGCGCGACGCTGGGTTTGATAGCTGTAAACATCATGACGTAATCGGTGGCATATGTGCCGTTCACATCGGCTTGAAATAAGCCTGAGCCAGACGACCATGAGGCTATTGAGAAAATAATTGAACTTGCTCATTAACTCCGTTGCCCTAATGCCCTTGGAAAAGACCCTCAACAAACTGTTGCAGAAAAATTCACTTGTACAAAAAAATCTCGCCAGGTTCAGTGGCAAAACACTAGAAATTAAATCAAGAATGCCGAGCTTAAGTCTTTCTCTAATTTTGCAACAAGACTCCATTAGACTTAGCCCATTGAACGCTGAAGACACGCAAATAAAAAGCGATGCAAAAATATCAGGCAATGCCTATGATTTGCTTGCGTTGCTACTAGAAAAACCGGAATCCAAGGCACTAGCTAATCCAGCAGTGGTTATTAATGGTGACGCACAACTGGTTCAGGATATCTATCAATTAGCCCAACAACTTGAAATAGATTGGCAAGACCAACTGGCTTTTTTGGTAGGAGATATCGCCACGCATCAAATTGACCAGTTCATAAAAAATGCGGCTTCGTGGTCACAGCAGGCCAGAGAAAACACCAAATACAATATTATTGAGTATTTAAAGGAAGAAGCGCATTCTATTCCCGATTCCACGGAAGTCGAAAGTTTTTACTCGGACCTTGATCAACTTAAATTGCGCATTGATAGACTAGAAGCGCGCAAGAGGCGACTACATCGGCGACTGATAGAGCTTACAGCCTAATTTAACCGCAACGCCACTAGCTTGTGGGCCGCGCTCGCAGGTGGTATCTTTGCACCCCTCAAACTTGGGAAGGTGCAACACCAAAGGTTTCAGAAAACCAATCTCTTCATTAATTATCCGGTTTAACATAATAGACCACAAACAAAGTGTCCCATTTACCCCGACTTATAAAAGTTCTTAATGTCGCTGCAAAATATCGACTTTACGAATTTCTTGATCAACAGCACTCCGCTTCACTGCTGCGAATGCTGCTTAGAATTTATGCTATTCCCTGGTCTATAGCTCCAAAAAATAAGCAAAGTAAAAATGCTCGACTGCGTTTGGCTATGGAGGAACTGGGCCCTATTTACATCAAATTTGGCCAATTTTTATCCACTCGCCGCGACTTTATCGATAGCTATTTAGCCGATGAACTGCAATGTTTACAGGACAATGTTCCTCCGTTTACTAGCCCGACAATCGAGGAGATCTTTGAGCAATATATACACCAGCCTGCTACTTCAATCTTTAGCGAATTAGATTCCACACCACTCGCTTCCGCATCGGTTGCTCAAATACATGCTGCCAAACTAAAAACCGGGGAAGAAGTCGTCATTAAAGTGATTCGACCTGGTATTGAAAAAACTATTGCAGCTGACCTTAAATTATTGAACTGGGCTGCTCGCCTGATCGAAACCCATCTGAGCATTGGCAAACGACTTCGAGCTATTAAAGTCATCAATGACTATAAAAATATTATCTTAGATGAATTAAATTTACAAAAAGAAGCCGCGAATACTACGCAGCTAAGACGAAATTTTGAAGGCTCTGATGCACTCTATGTTCCGAAAGTATATTGGGATTTTTGCCGTAGTGACATCATGGTAATGGAAAGAATATATGGCATACCCATTTCAGATATTTCCACATTAGAAAAGAACAATATAAATCTAAAGTTACTTGCCGAAACCGGTGTTGAAATATTTTTTACCCAGGTTTTCGATCATAGTTATTTTCATGCGGACATGCATCCGGGAAATATTTTTGTTGCAAAAGATAAACCTGAACAGCCTCAGTACATCGCAATCGATTGTGCGATCATTGGCTCTCTCAATGATGAAGATCAGCAGTATCTAGCGAAAAATTTGCTGGCTATTTTTAAGCGCGACTATCGAAAAGTTGCTCGCTTGCATGTCGAGTGCGGGTGGGTACCACCAGAAACAAATATTCACGAATTCGAATCGGCCATTCGATCTGTCTGTGAACCTATTTTCGAAAAGCCACTCAAAGATATTTCTTTCGGCCAATTGTTGGTACAATTATTTCATACGGCTGGGCGATTTGATATGGAAGTTCAGCCCTCTTTGGTGCTACTACAAAAAACCCTGCTGAATGTGGAGGGCCTGGGAAGACAGCTTTATCCTGATCTGGATTTGTGGCAAACGGCACTCCCTTTTCTGGAGAGCTGGAATAGCAAAAGACTTAATCCCTTGACGCTTCTCTCCCGGGTCCAGGAAAACATTCCGGACTGGATTGAACAACTGCCAGAACTACCAAAGCTAATAATCGACACCGCCACCAATAGTCAGCAACTTGCAGAGATCAATCAATCACTCGTTAAGAAGCAAGAATATATCGATAGAGAGTTGACCCAGCAGCGGGTTCGCGCGCGCAACTCCGGAGTAGCCGCCTTGCTCGCGGGTGCCTTAATGTTGTACCCACCTCTAGGTTCACTGGTTAGCAGCCTTCCAATACTCTCTGTGTTACTGGCTGTTCTGGGTGTTTACCTTTTGTGTTTTAAGCGTTGACATAGCATACTAGCCCTTTTACGGAATAGCCGAGCTCGCCAAATGCCATCGTTTCTTAGCCAGATTAATTGGAACAGTGATGGTCTGGTCCCGGTAATTGCTCAAGAAGCGTCTAGTTTACGTGTATTGACTCTCGCGTGGCTAAATAGAGAGGCACTGCAGACGGCGGTTAGCGAAAGACGGGCCGTGTACTGGTCCAGATCCAGGAATAAACTTTGGCACAAGGGAGAAGAATCGGGAAACATCCAGCAGCTTGTCGATATTTTTCTAGATTGCGACAATGATAGCGTGTGTTATCTGGTAGACCAGGTAGGTAGGATTGCCTGCCACACCGGCCGCGAGAGTTGTTTTTATCAAAAGCTAATTGATGATCAATGGCAGATTCAGGATCCCGTCCTTAAAGACCCGGATGAAATGTATTAAAGCAAAGACGGCAGCCAGGCAAAACTAAGCATAAACCTATGAATGACATACTGAATCAACTAGCGATAGTTCTAGAAGAACGCAAAGCAGCCTCTGCGGATGAGTCTTACGTTGCCAGTCTGCATGGGAAAGGGCTTAATAAGATTCTCAAAAAAGTAAGCGAAGAGGCGACAGAAACAGTTCTAGCCGCCAAGGATTGCAATTTGAGTGATCAAGCTTCAAAACAGGACGTGATCGGGGAGACCGCAGATCTTTGGTTTCACACCATGGTAATGCTTAGCCATCTAGGCCTTGGTCCTAACCAGGTGTTGGAGGAATTAGAAAAACGTTTTAACATATCCGGCCTTGAAGAAAAGGCATCACGACAAAATTAATTCGCAGCACGAACCTTAAACGTGTTGTCAGTATGGGAGATTTATCATGGGTTTAGGCGGCATTTCAATTTGGCAACTATTAATTATCCTGGCGATAGTCGTAATGGTTTTTGGCACAAAAAAATTACGCAATCTGGGGTCAGACGTGGGCGGAGCGCTTAAAGGTTTTAAAACCGCGATGAAAGATGACGAAGCGGAAAAAGACGAGAGCGAAGATGATATTGAAGACGCAGCTGGCGAAATTGTCGATGCCGCCGCGGAAGAAGAAGAAGAAGAAGAGAGCGTCAAATAAGTTATCCCGACTTGACTCTCTCTAATTCACCTACAAGTCCTTTCCCCTAATACTATTAGCCCTTGGTTAATTGGCCTCTGGCCTGGTTATACACTATGTTCGATATTGGTCCATCCGAAATACTCCTAATTTGCGCCATTGCGCTAATCGTAGTCGGACCTGAGCGGCTACCCGGCGCAGTAAAAACAGCCGGGATGTGGATAGGCCGATTCAGACGTAGTTTCTACAAAATAAAATCGGAAATAGAAAGAGAATTAAATGCCGATGAAATCAAGAGGCAACTGTATAACGAATCTGTTCTTGCCGAACTTGATGAAGCCAAAACCCAACTAACAGACACCGCCAGAGATACCGAAGAATCAGTGAAAAACCTTGTTAGCAGTAAAGACCTAGACCCAGGTTTCAGTGCCGCACTTAAAGCAAGTCAAAGCGCAGACGAAGCTTTGGCAGATGAACTAAAAGAAGCAGCGGACTCGGCCGAAGAAGTGGCAGAGCAGATCGCCCCCCCTTCAGACAACTCTGAACAAGGGTCCGAAACCGAAGACAACAACACAGATCCTAAAGAATAATGTTATCCGCTGAAGACGAAAAAGAACTCACCCTTATTGATCATCTTGTTGAACTAAGAGATCGCATACTGAAATGTATCATTTCGGTAATCGTGTTTTTCCTGGCGCTTTTCTATTTCGCTAACGACATCTATACCTTTGTGGCAGGCCCCATGATCGCAGCGTTGCCCGAAGGGGCAAGCATGATTGCCATCGACCCAACGTCGCCATTCTTCACACCATTTAAGCTGACATTCTATGTGGCATTCCTGATCTCGGCCCCCTACATTCTTTATCAACTGTGGTCGTTTATCGCACCGGGCCTTTACAAGAACGAGAAGACTTTAGCTATTCCGCTATTCATCTCTAGCGTGATGCTTTTCTATTTAGGGATAGCCTTTGCCTACTATGTGCTTTTTGGCATTGTGTTTGATTTCTTTATCTCCGTGGCACCTGAAGGCATACAGGTAGCCCCGGACATTAGCAGCTTCCTGAGTTTTGCGCTGACAATATTTTTTGCTTTCGGCTTTGCATTTGAGATTCCCATCGCAGTTTTTCTCTGCATTTGGGCTGGCTTAGCGGAGCCAGACTCGCTAGCAGAAAAACGACCTTATGTTGTCGTTGGTTGCTTCATCGTTGCCATGCTACTGACTCCGCCTGACCCGTTTACCCAATCCATGCTGGCCCTGCCCATGTGGGCACTATTTGAGGTGGGCATAATCGCCGGTCGGTTTATCCGTAAGAAACAGGAAGACAAAGAAGAACAAACTGCGGACTAGGTTAGTTTTTTAGTATGAACGTGACCGGGCCATCGTTTTCCAATTCGATCTGCATGTCTGCTGAGAATCTTCCACTCTGTACACCATCATGTTGTTGCGTAGCTGCTGCAATCAGATGGTCATAAATCTGTTCCGCAGCAGCCGGTGGCATGGCCGATGAAAAACTTGGTCTTAAGCCTTTATTGGTATCTGCTGCCAATGTGAATTGGGATACCAGTAACAGATCTCCCTCAGTCTCTTTAATATTCAAATTCATGCGGTCTTCTGCATCAGCGAAAACTCGATAGGCTAGAAGTTTATCCAACAACTTTTCGGCCTTGGCCACATTGTCGTTTTCCTCAACTCCAATGAAGACCAGCAAACCTTTTTTAATCGATGCGTGGATGAGATCGTCGATTCGAATACGCGCCCAGTTGACCCGTTGCAATAATGCTATCAATTCAAGAATCCTTCACTTGGGTACTGCAAAATCATATAAATCGCAGCCTGGCTAATCTGCAGCGTCAAGGCCTTTTGCCAGATCCTGCACTGCCCGAATTAACGCGTCCACTGTACCCGCTTCGGAAACTGAATGCCCAGCGTCGCGAACAATATACAACTCCGATGCCGGCCACTTTTGATGCAATGAATGGGCATTCTCCAACGGGCAAACCATATCGTAGCGGCCCTGCACGATGCGAGCCGGAATGTGTTTAATAGTATCCATATTTTTTAAAATCTGATTTTCTTCAACGAAACCTGAATTCATGAAAAAATGGGTTTCGATTCTTGCCAGAGCCAACGCATTGTGGACCTTGGTAAACTTCTTCATAGTGTCCCCGCTGGGCCGCAACTTGGAGCAATTTCCCTCCCAGGCCGACCAAGCTTTCGCAGCTGCCATGCGGGCAAGCTCGTCATCCCCGGTTAATCGCTGGTAGTAGGCTTGCACCAAGTTGTCCCTCTCATTTTCCGGAATAGCTTTAACAAATTCTTCCCAGTAATCGGGGAAAATCCGTCTTGCTCCGCCCTCATACAACCATAAAAAATCCTGCTGACGACATAAAAAGATACCGCGCAAGACCATTCCCCGCACTGCATCGGGGTGTTCTTGAGCGTAGAGTAAACTAAGGGTGGACCCCCATGACCCACCAAATAAGATCCATTTATCGATCTTAAGATAAGCCCGGATTGCCTCAATATCAGAGATCAAATTAGCTGTATCGTTCTCTTCCAATTCACCATGGGGCGTAGACCGACCACAACCGCGTTGGTCGAAACTAATTATTCGAAAATTGGAAGGGTCATAGAAACGGCGCGAACCACCATCACAGGCACCACCCGGTCCGCCATGCACAAACAGCACCGGCAGGCCACCCGGGTTACCCGCTTCATCAAGATACAGTTCGTGCAGGTCCGACACCTTGAGTTGGTGGCGTTTATAGGGCTTCAATTCAGGATAGAGAATCAACATGTGATGTTTGTCTTTTGCTTATTCAGAACCAGGGCATATGTTAGCGCCAAGACCAATGAAGCTCTAGCCCGCACAGGTTACCAAGCTACTCAGCAACTACAAGAGAATTTCACTGGCCTAGCCTATCCTACCAATCATACAACGATCCCCCTAGCCTCAGATCCGCGATTATGGCGCTTTCTATCATTTTCGGTCAGGTGTTTTTTGCGAAGACGAATATGATTAGGTGTGATTTCTACCAGTTCATCATCCGCAATGAATTCCATTGCCTGCTCCAGCGTATGGATTACTGGTGGTGTCAGCACAATATTTTCATCGGTACCGGAAGCGCGGACATTGGTAAGCTGCTTACCCTTGGTTGGGTTAACTGCAAGGTCATTTTCGCGACTGTGCAACCCCACAATCATACCCTCATAAACCTCGATATTGGGTTTGATAAAAAGCTTACCCCGCTCTTGTAGATTAAATAAAGAAAAGCCTAAGGCTTTGCCTTTAACCATGGACACCAGAACACCATTTTTGCGGCCTCCCATCTCGGCAGCCTTAACTGGACCATAATGATCAAAGACGTGGGTTAAGACCCCACTGCCAGAGGTCAACGTGAGAAACAGGGAGCGAAATCCGATCAAACCCCGGGTAGGCACAATAAATTGCAAACGTACCCGACCCTTCCCATCGGGCAGCATCTCCTGCATCTCGGCTCGCCGCTGACCTAACTCCTCGATCACTGAACCCTGATGCCCTTCATCACAATCTACTAGCAGTGATTCGAAAGGTTCTTCTCGCACACCATCGACTTCAACCACAATCACTTCAGGTCTTGATACCGCAAGCTCGAAACCTTCCCGGCGCATACTTTCAATCAACACGGACAGGTGCAATTCACCTCGACCAGAAACCTTATATCTGTCTGGTGTTTCCCCGCTTTCAACACGAAGGGCAACATTGTGAATTAGCTCTGTCTCTAGCCGCTCCTTAATATTTCGCGTGGTGACATACTTGCCATCTTGGCCAGCAAATGGCGAATCGTTGACCTGAAAAGTCATGCTAATGGTTGGCTCATCCACTGTCAGTGGTGTCATAGCTTCAACCTGCCCCGGGTCACACAAAGTATCTGATATATTCAATTTTTCGATGCCAGTTATACAAACAATCTCGCCGGCCTGGGCTTCATCCACATCAATTCTTTCCAAACCCATATGGCTCTGCACTTGTAATATCTTGCCCTTGCGTTGATTACCCTCGGTATCGACAATCACTACCTGTTGATTGCGGCGCGCTATACCCCGATTAATTTTGCCAATACCAATCACACCGACATAGCTGCTGTAATCCAGCGCGCTTATCTGCATTTGAAGAGGCCCATCACGTATTACGTTCGGAGCAGGTACTTCGTCCACAACTACTTTAAACAAAGACTCCATATCCGTACCGAGACCTTCTGCATCTAGACCAGACACACCCTCAAGTGCTGACGCATAAATAACCGGAAAGTCCAGCTGCTCCTCATTAGCACCAAGTCGATCAAACAAATCAAAAACTTCACTGAGCACCCAATAAGGCCTGGCGCCATCCCGATCAACCTTGTTAATCACCACGATTGGATTCAAACCCTGAGCAAAAGCTTTCTGGGTGACGAATCGAGTCTGAGGCATTGGCCCATCCACTGCATCCACAAGCAATAGCACGCTATCAACCATGGACATAACGCGCTCAACCTCACCGCCAAAATCGGCATGGCCCGGCGTATCGACTATATTGATATGGTAGCCATTCCAGTTAATCGCCGTATTTTTAGCCAGAATAGTAATGCCGCGCTCCCGCTCCTGATCATTCGAGTCCATTACCCGCTCAAGCTGCTTGCCTCTAGTTTCCAGTGTGCCTGACTGTTGCAGGAGCTTATCAACCAACGTAGTCTTACCGTGATCAACGTGGGCAATAATGGCGATGTTACGAATTTTCTCTATCACTCTGGTTTTCCTTGGTGCTGGATATATGAAGCTGGCTAAGCGGTGCTGCCTGCGGCCTGTTTTTTGGCCTTACAGCTTAGTGGTTTGGTAAAAAGCGGCGATTCTACACGAGAGTGGTGATTATTACATGAATAATCGGTTTCAAAGACTGAGGTATTCCCCGAAAATCAACAGCTTTGAGAATTAGATGTTGGATTTTTACAAGAAGTTAAAGAACATGCGGGTAGCAATTACGCCGTACTGCCGGAACCGGAACTAAATTAATCAGCAGGCGAAAACACACCCACATTCTCAAACCCTACATCACCAAGATTGGCAGCATGCAGTCTGCTCATCATGCCCTTATCGCAGTAGAGGAAATACGCCTTATCAAGATCGAGTGAATCGAAGTTGGTGCGCAGCTTATAAAAAGGAATATGTAATAACTCAACCCCTTCGCCAATAAGCGACTGCTCCAGCGGTTTAAGCTCGAGTTCCGCCGGATGGCGAATATCGATTAATGTTGTTCCACTGCTAAGCTCAGAAACCACGTTAACCGAAGCACTACCCTGCGCCACACCCTCGACCAATTTAGTGATTAACTGGTAATTGGAATTTTTAATCGATTCATCCAGAACAGTGAAATCAAAGTTGCTTTCTTCCCTGTCTATTCTCTCACTCCTTGCTCTCGTGGTCGGTTTGACTGAAATAACACCGCAATACTCAGGAATGTCTTTGGAAAATTCCTCAGTCCCTATTTCCCGAGCCTTATCTATGATTTCCTGCTTGTCAGTCATGCTCAAAGGTCGCAAGACCATGGTGTCGATGACAGAATCGATCACCGCCAGATTTGGCAGAGTTTGACTGGAAACTTGCGCTACGCTCTCCCCCGTCACCAATGTCTTAATTTGCAGCTTATCCGCTACCTGCTCTGCGGCCCTGAGCATCATCCGTTTTAGCACAACCCCCATTTGGGAATTCTCAACATTAGTAAGTATTTCTTCTACTACCCGCTCGAACGGCACCGATACGAATTTCACCCGATGCGAGCTGTGATATTTCATCCATAGAAACAGAGCCACTTCCTTCACTGCCAATTCATGAGCCCTGCCTCCTAAATTAAAGAAGCAATAATGCGTAAGCAGGCCCCGTTTGGTACAAAGGTAGCTGGATACAGGTGAATCAAAACCTCCGGAAATAAGAGACAGTACAGAATCCTGACAACCAAGCGGAAAGCCACCGAGACCAACATACTTATTGCTGACCAGGAAAAGCTCCTCGTCATGGATTTCCAAGTTTACTGTGACATCCGGTTTCACCAATTTCACACCGGCGGCTTCTGTTTGCTGATTGAGCACGCCCCCTACCTCACGCTCCACGTCAGTAGATTTAAAACCATGGCGCCCTTTACGCTTACAACGCACCGCAAAAGTCTTGTCTTTTAGTGCCTCGGTAAAATAGGTTTTACAAAGCGCTAGGATTCCTTCCATATCCGGTAACGGAAATTTTTCCACAAGTAAAATAGCGCTAATCCCCGGAGTATTGGTTAATTTTTCGATCATCAGACCAGCTAAAACTTCATCATTCCGAGCGCATTCCACTTCGATCATATCCCACTCTCCGGTGACAGACACCGAATCATCCAACTCGCGAAGAATCGAGCGAAGATTCTTGCGTAATTGCCGAATGAAACGTCGCCTAACCGGGCGGCTCTTAATGGTTATTTCTGGAAACAATTTGACTAAAAGCAACATGGATGGTTCTCGGTATTAGTACAGTGGTGCCGAAAAGGCCGGGGATGAAAACACGTTTAACCGAAAATAGGAAGCAATATCATTATATAAGCTCTACTTTGGTGCGTTGGTTTTTATAGTGCCTCATTATGGTGCTATTTAGTTGAGAAACGATTGTCCGCCCAACAAACATGTGCTCTGTAGCCGATCCATTGATGGCATATATATTGCTATTTAATTTGCACACGCAACACCCTAGGAATTTTGGAGTCGGAGCGTATTGGTACTTTAGCGCTAATTATTCCTAAAACAGAGAAATAAATTGGCTGCGCTGTTTTAATACATCCACTTAGGCTGTTATGATTTTCGCCCGTGGCCAAAATTCAAAAAAAGTCCGTGCTGGTCATGACATCACGCAGTGATATTACTTAGGAGATAGTTAGAAAATGAAATCAAAATTGGAATACATATGGCTTGACGGCTGCAAGCCCACGCAGAGCTTGCGCAGTAAAACTCAAGTCAGAGACAATTTCGACGGCACCCTGGAAGCTTGCCCACTGTGGTCGTTCGATGGCAGTTCCACGGGTCAGGCTGCGGGTGATGATTCAGATTGCCTATTAAAGCCGGTCGCAGTTTACCCTGACCCGAACCGAGCTAATGCATTCCTGGTTATGACGGAAGTAATGAACGCCGATGGTACACCCCACCCTACCAATGGCAGGGCTACGATCGAGGATGACGATAACGATTTCTGGTTTGGTTTCGAGCAGGAGTATTTCCTTTGGGACATCAAAACCAATTTACCACCAGGCTTTCCCGTAGGTGGCTATCCCAGCCCACAAGGGCCCTATTATTGCTCCGTAGGCGCTGCCAACGCCCACGGCCGTGAAGTGGTCGAAGACCACATGGACATTTGTCTGGAAGCCGGTCTTAACCTTGAAGGTATCAATGCCGAAGTGGCTGCGGGCCAATGGGAATTTCAAGTATTCGCCAAGGGTGCCAAGAATGCCGGCGATGAAACCTGGATTGCGCGTTACCTGCTGGAACGCACTGCGGAACATTATGGCCTGTCCATCAACTATGAGCCCAAGCCATTGGGTAAGGACCTGGATTGGAACGGTTCAGGCATGCATGCGAACTTTTCTAACAGCGCAATGCGAGACCTGGGTGACGAGGAAGTCTTCACCAAGATTTGCGAATCATTCAGTCGGAATATTGAACGCCACATCAGTGTCTATGGTGCAGACAATGATCAACGCCTGACAGGTCTGCATGAAACCCAGGCTATCGATCAGTTCAGTTATGGCGTATCGGATCGCGGCGCATCTATCCGCATTCCAATTGGTACGGTACAAGATGGCTGGAAAGGACGTCTAGAAGACAGACGTACTGCCTCCAATGCAGATCCTTACAAAGTTGCTGCTGCAATTATAAAGAGCACCAAAGAAGGCCTCGCCTAAAACGAGTCCAACTCGGACACGTTGTTTTAAACACGAAAGCCCGGCCCTGTGCCGGGCTTTCTACGTTGTATAACCTCTAATTACCGCACCACCTTGTTATATGCACCAATATGGTGCATAATCTTGCTATCCTGTGCTACCCAGGTTACCTCTTGTTGGTTTATCGATACGACCTAACGACCCTGAGGGGAATTCGACGCAGCTTGCCATTTATGGTTTACATTTTGCATAGACAGCTACAGCACCATTTATTGAATAATGTATTGCACGGCCTAACTAGACAGTTCCTGAAATGACTACTCAAACAAATCCGCTGCGCCCATGGCTAAGCTGAAAACTGAGAACACTGACGTGACCCTAGATAACGTACACAAACGCTTGCTGGATAATTTGAAGACTGGCGTGATGTTGCTGGATAGCAATCTTCATCTTCGCTATATCAATATGGCGGCAGAGAGTCTGTTGGGAATTAGTGATCGCAAAGCAAGCAAGCTGTTTATTGGCGAAATATTTGTCAAAGCTGAACAGGACATTGAGGAAATGCTCGCCTCCCTGGCTCACAATCGCGGCTTTACCAAACACCAGGCTCAATTTCATATAAGCAATGGAAAAACAATTATTGTGGACTATACGCTAAATCCTTTCGAGGAAAGCGGTGAGGTTCAGGCCCTGCTGGAATTAAATTCAATTGAGCTGTCCAATCGCATTAACCGGGAAGAATCGATCAGCACTGCCCGTGCCACCACCCAGGAGCTGGTCCGTGGACTTGCCCACGAAATCAAGAATCCACTGGGCGGAATTCGCGGTGCTGCCCAATTACTAGCTCAGGAATTACCTGACCCGGAGCTTTCCGATTACACCAATGTCATCATTGAAGAGGCTGATCGGCTGCGCAACCTTGTTGACAGGATGGTGGGGCCGCGCAAGCCGCTGACACTGAAAATGATAAATATTCACAAGGTGTTGGAAAGAGTCAGAAATTTGGTTGCGGCAGAAATCAAAGACGACGTAGTCAAGTTGGAACTCGATTACGACCCCAGTATTCCCAAGATCAAAGCCGACCCGGAACAACTAATCCAGGCAATGCTGAACCTTGTTCGCAACGCTATGCAATCATTGGCCAGCCCGGACGTAGATCATCATCTGGGTAAAATTTTATTGCGTACCCGAGTGTTGCGCAACGTTACCGTAAAGTCTGAATTCCATCGCCTAGCAGCAAGCATTGAAGTTATCGACAATGGCCCGGGTGTTCTGCCAAAACTCATGGATACTATATTCTATCCCATGATTAGCGGTCGTGCCGATGGGACCGGCCTGGGCTTGTCAATTACCCATGCCATTGTTAGTCAGCATCATGGACTTATCGAATGCGAAAGCAAAACCGGCAGCACATGTTTTACTGTTGTGTTGCCCATTCTCGATTCATAACCAAATTTAAAATGATCAGGAACACTTGAGCATGACCACACACAATTCAGTATGGATTCTGGACGATGACCGATCCATTCGTTGGGTATTAGAAAAATCCCTGAGCAAGGCAGGCGTAAAAACCGTCAGCTTTGAAAACGGTGATGACCTCTTACATCGCCTGACCAGGGAAACACCCGATGCCATTATCAGTGACATTCGCATGCCAGGTATTAGCGGGCTGGATTTGCTTTCAACGATTCAGGAAAAGTATCCAAAGCTTCCAGTGATTATTATGACGGCCCACTCGGATCTTGATAGTGCCGTCTCTTCGTATTCTCGAGGTGCATTTGAATACCTTCCAAAGCCTTTCGACATAGAGGAAGCAGTCGCTGTTACTCAGCGGGCACTGGAACATGCATGGGAACAGAATGTTGCGGTTAGCGCCGATGATGCCATGGAAACCCAGGAGATAATCGGTGAGGCGCCCGCCATGCAGGAGGTGTTCCGAGCTATTGGGCGGTTGTCCCACTCCAATATTTCGGTGCTGATTAACGGGGAATCCGGCACCGGCAAAGAACTGGTAGCCCATGCCCTTCATCGCCACAGTCCGAGAAAAGAAAACCCCTTTATCCCTCTTAACGTAGCGGCGATTCCGAAGGAATTAATTGAGTCTGAATTATTTGGGCACGAGAAAGGAGCATTCACCGGGGCTACCCGCCAACGCACTGGGCGCTTTGAACAGGCTAACTGCGGCACGCTGTTTCTCGATGAAATCGGTGACATGCCCGCTGAAACTCAAACGCGGCTATTGCGAGTACTGTCCGATGGAGAGTTCTATCGAGTCGGCGGTCATACCTCGGTAAAGGTTGATGTGCGTATCATTGCAGCAACCCATCAAGACCTGGAAAAGCTGGTTACGGAGCATCTGTTTAGAGAAGATTTGTTTCATCGGCTTAATGTTATTCGAATTCATATTCCTCGCCTAAGTGACCGGCGAGAAGACATCCCGCGCCTAGCCAGCCACTTTCTTCTTATTGCAGCGGAAGAGCTGGACGTGGAACCAAAAGTTCTGCAGCCAGAAACTGAAGAATATTTAACCGGTTTGGACTGGCCCGGCAACGTCCGGCAACTTGAAAATCTTTGCCGGTGGGTAACTGTTATGGGCTCAAGTCGGGAGGTCCGCCTAGTTGATCTTCCTCCGGAGTTTGCCAACCAGAAATCGGAAGGCGACAACTTCGACAACTGGGCTCAGGCATTGGAAAGTTGGGCTGACAAAGAACTCAATCTGGGCAACAAAGGTATCCTCAACCAGGCCACACCAATGTTTGAGGAAACTATGATTCGCATTGCCTTGAAACACACCGCTGGTCGACGCCGGGATGCGGCCGACCTTTTAGGCTGGGGAAGAAATACACTAACTCGAAAAATAAAGGACCTAGCAATCAACATCGATGGTGAGCAGGAAGAAAATTAGTCAATTCAGGAAGCCGCTGGGAGAACGCATACTTTGTATTGTCTTTCTGTTGAATCCCCCCCAAATAAAGAAGCGTTACGAGCGCACTAGCTTCTACTTAAAACTAAAGCGGGGCGATATAAATCTCTTGCCAGTTGATTACGCGATCATAGGATCTAAATGATCCAAACTCCAGCCGGCTCCTTGGGCTGTCAGTATAAATAGTATCTTCCGTTTCTTCTTCCACATCGTCAGGGGTGTGCCAGCCATACTTTAGAAAATTTAGTGATGTCGGTAATTTTAATCACCCGAGGAATGAACTGCCGAAGCCGTCACACAATACCGGGGTAATATTGGAAAGAAATAATGCTGAGATTTTGACGCTGCTCAAGTCAAATTTATAAAGGAACTTTGTCTAAAATGATCAACATAGTGCTATATGAACCAGAAATTCCGCCAAATACCGGAAATATTATCCGCTTGGCGGCTAACACGGGTAGCCAACTTCATCTAATAAAGCCATTGGGATTTTATCTGGATGACAAGCGTCTGCGCAGAGCGGGTCTTGACTACCATGAGTTTGCCGGAATCAGAACTTATGAGGGGTGGGAGGAATTTAGCGCGGCACAGAAAAGCCCGGTTTGCTACGCTATTAGCACCAAGGGGACCCGAAAATACACAGATCCTAACTACAAAGAAGGGGATTTTTTGATATTCGGGCCCGAAACCCGCGGACTTCCAAATTCCATCAGGGATCAATTGCCAAAGGAAAATATCCTCAGAATCCCCATGTTGAAGAATAGTCGCAGCTTAAACCTGTCTAATGCCACTGCCGTAATCGTCTATGAAGCCTGGCGTCAGCTAGGCTTCATAGATTCTTAACTTGTAACGGCACGCTCTAACTAGCTGTCGTCTTCTGCTGGAGCTGCGTCGTCGCTAGCCGCTGCGTTGGTGGCGCCATCACTATTATCAGCACCATTAGCTTGCGCTGCCTGCTCGGCCCGTGCCTGCTTTTGTTGCGCGTAAATAGCGTCGAAATTGATAGGGGCGAGCATTAATGCGGGAAAGCTGCCCTTACCAACCACATTATCAATAGCCTCACGTGCGTAAGGGAATAGTATGTTTGGGCAAACCGTAGCATGGAGTTGTTCCAGCTGAGCTTCTTCAAAATCTTTACAGGTAAAGATACCTGCCTGTTGAATCTCCACCAGAAAAGCTAGCTCATCATCTATTTTAGCCTCTACAGTCAGCACCAAAACTACTTCGTATACATCATCCTGAATCTTGGTCTGCCGGGTTTTAATATCGAAATTGATTTTTGGTTCCCATTTCCCCTGAAACACGCCCGGACTTCGAGGAGACTCAAAAGAGGCATCTTTCAGGTAAAGGCGTTGCAAGGCGAACGCTGGTCCTTCCTGCTGCTCAGTTGTAGGAGCCGCTGCTGCGGTTGCTTCGTTGTTTTCTTCATTTTCTGCCATGATAATTCCTGCTTTACTTTTGAATCAAAGGGAGTGATTGAGCTTTCCATTCCGCCAGGCCACCAGCTAATTTGACCACTTGGGAAAATCCAGCTTGTTGTAATTTACTACAGGCATCGGTTGACTGATGCCCCATCTTGCAAACAATGATTACCGGTTTCTCTTTGTGCTTGTTGAGCTCCGTAATTCGTTGTTCCAATTTTATCAGCGGAATATTAATGGACTCCACAATATGACCGCTTTCAAATTCCTTTTTATCCCGCACATCAACAACAACGCCATCAGAGCGATTAATTAGCATAACAGCAGCTTGTGGGCCTACCGCCTTACTAGTCGTCCGTTGATAATAGAATATCAGGGCCCCTATAGTAATAAGCCACATACTCGATAGAGCCCAGTGATTCCCCACAAATTCTAAAAATTGCACCATTGTTAATTTGCCAAACTCGGGCACGCCCGGCTCGCCTACAAAAAAGGGAAGCAGTATACACGCCTAGCCCGCATATTTCACCCGTACTCATGTCTATCCTCTAAATAGAGGCCCGCCAACAGATAACCCACCACACTCGCTAAAAAAACTGGATTAAAGGATAATACCCCCTGCAAAAAAAACCCCAAAGGGCAGTGCTAATCACGCCAAACCCAGGAATCATCAGCAAAAATAAATGACACCACTAGCCAGAAAAACTGCTCTCTTACTCATACTCGATGGTTGGGGCCATCGCGAAGCAACCGACCACAACGCTATCCACGCAGCCAATTCCCCAGTGTGGGACAAGCTGTGGGCGGGACATCCCCACACCCTCATCAATACCTCAGGTACCGCAGTAGGTTTACCCGAGGGGCAGATGGGAAATTCTGAAGTGGGTCACATGAATTTGGGCGCCGGTCGCGTGGTGTATCAGAGCCTAACACGAATCGACAAGGCCATTGCGGACAAATCTTTCTTTCAAAATTCGACGTTGATAGACGCCGTGGACAAGGCTGTGAATACCAACCAGGCCGTCCATCTGCTGGGGCTGTTGTCCCCTGGTGGTATTCACAGCCATGACGATCAAATCATGGCCATGATCGAATTGGCAGAACAACGTGGTGCCAGGCAAATCTATCTCCACGCCTTTCTCGATGGCCGCGATACGCCGCCGCGCAGCGCCCTGCCATCATTGCAAAGAGCCGAACAGAAACTGCAAGAGAGTGGCTGCGGCCGGGTGGTATCCCTTATCGGTCGTTTCTATGCAATGGACCGGGACAACCGCTGGGACCGCGTGCAACCCGCCTATGAATTACTCACCGAAGGCAAAGCCGAATTTAGCCATGGCAATGTCACTGAAGCCATTAATGCGGCCTACGCTAGAGGCGAAGATGACGAGTTTGTTCAGGCTACTACAATCACAGATGAAGCTGCCGAGACGGTTCCCATTAAACCAGGCGACAGCGTTATCTTCATGAATTTTCGCGCCGACCGGGCGCGTCAAATTACGCGCGCTTTGACTGCTCCCGATTTCGACGGTTTCATGCGAAATAAAATGCCGGCGCTGGGTGATTTCGTCATGCTCACCCAATATGCTTCAGACATACGCGCCAACTGTGCCTATCAACCGCAACAACTTGTCAACGTATTGGGAGAGCACCTCGCTAACCTTGGCAAGACCCAGCTTAGAATCGCGGAAACCGAAAAATACGCCCATGTAACTTTCTTCTTTAACGGTGGCAGAGAAGAACCGTTTGCATTGGAGCAGCGCACACTGATTCCCTCACCACAATTGAAAACCTACGACTTAAAACCAGAGATGAGTGCCTTCGAGGTAACCGACAAACTGGTGGAGGCAATTACCTCCGGTGATTATGATGCCATCATCTGCAATTACGCCAACGGCGATATGGTAGGTCATACCGGTGACTTCAACGCCTCGGTAAAAGCGGTGGAAGCGGTGGATATTTGCCTTGGCAGAATCGTTAAGGCAGTTGAAGAATCCGGCGCTGAACTTTTAATCACAGCAGACCACGGCAACGTGGAGCAGATGATGGACTCTGTCAGCGGGCAACCACTGACCTCCCATACAAACGGTCCAGTACCGCTAGTTTATGTAGGAACAACATCGGCAGAATTTAAGGGTAACGGCGCGCTATCTGATCTCGCTCCCACTTTGCTGACGCTACTTAATATCCCCATTCCAGAACAAATGACAGGCACCCCCCTGCTTGATATCGCAGACCAAGAGTCGTTGCAGCCCGAAGCTAAAGTCGAGCAATGAGTTATCCAGCCAATATTTTCATTGGCTCTTGCTTTACCATTGTACTGTGCGTCTCGAGCTTAATCCACGGTGCTGAACACAATGACGACCCTGAGCAGGAACTGGAGCAAATTAATTCCGCTATCGCGCAGATTCAGTCTTGGCTAACAGAGGCTAATTCACAACAAACTGCGCAACAACAAATGCTCGGCGACATTGAAATCACTATCAGTGAGACTAGTCTGGCAATTGGTCGCATTCAGCAGTCTATTGATCAACTGGAAGATGAACTCAGTGAGCTAAGCATCAGAAGTTCAGAACTGAATTAGGCAAAAACCAATCAAAACCAATTACTTGAGCAGGTAATTCCGGCAATCAGGATCAAACAGCCCTGTATTTTGAAATCCGTCTTCATGGCCAGGCACAGGAGCCGGAGCTTTGGCTTGGTGACAAAAATTCGTCCTGAAAACCCTATCCCGCGGCTGCTAGCGAATGTCTGTAGTGATTTTCAGGCCTGTATACGCTGCTCTCGGTCCATTTAGCCCACGATTTAGCGAAACAATAATTGCCTAAATTGAAAGAACCTGAAACTATATACGCACTATACTGATAGATGTGCAGCACACCATTTCTCTTGGAAACTATTTATGATCATCTTGCAACGATCGGCGAAAACCCTGTTAAGTCCCGCGCTGACTGGCCTCATGACACTTCTTATAGCTATTTCGATACCTGCACAGGCACAGGAAACGAATGGGCTGCTTCCCCTCGATGAAGTCAGAATGTTCACCGAGGCGCTGGACCGCATACGCATGTCTTACGTTGAAGAGATCGACGATAAGACCCTGCTTGAGAATGCTATCCGTGGCATGTTGTCTGGCCTGGACCCACATTCTGCTTATATGGCAGGCAACGACTATGATAACTTACAGGAAACCACTACCGGCGAATTCGGTGGTCTGGGCATAGAAGTAGGCAGGGAAAATGGTTTCATCAAGGTAATCAGCCCAATTGATGACACACCAGCAGACAAGGCTGGCATTCAGGCCGGCGATCTGATTATACAAATCAACAACAGGCCCCTACAGGAAATGCTTCCTGAGGAAGCGGCCGGCATGATGCGGGGCGAGCCGGGCACTGACGTAACCGTGACTATCGCTCGTGAAGGTAGAGAGCCATTCGATTTAACCATTACCCGTGAAGTAATCGCCATGGCCAGTGTGCGTAGCCGGATGCTCGATGACGGTTATGCCTATATCCGCCTGTCCCAGTTTCGGTTGAATACAGGTGATGAAATGGTAGAAGAGCTGGAAGAATTATACGCCGAGCACGACGACCTGAAGGGCATCGTGTTGGACCTGCGTAACAACCCCGGCGGGATTTTACAGGCATCGGTCCAAGTCGTTGATGCCTTTGTCACCGAGGGCAAGATTGTTTACACCGAAGGGCGTGTGACTGAAACCAATATGGAGTTTTCCGCAAGCCGCAATAATCCCGGCAGAGATACACCGCTGGTTGTTTTAATCAATGGCGGGTCGGCATCTGCTTCGGAAATCGTAGCTGGCGCATTGCAAGACCATGGTCGTGCCATCATCATGGGCACGCGGAGTTTCGGCAAAGGGTCGGTTCAAACTGTACTTCCGCTGGATGAGCGACGCGCTATCAAACTCACCACATCGTTATATTTCACGCCCAGTGGTCGCTCAATTCAGGCCCAGGGAATTGTGCCTGACATCGTAGTCGGTGAAGCTTTAGTAACAAGGCGCTCACGTAATGCCGCCCAATACACTGAAGCAGACCTGGCTGGCCGATTAGACAATGGAAATGATGGTGAGGATAAGGCTGTAACCGAAATGCAGGAAGCTATCATTTCTGCTGAACAGGTTCTGGTTAACGACTACCCGCTCAACGAAGCATTGAATTTGCTGAAAGGAATTAACGCGTTTCAACCAGCGGACTCTGCGCCAAAGTCAGGGTCTTTTGCCCAGCGCCAAAACTGAGTAACCTTTGATTTGGCCTGCTCAACCGAGCAGGCCTTGTACTCAAACAAGATTTATAAAATCACGCCTTGAGCAATTAACGACGTACCTCGATGCCTTTGACAGCCATATATTCCTTGGCTTCCTGAATCGAATATTCCTGAAAATGAAAAATCGATGCGGCCAGCACTGCGTCCGCCTCGCCTTCAAGCACACCATCAACCAGATGCTGCAAATTACCAACGCCGCCTGATGCAATGATTGGTACAGGCACCGCATTGCTCACCGCTTTGGTAAGAGCCAGGTCAAATCCTATTTTAGTGCCATCTCTATCCATACTGGTGAGCAGTATTTCCCCAGCTCCGTAGCCCACCATACGCTTAACCCACTCGATGACATCCAGACCGGTTGGGTTACGCCCACCGTGAGTAAAAATTTCCCATTTCAGCTCTTCACCCTTACTTGAGACGCGCTTCGCATCCACGGCCACCACGATACATTGCGAGCCAAAACGTTCAGCTGCCTCGCGCACAAATTCAGGGTTTTCCACAGCAGCGGTATTGATACCTACCTTGTCAGCACCGGCGTTTAACATTGTGCGAATATCATCCAAAGTGCGAATGCCCCCACCCACCATGAGCGGAATAAACACCTGGCTGGCAATGGCTTCAACTGTATGCACCATGGTATCCCTGCCTTCATGGCTGGCAGTAATGTCAAGAAAAGTTATCTCATCAGCCCCAGCATCGCTGTAGCGCTTCGATACTTCAACCGGATCACCTGCATCACGAATATTGAGAAATTTCACGCCTTTTACAACGCGACCTTTCTCACAGTCCAGACAGGGGATTATGCGTTTTGCCAACGCCATCGGCTTTCACTCCTTTCAAACAAGTTAATTAGCTGCTATTGATCACAATAGGCTTGGGCCTCGGTAAGATCCAACGCGTCCTCGTAAATAGCCCGTCCGGTAATCGCACCCATGATGCCAGCACCGGTTTCAGTTTTGCATGCTGCTTTCAGATCAACCAAGTCGGCCAATTTTGAAATACCACCAGATGCAATAATCGGTATTTGAGATTGCCTTGCCAGTTCAACTGTTGCCGCAAGATTGATTCCCTGCATCATGCCATCACGGGAAATATCGGTATACACAATTGCCTGTACTCCGTAATTGGCAAACCTTTGCACCAGTTCTGTAAC
>CAVOCG010000016.1:0-30950 GCA_963694095.1 Gammaproteobacteria bacterium
AACAACCTAACAACTTAACAACTTAACTACTTAACTACTTAACTACTTAAGCGCAGATTCAAATAGTTTATCCTCGTATTTGGGCTTAAGTTGTTGGTGTTCCCTTTTGGATTCCCTGCCAGCGAGTTACCAATCCCGGGTCAAGATCGAACAGGTCCAGAATCCTTCCCACATGGTGGTCTACCAAATCATCGATTGATTGGGGTTTGATGTAATGAGCCGGCATGGGCGGTGCGATGATGGCACCGATTTTACTCGCTTTGTAGAGCAACTCACAGTGGCCAGTATGAAATGGTGTTTCGCGCGGCACAAGCACTAATCGCCTTCTTTCTTTCAAGGTTACATCTGCAGCGCGTACCATGAGTGAATCAGCATAAGAGTTCGCCACGGCAGACAACGTTTTGATGGAACAGGGGGCGATGATCATGCCATCACACTGGAATGATCCGCTCGCAATAGTAGCTGCAATGTCTTTATTTGAATGCACATGGTCGGCCAGCTTCCTAACTGCAGCCACCGACTTATCGGTTTCAATAGTGATATTCAACTTCGCAGAATCTGACATCACCAGGTGAGTCTCCACATCAGATTCGGCTTGCAAAACTTCCAACAAGCGAATCCCGTAGATCACACCACTGGCCCCGGACAACCCGACAATCAACCGCATTGTATTCATCCAGTGAAAATTAGCCCCCGATTGTTGCATCAAACCTGGCGTAAAGCCATAAATCTTAAAATTGCAGCGGCTCTCCCCAGCTTGTAGTATGTCGCAACCGCAACCACATCAGACCAGTAGAAAAATACAAATGAGCAAGGCAAATCTTTTTTATGCCCAGTCCGGTGGCGTGACTTCTGTCATTAACGCCAGTGCCTGCGGTGTTATCGAAACGGCACGGCTACATAAAGGCCGGATTGGAAAGATCTATGCTGGCCGCAACGGCATAGTTGGTGCGCTAAAAGAAGAGTTGATTGATACCAGTAAGGAAACAGCAAAAACCATTTCCGCCCTGCGCTATACGCCTGCCGGCGCTTTCGGGTCTTGCCGCTACAAGCTGAAATCAATTACTGAGAACCGGCGCGAATACGAACGCCTGATGGACGTATTCCGGGCGCATAACATCCATTATTTTCTTTATAACGGCGGCGGTGACTCGCAGGACACGGCCAATAAAATCTCTCAGCTGAGTCTGCAGCAGGATTTTCCAATTACCTGTATTGGAATTCCTAAAACCGTGGATAACGACCTCCCCGAAACCGACAACTGTCCCGGCTTCGGCTCTGTTGCAAAATATGTGGCGGTATCCATCCGTGAAGCCGGGCTCGATGTGGCTTCCATGTGCGAGAGCTCCACCAAGGTATTCGTGATGGAGGTGATGGGTCGGCATGCCGGCTGGATTGCTGGAGCCGCGGGCCTGGCGAGTAAACAGGAAGGCGATGCACCACATATCATCCTGTTCCCGGAAATTCCGTTCAACAGAGTCAAGTTCCTGGCAAAAGTTAAGTCTTGCGTAAAAAAATTTGGCTATTGTGCCATCGTAGTGTCAGAAGGCGCCCAGAACGCTGACGGCTCCTTTCTAGCTGATAGCGGCAGCAAGGATGCCTTCGGCCATGCACAGCTCGGTGGCGTTGCTCCATTTCTTGCCGAGATGATAAAAGACGAGCTCGGTTACAAATACCACTGGGCTGTCGCTGACTATTTGCAACGCTCGGCTCGGCATATCGCTTCCGCGACGGATGTAGAGCAAGCCTACGCCGTAGGGAAAGCGGCGGTGGAATTCGCACTTAAGGGTAAAAATGCTGTGATGCCAATAATCATCCGCGGCAAGGGGAATAAATACACATGGCGCATTGGCGAAGCCAAACTTGCCGACGTCGCAAATGTAGAGAAATTGATGCCACGTAGTTACATAAGTCGCGACGGATTTCATATTACCGATGCAGCCAGGAAATATTTTTTTCCACTGATTAGGGGCGAGGATTTTCCGCCCTTTAAGAATGGCTTACCACAATATGCACGCCTCAAACGGCAGCTGGAAAAGAAAAAACTAAAGCGCTGGAAGTAAATAATGTTCAAATTGAGCAACTACTTGCCATAATATTGTGACATTTTGTGACCAGCCGTCACACTCATGTTGGCCAGCAGTGAGCTAGATTGAGTTTTACCGCCTAAAAACAGCAGAAAATGACCACTATGTTGGAATATGACCCGATCATTGCAAGCCTGCTTGCTATTCTCCCTTGCACGTGCAGTGGCACACACTAAACCGTTGATGACAAAGGTTTCGGACTGCGTTAATCTCTCAAACAGATAGATATTTGTAACGCAGTCTGCTCTTCTATTCACCACCTTTAGGTTTAATCCATGAGGGAAAAATAATGATAAAAACGAATTCAAAAAACAGTTCTATTTTTCAAAAGCTGCAGCGGCTTGCTATAGCCGGAGCTGCTTTACTCTTTTCACTCGGTGCCCTAGCTCAGGACACTGTAGAATGGACCACGCTGGGTAGCGATTTTGCGCACACCCGCTTTTCTCCTGCCGATCAGCTCGATGCTTCCAACTTTGGTGAGCTGGAAGTGGTTTGGGAATGGGATGGCGCTAGTTTCGAGGCAACAAGTGGTCGGTCCACACCCAGTTACATCAACGGCAGGTTGTATACCGTGGCAGGTCCACGGCGACATGTTGTAGCCATTGATCCCAAGACCGGCACTACTATCTGGTCTTATCGCGAACCGGATACAGGCCGCTGGGAATATTCCATGCGCGCAGACTACGGTAAAGGTGTAGGGTATGGCCAGGTTGATGGCCGTGATGTTATCTACATTGTCTCGCCGGGCTTTTTTCTTACCGCATTAGATGCGGCGACAGGACAGCCCCTAGAAGGTTTCGGTAAAAAAGTCCCCATTGACGGTTTCCCTGACACCGGCGTAGTTGATCTACTAGCAGACCTCGGTCACCCGTATGACCCCTATGATGGACTGCCTTTAGAACGAGGCTACATCACCTCCTCTTCACCACCGATCGTCGTAAACGGTGTTGTTGTCGTAGGTAATTCAGCTGAGCAGGGCTACAATCAATCTCGAATCGAAAACGTAGCCGGTGACATACTGGGTTACGACGCCACTACCGGCGATTTCATGTGGAAGTTCAACGTTATTCCACAGCCTGGCGAATATGGCCATGAAACCTGGGAAAATGATGCCTGGCAGACTACTGGTGATATCTCTTCCTGGGCACCAATCTCGGCCGACCTGGACCTGGGAATGGTTTACATACCCACTAACGGCGTTACTATCGACTATTACGGTGGACATCACCCTGGCGATAATCTCTTTGGTACCAGTTTGATTGCATTGGATGCTCAAACCGGCGAAAGAGCCTGGCACTTCCAGATGGTGCATCATGACATCTGGAACTACGATACACCGACGGCGCCAATTCTACTGGACGTTGAGACCGAGAACGGGCCAACAGCTATCGTAGCCCAGGCTACGAAACAAGGCAGAACCTATGTGTTTAACCGGGAGACCGGCGAACCCATATGGCCAATCGTTGAAGAAGCTGTGGAGCAATCTAACGTCCCCGGTGAGCAACTGTCGCCAACTCAGCCCAACCCCACCAAACCTTTGCCCTTCGATATGCAAGGCATAAACGAGAGCACCCTGGTTGATTTCACTCCAGAAATTCGCCAGATGGCACTGGAAGCAGTTGCCGAATTTCAAATGGGCTCGGTATTTAACCCACCAGTTACAAGAAATAATCCAGCTGGTCTTTTGGGTTCTTTGGCGTGTCCCTCTGGTTCAGTGAATATTCCCCATCCACCTTCTGCTGATCCGGAAACAGGGATTATGTATATAATTTCCAGTTCTGGTTGTTCTTCTCGGACTTTGGTTTCCGGTGAAGAGGCTGACACCTATTACGAGGCACCAACTGGCACCACTCTATCCCGTTATGCTGCTGGTAATGGTGGGGCTCGGGCCAGGCATCCTCTGGGCATTCCCTTGTGGAAGCCACCCTATAGCCGTATCACGGCTATCGACATGAACACCGGTGATCATTTGTGGATGATTCCTGCAGGTGAAACACCGCAGCGCATCAAGGATCTTCCAGAGCTGCAGGGTGTAGACATCGGCAATACCGGTTCCGGTTCTGCCGGCCCTATGATGATAACCGAGACCATGCTTGTTTATGGCAACCTGGCCAGCGACGGCACACCAATGCTTTATGCTATTGATAAAGCAACTGGTGCACAGCTTGGGTCATTCGAAGCACCCGCACAAAGTCGTTATGGCATGAGCTCTTGGGTTCATGACGGTCATCAATATATAATATTGCAGACTGGTTCATCGCTTACGGCTATGGCATTGCATGATGCTGCTGTAGAGGTCGCGCACTAAGCTCCAACAATGAAACAAAAAAACCCGCAGAGCTGCTCAGGTTTGCGGGTTTTTTTATGGGCACTCACATGGTTACAGGGATTTCCTGATCAGGCTTTCTGTAAGCTCATTTAAAGTATTCTCTCTTCAAAGCCATCAGTTCGGCCAGTCCAGTAACTCCGAAGCTACCTATTTATTCACCGTGGCTTCATCAGAATTACAAAATGTCACACATTTTTCCCAACAGCTTGTTTTCCTAACCGGTCTTAAACGGCATACTTGCGCGCAAAGTGAAAAGACCGGTATGAAGTACTAAATACCAGCAACCAAAATTCAACTGGAGCCACTGTCAATGACCTCAGCTTTTAGTCACAAACAATTGCCACTCGCATTATGCATGGCAGCAGCACTGCTTACTTTAAGCTCAAATTTGGCTGTAGCCCAGGATCAGCCAACAACTGGTGATGATTCAACGGTGACCTATCCAGCATCCTATTTTGATCAATATGACCCCTTCTCGGTCAATGACATGCTGGATCGAATTCCGGGCATATCGGTAGCTCGAGGCAATGGTGGTGGCAACAATCAAGGTGGGCCCGGCAGTTCTGGTGGAAGCAATCGACGCGGGCTGGGTGCTGGAGGTGATCAGATACTGATAAACGGCCGACGTATTGCCGGTAAGGATAATCAGGGGAATAGCCAATTAAGTCGTATACCCGCCAACCAACTAAATTACATAGAGATTATCCGAGGAACCTCCGGTGACCTGGATGTCAGAGGCGGCAATCAGGTAATCAATATCGTGCTCCTGGAAGCCGAAACACGTAATAGTTTTGCCTATGAGCTTAATGTTGACCATCTTCAGGATGGCACCTTTCAGCCCGGCGCCAAGATTTCTCTTACTGGGCAGAACGGCCCACTCGAATATCTCCTAAGTGCCGAGCGCGAACCGAGGTGGCAGTTTCGCGATGGAGCCGAATTCAGCGTCCATCCGGACGGTGGTCCCAACGACACCATCGATCGTAATGAGATTACCGATTCTTGGCCTATCACGCTGGCGGCTAACTTCGGTTATCAAATTTCTGATCAGGATACGGCGCACCTAAATCTACAACTGGAAGACAAGGATGCTCCTGGTAAAATCGACCGAAAAATTACTGATTTCAATTCCACACCGCCGCAGATAACTATTGAGAGAGAAGATATTCCATCCACCAGTGAGGCCTGGGAAATCGGCGGTGATTATGAACACCTATTCAATAACGGCAATCGGTTTAAGACCCTCTTCATTATAAATGAGGGTAAGGACGACACCACCAGAGAACGCTTCGAGATTGATGGCGCAACAAGAACCAAAGATCTATACCTTGCCAACTTCAATCGTAACCAAGAACGGATTATTCGCAGTTCCTATACCATGGGTCTTACCGGGTCTCAGGATGTGGAATTCGGAGTTGAGCGTGCTCAGACAATTTTGGACACATCCTTGCAACTGGGATTGGCAACAGGTGAGCCAATCTCTCCTGTATTTGGCAATCTAGCGCCAATATCCAATGCCAACGGCACCGTTGAAGAAATACGTTATGAGTATTTCGCCATCCATAATTGGCAGCTCAACAACCGCATGAGCCTTGAGAGCACTTTGTTGTTAGAAAACAGTGAAATAAGCCAGACCGGTGATATTTCTAAGTCTCGGGACTTCGACTTCGTCAGGCCCAAGCTAGACTACAGATTTGATATCACGCCGTCTTTGCAATTACGAGCAAGCATTGAAAAAGATGTGGCTCAGCTTAGCTTTTTCGACTTCACTGCCAACATCGACGGCGCTGATGATGATCAGAACGAAGTGGCTGGTAATCCTGATTTAAGGCAGGAACAATCCTGGCGCTATGAAGCCAATCTGGAATATCGCCTGCCCAATGATGCTGGAGTAATTAGCTCTAATCTCTTCTATCACGAATTGGAAGATGTGATAGAAAAAGTTGATGTCTCCACGGCGACAAATATTTTATCGGCCAATGGCAATATTGGTGATGGTGAGCGGTATGGGGTTAATCTCGATAGCAGTTTACGATTGGGAATGTTGAATCAGCCAGACATGCTTATCACTGGAAGCCTAGGCTTCGAAGAGTCCAGTGTTAACGACCCGTTCCTGAATAAAGACCGAAGCCTGGGCCGCCGTGGCAACGGCAGATACAGCTTCGGGTTCAGACATGACATCCCGTCTCGCAACATGAACTGGGGATTCAGCTTTAATTCTAACTTCGACGGGGATACTTATTCCTATGACATTGACAAGATAGAGGAATATCCTCAGGGCGGTTTTTCTCGGATCTTTTTTGAGACGCAAGGCTGGGGAAATCTGACCTATCGCTTCGAATCCATGGATACTGGCGACCGATGTCGCATTCGCTCACGTTACATTAACGGCACCATTGCTACAGGCCAACTGAGTGAGATCGAAGACTCGTGTAGCTCAACCGGCTTGAAAATGGCAATTAAGGTTCGTGGCACTTTTTAAATTTGTTGCTGGACTTTACGGGGCCAATCTTTCTATTAGCCACTCGCCTGCATCGCTCAGTGAATACCTGAACCTGTCGTGCAGGCGATACTGGCCTCCCTGCCAAAATTCTATCTCCCGAATCTTGACTCGATAGCCGCCCCAGAAATCTGGAACCGGAATCTCACCAGCGGCAAACTTCTGCTTTAATGACTCATATTGATTTAGTAGCAACGAGCGCGAGGAGAGCACCTCACTCTGTCTGGAGGCCAGTGCTGCAAGTTGGCTTTCTTTAGGCCTGCTGATGAAATATTTAAGCGACTGAGCGGCGGAAATCTTTTCTGCGGTACCGCCTATTTTTACCTGCCGGTCTATGCCATGCCAGGGAAAATGCAGGCTGACATTGGGATTTGCCATCAGCTCAAGGGCCTTCCTGCTATTGTAGTTGGTATAAAACACCAATCCATCTGTATCGAAGTGTTTTAACAGGACAATACGCTGGCTAGGCTGACCAGCTTCCGAAACCGTGGCAAGCGTCATCGCAGTGGGATCTCCAATTCCCATTTCCAGCGCCTGCTGCATCCAGCCAGAAAACTGAGCGTGGGGGTTTTCCGCAAGATCTTCCCGGCTAAGACCTACTTTCAGATACTCGCGTCGTAAGGACTCAAAATCCATCTATCTCACCCAGCTCGCTGACAAAGGTTGCACGATCTCACTATTCTACGAAGTCACCATAATTCCAGAGCTGTTTCCGCGGAGAACCCGTCTGGTAAAAATAAGTACCACGCCCATGTTTTTCATTGGCAAAGAAGCCGCCGACAAACTTGGCACCATTTGCCCAGCGGTAAGTACCCTCTCCCTGATACAAGTCATTCACGAACTGACCTGTGTAATTTTCAGTATTTTCAACCAACCAGAATTCTGAATGCTCGTTCTCATTCCATTGAGCAAGATGAAAGAAATAGGAACCCCTACCATGTCTTTTGTTGTCCAACCATTCCCCTATATATAAACTCCCATTGCCATTCCAGTACTTCCCGCGACCACTGCGAATTCCTCTGTTCCAGCTACCCGAGTAAACTGCCTTAGTGACGAAGGAAAGTGGGATTTCCAGACGGCCATTACCGTCAAATTCTCCTTCGCGAAAATTACCAATGTACTCCCCATTTCCATAGGGAGTATCCAGTTCCATCGTGCCCCGCCCATTCACACAATCACCGTATACGCAGAATTCATCCGTGACCTCAGACAGAAGCTGAGCCAACGCCGCATTAGAAATTAACATCCCTACCAGCAGCAGCGTCGCAATTGCTTTTCCAAAGTTTCGAATCGAACCTATGTTCATAGCAACTCCAAAAGCCGTATCGCATTCATTTGTTTGGCCTAATCAACGATTATAACCCATAAATAGAGTTAGATAGCATAGACTTGTGACCATGCCTACGCAATATAAAAACTGGCTAAGATCAAACGGCTTGGGTGCAATAAACCAGCTGGTACCCGTGGGCGGTGGGTGCGTTAACAACACTACTCGAATCTATCTGGAACAGGGTTCGAGCGTGTTGTTGAAACAACAAGACAGTCCTCCTACTGACTTCTTCGAAGCTGAAAAAACTGGTCTGGCAGCGCTTAACCAAGTCCAGGCGCTACGAGTACCCAGGGTAATCCACTGCGAAACGAATTTTCTGTTACTTGAAGACCTTGGACAAGGTACCCCGTCCACCAATTACTGGGAAACGCTGGGAACGGGTCTCGCAGAATTACATAAAAAGACACAGACTAGTTTTGGGTTTGTTGCAAATAATTACTGCGGTTCTACATCACAAATAAACACCCCAACCCATGATGGACATGAATTTTTTGCACGTTATCGTATTCTAACTTTGATGAAGACTGCGTTTAATCAAGGACAACTGGATACTTCAGATATTAGGCTGATTGAAATTTTAGCTTCGAAATTATCACAATGGATTCCCGAGCAAGCTTCGGTACTTATCCATGGCGATTTATGGTCCGGCAATATCCACTGCGATCAATACGGCAATCCTGCACTAATTGACCCTGCTGCATACTGGGGATGGGCAGAAGCCGAATTAGCCATGACGCTTTTATTTGGTGGATTCAACAAGGATTTCTATACCAGCTACGAACACGCATCATCTATAGCGAATGATTGGCGCGACCGAGCACCGCTTTACAACCTATACCACCTGCTCAATCATCTAGTTTTATTTGGTGGAAGCTACCTAGAACAGGTCAGAGCAAGTGTTAGGCGATATGCTGATTGAAGATCAAACCTGTTTTCTGTTTCAATTATTTACACCACCCGTCGCAACACATTTAGCGGACTAATATTTACAACTTTGCGGGTCGAATTTACACCGAGCGCAGCAATCACCAACATGCCGAACGCAGGGCCTGCTAACCACACCCAGTAATGGAAAAAGAAATCCTGTTCAAAAACTTCTTCCTGCAGATAATACAAGCTACCTTCCGCACCAAGAGTTGCTATTAATCCTGCTATCACACCAATGGTTGAAAATTCTATAAACAGGCTGGTAAGAATGAGCCGCTTGCCGGCACCCAGAGTTCTTAGTATAGCATTCTCGTGAAAGCGCTCATCCAACGTTGCGTTGACACAGGACACTAGCACGAGCCCACCACAAACCAGCACCAGAGCAAAGATCAATTCGATTGCCGAGGTTACCTGGGCAATAATAGTTTGTACCTGTTCGATTAGTGCGTCGATTTCTATTACCACAATAGTCGGAAACAGGCGCACCAGTTCATTCAGCAGTACTTTTTGCTCCCGTTCCATTCGTGCCGTGGAGAGGAACGTGGCGCCTAGATGGTTAATCGTACCAGGTGAATAGATGATATAAAAATTTGGCTGCATATTGTCCCAGCGCACACTCCGCAGGTTATGCACCTCCGCCGAAATGGTTTGCTGATTAATCTCAAATTCCAGCATGTCACCGACCTGAATATCCAACCAGTCCGCATAACTCTCCTCAATGGAAACATAACCTGGCTGTATAGTTTCATCCCACCAACTACCACTAGTCACGCGGTTATCATTTGGCAACTGTTCAGCCCATGTCACTTGCCGGCGGCCAATTCGTTGCCTTCCATCGTTTTGATCACCCGGTGACGATTCCCCTGCAACTCGCCTTTGTTCCCCTTGTACAGCTTCTCCTCCGTCGGTAACAGTTTCGACCTCTTCTTCCAACTCACTGCTTTCTGACTGGCTTTCAGTAATATTGCCACGCTGATCATCGTCCTGGTTAAGAGAACGACGGGGATTTGGAACAACACCATTCACGGTAGTCACTCGGGCACTGATAAGTGGATAAAACACGTTCTCCTCGATGCCATTTTCCCGAAAGAAGGACTGTATGCCTTCAATTTGAGGTTCGGTAATATTCATCATGAAATGATTAGGCGTATCTTCTGGTAATTGTGCCTGCCAGTCAGAAATCAGATCAGTCCGCAGCAAGGTCAATACAAGCAAGGACATGATTGTTACGGAAAAGACCATTACCTGTAACACATTTTGCTTTCTGCGCCTGCGTGCTGCAGTCATTGCCAGTTTCCAGGCGCTGCCGGCTTTCATACCAACTGAATTACCAGAGTGAAGCAAAATATAGGAGATTACTGACAGCAATAATATTATTCCGCTTACGGACAACACCAGAATGGAAGTAAGCACAAAGTCCTGGCTATACCAGAAGATCAGAAAAACTGCACCAAGTACGCCAAAGATATAAGGCAGGTTTGCACCAAAGGTTTGCTGACCCATATCTTTGCGCAAAACTCTAAGCGGCGGGGTTTCCCGAAGTGCCAATAGTGGGGGCAAAGCGAAGGACAGTAAACAAACCACCGCAGTTAGCGACCCGATTACAAAGGGTTCAAAACTTGCCGGTGGCAAATCAACCAGCAGAACTGTATTTAATAACTGCAAAATAAGATGATGAATCAGCCACCCCAAAATACAGCCAACAATGATCGCCGCGGTCGCCAGCAATACTTGTATAGATAAATAAATGACTGAAATCTGGGACGATGTGCAGCCAAGGGTTTTTAATATCGCCACATAGTCATAATGCCGCTCGCTGTAACGCTTCGCAGTCAAAGCAATTGCAATGCCAGCGAGGAGCACCGCAAACAAACTCCCCAACAATAGAAAACTTTCTGCCTTGTTCAGGGCATCGCTAATTTCTTCACTTTCATCACGTACATCCCGCAATCGATACGTACGCGGATATTCCTCACGCAGCCATGCCTCATAGCCTTCCAGTTCTGGCAAGTCTCCGGAAAACAAATAGCGATAGCTAACGCGGCTGCCAAGCTGCACGACATTGGTTTCCGGCACATCGGCCATGTTGATCATTATCCTTGGCCCAACATTATCGAGCATGCCTCCCTGCTGTCGATCTGGCTCAGCGATTAATATTTTGCTTACCGTGAGCTCGGCTTCCCCCAGATAAACTGAATCGCCCACTTCAATTTCCAACGCAGGCAACGCGCGGGATTCAAGCCAGGCCTTGCCTACTGCGGGGCCCTCTTGTGTCGGGACTCCGCGGATAAAAGGTGCATCAGCGATTATCAGCTCGCCACGCAGGGGGTAGGCGTTGCTTACCGCCTTGGCGGCTACCAGCATATTGCTGTTGTCTGAAAAAGCCATGGAAGTGAAGGAGAGCGTGGATGCGGTGTTCAGGCCCCGAGATTCGGCCTCGGTTATAACTTCCTCGGGGGCTTCTCTGCGGCTGAAGAATACCCTGTCCGCTGCCAGCATATTGGCCGACTCCAGCAGCAAGGCACTTTCCAGTCGATCGGTAAACAGGGCGATACCGGTAACCGAGGTCACTGCCATAACCAGTGCGAAGAATAATAAACGCAACTCTCCGCCTTGCCAATCACGCCAGAGCAGACGCATTGACAGCGGCAACAGTATGACCAGATTCTTCCCTTCTTCCGCAGTGGATGCCCTTTGCTCAGACACCGGTAGCATCCCCATTCTTCTCGTCGCTGACTTTCTTGCCAGAAACCAATCTTATGCTGCGCCCGCACTTACGCGCCAACCTTTCGTCATGCGTAACCAACACCAGGGTAGTGCCATACTCTTTGTTTAGGTCGAATAGTAAATCGACAACTTTTGTCCCGGTTGCTGTATCCAGATTACCGGTGGGCTCGTCGGCAAACAAAATTTTGGCACGGGTTGCAAACGCGCGTGCAATTGCCACCCGTTGCTGCTCACCACCAGATAGCTGATTAGGATAATGGTGCCAGCGTTCCTCTAGTCCAACTCTCTCCAGTAATTGTTTTGCCTTGCTACTCGCCTCGGGGTCGCCTTTCAGTTCGATAGGCAACATAACGTTTTCAAGCGCCGTTAAACTAGGCAGTAATTGAAAAGACTGGAAAACGAAACCTACCATTTCGCCCCTTAACACGGCGCGCTGTTCCTCATCCATTTGTGACAATCGATGACCATCTAATATGACATCGCCGGAGGTAGAGCCATCCAGCCCGGCCATAAGCCCCAACAAAGTTGACTTACCAGAACCGGATGCCCCCACAATAGCCACGGTCTCAGCAGCTTTAATTTCCAAATTAACATCGTTCAATATGGTCAAACGCCCTTCACTGGTATCTACACTTTTGACCAAGTTTTCTGTATGGATCACGTATTACGCCCACCTCGTTGATAAAAACTGAAAGTATTATAGTCCAATTAAGCCCCCGGGTTAGTCATTTCACCTCAGCTGTCCTTTGCATATCCCATTTAGCACTATAAAATCAGTCTTTTATCAGTTACCAATCAGTATTTGGTATTAATCAAGGGTCAAATAAGGGTTAAGTACCTAGAATCAGATGAAATCGCTCATCACAAAATTTATTTTTATCCTATTGGTGTTGCCAATCTATTCCGGCCAGGCCGCAGAAGCTGAGCAGATTCTGTTGGTTTACGGTGACAGTCTGAGCGCCGCCTATGGTATCTCGGAAGAGGATGGCTGGGTTAACCTGTTGGCGCAGAAACTGGAACAGGAATTCATCCCCTTTGATGTGGTCAATGGCAGTGTGAGTGGTGAAACAACTGTTGGTGGCTTAGCCAGATTACCTTCGATGCTTAACAGTCTCAAACCTGATCTAGTCATACTGGAGCTGGGCGCTAACGATGGTCTGAGAGGGTTACCGTTGAATCTCATCAAGGAAAACCTGCTAACCATGATCGACATGATTCAGCGTTCCGGCGCTGAGGTGTTACTGGCTGGTATACAGATTCCTCCCAACTATGGTACGCGTTACACCTTGCCTTTCTTCGAGCAATTTATTGATATTGCCAAAGACAGGGATTTGGCGCTAGTTCCTTTTTTGATAGATCGCATTCCACAGCAACCGGAACTTATGCAAAACGATGGCCTGCACCCTATAGCTGAGGCACAATTTATGATATTGGAGAATGTCTGGCTGGTATTAAAACCAATGTTGGAGTAGAGCTGAGTAATAGTAAGAAATTATTGCAGGGATAGTTAAATATTATTTGTGTTATCGAATTTAAACCCTTTCTGCTCGTACCATTTACGCAATGCGGAAACATTACCCTTTGCTTTCCTATAAATAGAGGACACCCGCTCATCTTTGCAGAAATCGATTGCTTTATCTAAAAATTCTGACTCAATACCCTTGTATTGATAGTTCTAAGAAACTTCAATATTACTCAGATAATAACTGAGACCTGGCACGTCCCGTTCTTCTTCTGTATTTCTTCAGGCGCTGCTGTTCTTAAACTGAGCTGTGCAAACGCAATGGCATTTGGCCTGCTATATACGCAAAAAAGCCGAGAAGATAAGCCCCGCGATCTCTTAAGAATACCATTCGGTATTTGGTATTCAAGTTGACTCATGCCCCATAAAATCACATGCGGCAAACTTGTACTAGCATTCGTGTTGAGGGCATTTTCGCTGCTTCACAGTTTTAGCCTATTAGTTCAATTTAAAAATTTAATGCGTTTAACGCAGGCAAAACTCATAACGTACTATATATTTTGGAATCAATCTCCCAGCCTCACTACCTGTGGAGTAAAGCATTACCTATCAGCTAGTTAGAGGAAGAATTAATGGCCCTAAGCCCTATTTGCGGCATCAATGGTGAAAATTGGCAATAAAGTGGGTTTTTACCCCCAGTTTACGCCGGTGAGTGATGGCTATTTTCAGAGTTTACGCCTAACGGTTACGTCGCCGATTCCCAGTCGCGCGTTGACGTCGGTCATTGCCCTGAGAAACTGCTCCACGATCATTGCCTCTATCCTGGCGTTGCTGACGTTCGATAACAGGGTTGCGATGATCAAAGTTATCACCGCGAAATGCATTCAGGTTCCCATTATCTCGTCGATTGTTTTGCCGTCTTGCAGTTCCACTATTTTTCTGACCGGTATCTCTATTGTCTTGTCTACCGACACCCTTGTTGATCTGTCGGACAATATCTCGGTTAATCTGCCGCTCATCTCGGCGTGTAACATTTCTGGAATTATTTCGCCGATTGGAATTACTTTGCCCCCTGTAACTATTTTTCCCTTTGTAACGGCGTGCACTAGAACCATTTGCCAGTCTGGGCTGGCGACTACGAGAAATCACCCCAGGTAAATAGTAGTAGGACCAGCTTTCGTAGCGTACTGGCGGAGAGAGATAATAGAACGTATCATTTAATTGACTGAACAGATCACTTATGTGACCGAACTCATTATTAGCATAAGCGTTATAGTAACTTCTGTTAGCCCTGAAAAACGCGGCCTCAAGATCACTATAACTGCGGCTAATGTCTTTAAACTGCGAACGGATATAGGAGTTACTTCGGCTTCGCTGAATCCCTTTGATGAGTTGCTCGGCCTCACGCGCTACGCGATCAGCATTTTGTCTTACACTTCCGAAACCGCGGATATAGCGCAATTCATCTGCAAGCAAACTAGTGGCGTACCCCAACTGGCTAGCCAATTGAGACACCTCATATTGGGTGGCTTTGAGTGTTGTTGGCAGAACCAGCACAGCAGCGAACAACAGTGCAATGGATTCAAATTTATTGGTGCGTCTGCTTATCATGGCATAACTCCCGCCGACGGTGTCTATCAATACAGTGCTGCCAGTTTACCGATACAGGCTGAACGGTGACTGAATAAGGGGGCAGATTAGGAATCCAGCTGACTGGTTATGGCGAGATATCTATTGATCACGCTGGATATCCCGTCCTGCAATGACTCCATAACCAACGCATGGCCAATAGATACTTCCAGAATATTGGGAATCTCCAAGAACCGGAGCAAATTACTCAAATCCAGGTCATGGCCTGCATTGAGACCAATACCCAATTCGGTAGCCCGGTTAGCTGCTGCTAAATATCGATTAAACACGTCCTCTTCGGCGCTGGTAGCAAAATTAGCCGCATACTCTCCGGTATAGAGCTCGACTCTATCGGCATTCACCGCTGGCACTTGCTCTATAGCAGTAACAGAGGGATCGATAAATAGACTGCTGCGAACGCCCGAATCCCGTAATCGCTCGAGCACATCGAACAGCATAGCCTCATTAGCCGCAACATCCCAACCATGATCAGAGGTCAACTGACCGGGTTCATCGGGCACCAACGTAGCCTGAGCTGGCGATACCGAATAAACTAGATCGAGAAATTCTGTTGACGGGTAACCCTCAACATTAAATTCAACATCGGGATAAGCGCCCAAATATTCGCTTATCTCAAATACATCCCGCCTTGTTATATGCCGCTCATCGGGACGTGGGTGCACAGTAATACCTTTAACGCCAAGCTGCAGAGCTTGTTCAACATATTTCAAGACATTAGGAAAATCTCTGCCTCTTGAGTTCCGAAGAAGCGCTATTTTGTTTACGTTAATACTTAGTACAGTCACCCAACTATTCCCCAGCATCGATTAAAAAATTTAGCACTATTTTTTGAAAAGCCTGGGGCTTTTCAGCATGTATCCAGTGCCCGGCTTCCATAACTGTTTTAATGTGTGCAAAAGGAAATAAAGCAAGTACGTCTTTCGCATTTTCCTCCGTTATATAATTTGAATCAGCCCCTTTTATGAAAAGCACTTCTTTTTCATAGGGGTGTTCACTTTCAATGCCTTTGCGTAATTCATCATAGTGCATTCTGAGCGCTTCAAGGTTAAGACGCCAGTCGAATCGGCCATCGCCATTCTTATACAGGTTGGTCAATAAAAACTGCCGAATGCTCGCTTCTTCAATATAGGGCTGCATCTTTTCATCCGCCTCTTTCCTGGATTGTAATTTTTCCGTGTCAATAGCATCCATGGCAGCGAATATTTTATCGTGACCCTCTGTGGAGCCTAGATAACTAACCGGCGCTATATCGACAATAATCAATCGCTTAATTCTGTGGGGGTGGTTCAAGGCCAATTCCATCGCCACCTTACCCCCCATGGAATGACCCATAAGATGGCAGTTGGTAATATTATTGGCGTCGAGAAACTCAAGCACATCACCGGCTATCAGTTGATAATTCATCTCATCGCTATGTGGTGAAACACCGTGATTTCTTAGATCCAGCCCGTACACTGCGAACTTCTCGGCTAAATCCTTGCTGTGCCGCCCCCAATTGCCAAGCCCCCCAAACAGACCATGAAGAATAATCAGCGGCATGCCTTGCGTTGAATATTGCTTGAAATTAAGTTGCATTTTTATGTCCAGCGCTCGAACTACATATTTTCTTGAATGTAATTCAATACATCATCGTGATGAGATTTGGTTCGAAACTTGTTCATAATATGTGCCAGCCGCCCACTAGTATTTATGATGAAGGTAGTGCGCACAATACCCATATATTCGCGCCCCATAAATTTCTTCAATCCCCATACGCCGTACTTATCGGCAATGACATGCCCCTCGTCTGATACAAGAGTAAAGTTCAATCCCTCTTTCTCGACAAACTTATGCAGTCGCTTTACCGGATCTGGGCTGATACCAATGGCGACTGCATTTAGCTTACTCAACATAGCCTTGCTATCTCGAAGCCCGCTGGCCTGCGCGGTACATCCGGGAGTCATGGCCTTTGGGTAGAAGTACAGGATTACTGTTTTCTTGTCCTTGAAATCTTTCAGGCTTACTGTGCGCCCATCCTGATCCTGCAAACTAAATACTGGTGCCAGGTTTCCAATCTTGATCGCTGCCATCGGTTTTACCACTCCTTCCGTTTATTTGTCCCAATACAGTCCCAACAAAACATTATAACCCCTGCACTGGCAAACACACTAAGAGGTGATATGATCGCGCAATAACTAACGCGCCCAAATCTGTCGCGGTTCTAACTGGTGCCGGCATCTCCGCTGAGTCTAGCATCAATACCTTTCGCGCGGCCGATGACCTTTGGGAGAATCATCCGGTGGATGAAGTTCCAACACCAGAAGGTGTTCAAAAAATACTCTTCTGGTGCATCAATTTTACAATCAAAGACGTCAGCAACTTCTCAGTGATGAGATAAAATCAAATCCAGCACATACGGCAATAGCTAAATTCGAACATGATTTTAGTGAATCTTTTTTGCTGATCACACAAAACATCGACAATTTACACGAGAGGGATGGTAGTCAAAATACTCTACATATGCATGGTGAATTGTTGAAAATGCATTGCCAGAACTTAAAGTTAGTTTTTGATATCTGTGAAGACCTGACGTTTGATAGCTGTTGCCGCTCCGAGGGAAATTTTCGCCCCAATATCGTTTGGTTTGGTGAAATTCCCTTTCACAGGAATAAAATTAATCAGGCGTTAGAGGCCTGTGAATTGTTTATTGCAATTGGAACATCGGGAAATGTTTACCCGGCTTCCGGATTCTATCAAACTGCAAAAGTTCGCAAGGCACACACCACCAACTTGAATCTGAAGGAAACTAATTCCTCCTTTGATGAGCATATTTATGGTCTGACCTCAGAGGCCTTTCCCACCTACCCTGCTGACTTACTTGGACAATAAAAACTACTTTTCAATCCACTGTGGAATTTTAATCTCTTCTACAGGTTTAATACACAGAGAGGCTTTATTCTATCTAAGGCGGCCTCAATTGCGCTTTCTAGCCCCTGCTTTGCAGGGGCTTTTTTATAGATCATCCTTTCTGAGATATCCAGACGGATATAGCTTTACCAATCTCATCTGGAGAATCTTCCTGTAGAAAATGATTCCCTTTAACTGTTACTTCCTGCTGGTTGGGCCACGTACGGCAGAAATCTCGCGATTCGCCAGTCAAAATCGCACCCGGCTCAGCATTAATAAATAGCTTGGGCATATCAGACTCAGATAACCAGTCTGCATATTGCTGAACAATATCTGAGACTTCGATCGGGGTCCCCCCGATGGGAATCTGCCTTGGCCAGGTTAAAGTCGGCCTGCGGTCCTCACCTGCATTGATAAATGGACGTCGATAAACCACCATTTCTTCCTCAGTAAGATCCCGCAACACCGAACCAGGTAATATTCTTTCAACAAACACGTTCTTCTCCAAAACCATTTCCTCGCCCGCCGGAGATCGCAATCCCTGAAACACCCCACGCGCCGCTTCTGGCCATTGATCCCAGGTCACTGGACGCACAATAGCCTCCATATAACAAATCCCCTTCACCGAATCACGATGACGATTCGCCCAATCAAAGCCTAACGCAGAACCCCAGTCGTGAATAACAAAAGTTATATTATCCGTAACACCTAATTCTTCCATCGCCCCATCAAAATACTCACGATGCTCAAGCAACGTATACCGATCTGGGCCCGACTCCGCCAATTTCTCAGAATCCCCCATGCCAATCAAATCAATGGCTATACACCTACCCTGATCAGCCAGATGCGGCATAATATTCCGCCACAAATAAGAGGAAGTCGGATTCCCATGCTGAAACACTATAGGGTCACCACTCCCCATCTCCACATAAGTCATCTGCTTTCCCTTCACACTAACCGTCTTTTTCGGATGCTCCCTGGAACTGATCATCTCACTCCCCCTCCTCTCTCCGCACGTGATTATTCAATCGATCATCAGAGTAAGCCACGCAAGCACAGTTTTCAATTCACAAATACTCATAACCCAGCAGAATTACACAGAATCAAGCAGTCTGAAGCAGGATCAAAGTACCTCGAACCACCAATTGAATAGTGACACCATTATCAGCTATGCTGTTTCTAACTAATTACCAAAAGAATCAAGAAAGCCAATCAACGGAGTCCCGCATGACTATGCAAAATACACCTCTCCTCCTGTCACAAATTCTGGGACGAGGTGCCGTACTGGACCCCGAGGTAGAAGTCGTCACAATGCTTGCCGGAGGCAATCATCGGCAAACATTAAAGCAAACCTGGGACAGAGCCGGTCAACTGGCAAGCGCATTGGCAGCGCAGGGTATTGAAACCGGGGATAGAGTTGGCAGTTTTATGTGGAATAATTACCGCCACCTAGAACTCTATCAAGGCGTACCTTCCATGGGAGCTGTACTCCACACGCTAAACATTCGATTATCGACAACCGACCTTGAATACATCATAAATCACGCTAACGACCGCATCATCTTTGCTGACGAAGATCTATTGCCCGTATTAGAACCTCTTCTGGATAAAATTCCCTGCCTCGAACTGCTGGTTGTCTGCCGCAATGGAGAAGGCGGCGCAAGTGCCTTTGCCAATCAGATTGACTATGAAGACTTAATTAGCGGGCATGCCGCTCTGTATGACTGGCCAGAGATTGACGAGACTTCACCCATGGGACTTTGCTATACCAGCGGCACAACTGGCAAGCCTAAAGGTGTAATGTATACACACCGCTCAACTTATTTGCATACTATGGCTGCATGTCTCACTGACTCGATAAATTTGTCCGCGACAGACACTATATGCGGCATAGTACCGATGTTTCACGCTATGGGCTGGGGAATTCCCTTCGCTGCCTCCATGCTCGGATGTAAACAAGTCTTTCCTCATCGGTTCATGGTGCCAGATGCCTTTCTTAAGCTGATGCATGAAGAAGAAGTAACAATCTCTTCCGGCGTACCAACCATCTGGCAAGGGGTAAAGACTCTATTGGAAGCCAGCCCTGATAAATTTAACCTAAGCAATCTACAGCGTCTCACTTGTGGTGGGTCGGCACCTCCGGTATCCATGATGCGCTGGTATTGGGATAAGTACGGTATCGAAATGATTCAGGGTTGGGGCATGACTGAAACCAATCCATTAGGCACAATATCCAGAAAAGTATCCAAACATTCACACGTTAAACTTTCTGAAGACGAACAGTTTGAGAATATCGCCAAGGCTGGTCTAGCATTGCCGGGGCTCGATATTGAGATATTCGATGATGAGTGGAATATTTTGCCCCATGACGGCGAAGCGGTGGGTGAACTGTGCATTAAAGGGCCCTGGATAGCTTCGGAGTATTACAATGATTCACAACCGGATAAATTCCACGACGGCTGGTTGGTTACCGGTGATGTAGCCAAAATTGATTCCGAAGAATATGTCATTATTTCCGACCGCTCCAAGGACCTGATAAAGTCTGGCGGGGAGTGGATATCATCCGTCGATCTTGAAAATCACATTGTAGGGTTGGTGGAGGTTGCCCAGGCAGCAGTCGTCGCCCAACCCCACCCGAAATGGGATGAAAGGCCAGTAGCATTAATTGTATTGGCTGAAGGGGCCGGAATTTCGACGGACGCTGTATTGGAACACTGTCTAAGTATTTTCGCCAACTGGCAGTTACCAGATGATGTGATTGTTGTGGACTCAATTCCACTAACTTCTACGGGTAAGATCGACAAGAAAATCATCCGAGCCAAGCTGAGCAAGGAAGGCTATCAACTTCCTTCCCTGCGAGACTAAAAAGGCCCCAATTCTTTATATATCCCTAGCAATCACCAGTTTCATGATCTCATTACTACCGCCATAGATTTTTTGTATGCGGCTGTCGACATACATTCTGGCGATAGGGTATTCCGTCATATAGCCATACCCACCGAAAAACTGTAGGCAGGTGTCGACGATTTCACACTGTTTTTGTGTTGTCCACCATTTGGCCATCGCGGCCGTAGTGTCGTCCAGCTTGCCATTGGCCAATTTTATCGCACACTCGTCGACAAACACGCGGGCAATCCTGACTTCGGTGTAGCACTCAGCTAAACTGAACTGAGTGTTTTGAAAATCCAAAATACGTTTACCAAAGGCTTTCCGCTCCTTTACATACTCGCTGGTATGTCTGAGCGCTGTCTCCATAGCGGCACAGGCACCAACGGCTATGATGAGTCGTTCCTGTGGCAATTGTTCCATCAATTGGATAAAACCGGTTCCCTCAGTGTCACCCAATAAATTTTCGGCCGGCACTTTAACGTCATCAAAAAATATTTCAGCTGTGTCCTGAGCTTTCATGCCAATCTTCTCGAGATTTCGACCGCGAGAAAACCCACCATCGGCTTCCACCGATTCTGTTTCTACCATCAGCAGGGAAATGCCCCTGGCAGACTCCTTTGGATCGGTTTTTACCACAACACATATCAGGTTTGCAGATTGCCCATTGGTCAAAAAAGTCTTTTGCCCGTTTATCAAATAATGATCACCCTGCAAAATACCAGTAGTGGAAATGGCTTGCAGATCAGAGCCAGCTCCTGGCTCGGTCATAGCAATAGCAGAAACAATTTCACCGGTTGCCATCTTGGGCAACCATTTCAGTTTCTGAGCTTCGCTGCCATAGTTGTTGATGTAGTGCGCCACAATACCGGAATGGACACCGTTGCCAAACCCGGAAATATTGGCATAAGCTAATTCTTCTACCAGCACCATCTCGTGTCTGAAATTGCCGCCCCCACCACCGTAGTCAGACGGAATAGATGCACACAACAAACCGGCTTCACCGGCTTTCAACCACGCATTGCGGTCGACGAACCCTTGTTTTTCCCAAATGGCGGTACGCGGTGTAAATTCCTTCGCTATAAATTTTTTCACTGCATCGCGCATGATGTGAAGTTCTTCATCCATCCATGGAGAGACGTAGTTTTCAAACATAAATAAAACTCCCGCTTTGCCAGATTTTCCAGAAAATATGCCCCCAGGGTGATAGGGCCCCTCTAGCAAGCAACAAAACTCATCCGTTCGATGATCATGGCGTTGGCCGTGCCGCCGCCTTCACAAATCGCGATCAATCCATAACGCACCTTACGCCGTTCAAGCTCATGCACCAGAGTTGTCATCAATTTTGCACCGGTGCCGCCAAGTGGATGGCCCAGTGCTTGGGCTCCGCCGTTTACGTTAAGCTTGCTCAAATTAGCACCGACCGCTTTGGCCCAGGCAAGTGGCACCGAGCCAAAGGCTTCGTTCACTTCATACAGATCAATTTCTTCAATCGACAAACCTGCTTTTTCCAGCACCTTTTCGGTTGCGGGAATGGGCCCTTCCAACATGATAACGGGGTCAGAGCCAACCACAGCCAGTGCGTTTATTTTTGCTCTTACCGGCAAATTATACTTTCCAATCGCCTCCTCGTTAGCCACCATAATCGCGGCTGCGCCATCGCTAATCTGACTCGCCGTACCCGCTGTAATCACCCCCTCCTCACGCAGCGCCTTGAGTGATTGCATACCTTGCAGAGTAGCATCGGCGCGAATACCTTCATCTTTGTCATGAACAGCTGCGTTGCCGTCTTCCAGTATAATATTAAGCGGCACAATTTCTTGTTTGAAATAGCCTGCCTCGGTCGCTTTACACGCACGGAGGTGGCTTTGTAGCCCGAAGTTATCCAGTTCTTGCCGGGAGATATTGTATTTCTCCGCCAGTAGCTCAGCCCCGTCGAATTGGCTGAATTGAATGCCGGGGTATTGAATCTCAAGCCGCTCTCCTTTCGGCTTGCCGCGTCCATGGTCAAGCCCATCTCGAATATTGGAGCCAATCTCCACCGTGCTCATGGCCTCAACACCGCCGCAAATAATCACATCCTGTGTACCGGACATCACTGCTTGTGCACCAAATTGAATTGCCTGCAAGGAAGACCCGCACTGACGATCTATTGTGACACCTGGTACTTCTAAATCCAATTTGGATGACATGGATACATTGCGACCAAGGTTGCCAGCCTGGGAACCAATTTGACTCACCACACCAAAGATCACATCATCGACCCCGTTGCTTGGTATACCGGTACGATCGACAAGCGCATCGACAACAACCGCTCCCATGTCAACCGGATGAATCTTGCTCAACCTGCCTTTCTTCCGGCCCGTTGCAGTTCGTACTGCGCCGACTATATATGCATCTGGCATTGCTCTAGTTCCCCTTTGCCAAATTGGAATTTACCATTTAGAGTTCATCTCGATAAACCAGCTTAAAAGCGCCTCTTGTCATACCGATGGCATTCGTATTCCGGCATCCAGGCGTATGGTTTCCCCATTCATGTATCCACACTGCACTATATGGCAAACCGTCTCTGCAAATTCATGTGGTTCTCCCAATCTTTTCGGGAATTGGGTAATCGCAATCAACGGCTCTCGCACTTCTGCTGTTGCCTGCGCCAACAAGGGGGTTTCAAATATCCCAGGCGCAATCGTATTCACACGAATTCCCCGTTTTCCCAAGTCTCTGGCTATGGGTAAGGTCATGGATACAATGCCACCTTTAGATGCAGCATAACCTGCCTGACCGGTTTGACCATCAAAAGCCGCAATTGATGCCACATTAATAATCACACCGCGCTCGTTGTCTTGGTTTTGCGGTTCATTGACCTGCATGACTTCAGCGCACAACCGTAGCACGTTAAATGTGCCAATTAAATTGACCCGAACAATGTGTTCAAACTTTGCCAGAGGCATGGGACCATTTCTGCCAACCGTTCGAGCCGCACCACCAATGCCAGCACAATTAACATTGATATGTAGCGTGCCAAATCGAGATTGAGCTTGCGTAATTGCCTCTGCCACTGCCGACTCATCGGTAACATCGCCAACTTGCCAGCTAGCCGAAGATCCCAGCTCAGCGGCTACTCTCTCCAATAGTTCAGCATTCAAATCGTACAGAAGGACATTGGCCCCTTGAGCCACAAAATTTCGAGCAGTTGCCAAACCCAAGCCTGAAGCGCCACCGGTAATAAATGCTGTTTTGTTTTGTAACTCCATAGCCGTATCCTGATTTTTCAATTCAATAGTGCTATCCAATAACGGTTCAGCATAAATTATTCCAGGGGCAAGTAATACCTTCCGTGGAACGGTAATGCGACATTGATTACAAATAAACCTGAACGCGGCCTTTTATGCAAATCCTAATTCCCCTATCATCCTTGGTAGGTTGTTGAATAGTTACTGCGGCGGCAAGGTATATGGGAGCACTAACAGGAATACGCGTAATCGAGATGGCTGGGATCGGACCCGGCCCATTCTGCGCCATGATGCTATCGGACATGGGCGCGGAAGTAATCCGTATCGACAGACTCAGTCAGTCTGGCACTGGCGATCGTAAGGTGGTGCTGAATCGCGGGCGGCGCTCGTTAGCCATGGACCTGAAAAATCCAGATGCAGTTGAAGCTTTGTTGCGTCTGGTCGAAAAAGCGGACGTACTTATCGAGGGGTTTCGCCCGGGCGTAATGGAGCGCTTGGGGCTCGGTCCAGATACTTGTCTTGATCACAATGAAAAACTGATTTTTGGCCGCATGACCGGTTGGGGGCAAACCGGCCCGCTAGCACAAGCTGCTGGACATGACATTAATTACATATCCATCGCCGGTGCAATAGGCGCGATGGGTTATGCTGATCGACCACCTGCCCCACCGCTAAATTTAGTTGGCGATTTCGGTGGTGGCGCGATGTATTTATTAAGCGGAATTCTTGCTGCACTGGTTGAGCGCAGCGCATCAGGAACAGGCCAAGTTATCGACGCCGCAATGACCGATGGTACAGCAAGTCTACTGAGTCCATTTTATGGTTTGTTAGCCATGAACACTTGGACTACCGACAGGGAAAGCAACAAGCTGGACGGCGGTGCTCACTATTACGGTAGCTACGAATGCAGTGACGACAAATACATTTCTATTGGTTCAATAGAACCTCAGTTCTATGCATTGCTGCTGGAAAAAGCAGGCCTTGATGACCCGGCCTTTCTTGAACAAAATGACAAGGCTGGTTGGCCCGCGCTAAAGCAGAAACTGATAGTCGTGTTTAAGACTAAAACCCGGCAACAGTGGTGTGATCTTATGGAGGGAACCGACATTTGTTTTGCGCCTGTACTGGATTTAGCAGAAGCACCCAATCATCCGCACAATAAGGCCAGAGAAACCTTTGTCGAAGTTGAAGGCATTGTGCAACCAGCTCCCGCACCCAGGTTCAGCCGCACTAAATCAGCGATTCAATCGCCAGCAGCGCTGGTGGGTGAACATTCAGAGGCTATTTTGTCCGACTGGGGGTTTTCCCCTACCGAGATCGAAAACCTGCGAGTAAAATCGGCAATTTAGCCCGCGTAGTTCATAATAGACGCTTACAGACTAGGCCAAATTCATGCCTGTCTGGATAATCCACCTTTTATTTCAGTTAATAGGGTAGAATGTCCTAGCGCTAACGGATTGAGAAACCTAGTTGATTTTGATCATGTTAATTCAGCCGGCCACCGTTATAATGGCTACGGCCTAAATCACCAAATGCGGAACACTTTATGATAATGGTCCAAAGCACCTTCTATCTGATTCCGGAAACCCGGTCTGACCTCTTGGTTCTGATGCGCGATATGGTTAAAGTGAGTCGTAAGGAAACTGGCTGTCTTAAGTATGAGTATTTCGAGGGGATCAGCAATAAAAATCATCTGATATTGGTGCAGGAGTGGCAATCTGCTGAATGTCTGCAAAACCATTACCAGTCCAAGCACATGGAAAAATTCTTAAGCCAGCTTGGTGATTTTCTCCTAGCACCTGTTAGCACCCGCAGCTATGCCTCTCAAGGTGAGAAAGTGTTTTCATCACTTAATACAAACAAGCCAACCAGTTCCGAACAAATCCTTCATTAGGGTGATTTCAACTCTTACCTATAGGGTCATGTCTAATTATTTATACTGGCGCTTCTAATTCCACTGTGTGAAAAGGCTCTAGGCTATCGATAGCGTCCACTGTCTGACTATTTACATCCCACTTAAACAGGCGCACTACTGTTCGATCTTGAAGAAAATCAACAAGAGTGAAGCCATGCTCTTCGAGTGGAATAACTTGCTCATCTATATCCAGATGTTCAGAAGGTAATGGGCGAATTCCTCTTACTACTGATGGAAAGCCTCTTATCGAAGTGCCTACTGGTCCACTCAGAATAGTGGTAACTGGATTGGCACTTAAATCAAGACGCCCGGTGCGCTGAATTTCTCCCATTCCAATGGCATGGAGATCGCCGCTGACTACCAGCGGTGTTCGGTGCTGCATGTCAGAGAGTGATTGCAGCAACCGGTCATGTTGGTCGAGCCAGCCTTGACGCCAGCTGGGTTTTGGTAAACGTGTAGTCAGAGTGCCGGTGCTGGGATCCAATACATCTGGGTACCACTCGCCCCACTTTCCGGCGGTCCATCCTGGCGGATTAGACGGCGCGTGCACGAGATGACGGGTGTCATGTGAAGCGGTACGCTCATGCAGCCACTTTTCCACCTCTAGATCAATGAACACGGAATTTAAGTCGCCAACACCCATAGTCCGTCGGACATCGTAAAGAAGTATCTCTGCCAGCTGACCATAGCGCAGTGTGCCGAAGCTTTCGGACAACTGGCCGCGGTCGCCCCGCATTGACCAGGGCAGCCCCGCTGGTCGTGTCTGGTCTGAAAGAAACTCAGGATAATAAAGCTGTTGCGTGGCCCGTGCGAGTTCCAGCTGGAACCAAGGAACCGGATAGGTCAGAGGTGAATCGTTTTCCCAGTGATCATGATCGTCTTGTAGGAAAAAAACCGGCGTAGACCGGAAGTCGTTGCCATATACCGGGACGATTTGCGGATCGGCGGCCATCTTCAAGGCCGCTTCATTGCTGCCGCCAAAGACACGCCCGCTGTAATCGAAATCAGACTCTTCACCACGTTCACTCAAACCGCCAGCACCTTCACCTTGCCAGGTATGCAGGTCCCAGTAGATATGATCTCCGTTGGCAACTACCGCGTCAGGCGCGAACGAGAGACCACGGCGCAGCAAGCGATTACGGATCTCTGTGGGCAGATTCCCCCTGCGTTCACCAATGCCGGTATAAGCGCCTTGAGGACCTCCTGCACAGGTATAAAACAGCATGCGTGCCTGTTCGGGTTGCTGGTCCGGGGCGGGAAAAGTAGTAAGGGGCCAAGACTCACAAAGTGAGGAGCCGCTGCCATCTACTAATGACAATTGATAACGCTGGGTTGGTGTCAGGTCCTCAGCATAAAATTGCCAAAATTCACCCAGGGTGTCATTCATCCGCCCCTCGATTCGCTGATTGGTACCGCCACCTTCGATTCGAAGTTGAGGTGGCGTTGCCAGCGGGCGATTCAACGAAGTCTTCAACAACATGCAGGTATCATTCACTGTTGGTAATAAATGGCGCACTACCCCTGGATCCCAATCGCCCTGAGTGGTCGATGAGGCTTGTTGAGCTGCCATTTCCTGTAATGGCCAACTGCCCAATAATGCCGCTGCCATACCCCCAGCTGTGCCTGCTAAAAATTTTCGACGATCGGTTGTTGATTTTGTTGAATTACTTCGACTACGGTAGGAGTTGTGCTTTATTTCGCCGTTTAAACGACTACTGCTTCGAGTAGTATTTTTACGTTTCATTGTATCTCTTCCAAATACTTAGCAACCAGCGTTGGAATCTTGTGGGTTCGTGTTCCTATGATTTTATTGTTATGTGTTGAACATACCATTGAATTTCCAGCCTACTGGTTTAGCAGGATCAGAAACAATTAGGGCCATAGTAAAAATACAGCACTGTATTTTTACCCTGACCCTATCAATTCCCAGAAGTAGCTTACGGCAACGCTAAAGCCACTAGCTCAGCAGCACCAGCTCCGCTACTGACAAACATGGCCACGTATTGTTTCCCATCGTGTTCGTAAGTAAATGGCAATCCGGTTTGATTAGCCGGTAAATCCAATTCGGCGATAATTTCACCTGTTTGCTTGTTGATGGCCCGGAAAATGGGGCTGGCTCCTGCCGCACCGGTACCCTCAGCCTGGAACAGCACCGTCTTAGTCAACAAGATACCTGACCGTGTCGGCACGCCCGTGCGCGGAAGATCAACGCCTTCCAGCATCGGGTGATTGGCAATGCGGTCCGGTGTATCGGCATTCGCGATCATCCACAGATGGTCGCCAGAGTTCATATCGATCGCTGTAATGCGACCGTAAGGCGGCTTGACGATGTCGAGCCCCTGAACTCGCGGGACGCGGACACCGAAACCTTGGCTAAAATCGATATCTGAATCTGGATTTTTTGACAATGACAATACCTGAAGTTGCGTTCTGGAAGGCACGTAGAGAATCCCTGTATCAGGATCCAGCGCAGAGCTTTCCCAGTTAGAACCCCCGGTGGAAGATGGCAAAGAAAGCAGCCCACGTGTACCGTCAGGCGCATCCGTCTGAGATGGAGGTGTGTAAATAGTGGGACTCAGGCGAAAGCCTTCAATGGATTCCAGTGCCAGCGCGCGAAGTTCCGGCGTAAAATCTATCAAGTCATCTTCGCTAAAACCCTGGCGATCGAAGGGAGCAGGTCGTGTAGGGAACGGCTGAGTTGGAGAATACCATTCCCCAGGAACATCGCCTGCCGGCACCGGTCGCTCTACAATAGGCCAGATGGGCTCACCAGTCAGTCTGTCGAATGTGTAGACCCAGGACTGCTTGGTTACCGACATAACTACTTTTCGGCCGTTTGGCAAATCAGCAATTATCGGGGCAGAGGGTACATCCCAATCCCATATATCATGATGGATAAATTGATGATGCCACTGACGCTCACCGGTTTTGACGTCCACAGCAACCAGGCCGCTGGAAAACAGGTTATCCCCGTGCCTGTCGCCACCATAGTAATCACCTGTAGGATCCTCTATCCCCAAATAGACATGACCCAGCTCAGGATCACCGGAGATGGGCGCCCAGACACCGGAATTACCAGTAATATCATTGCCACTGAGCCAGGACTCAAAACCGATTTCTCCGGCTTCAGGGATAGTATGAAAGGTCCAAAGATGCTCGCCAGTGCGTGCATCATAGCCGCGTACGTCGCCCTTGGTGTTAAACTTAGACCGTGGTCGACCACCTGTCCTGTGTGCTGCCCCAACAATAATAACGTCATTCATAACCAGGGGGGGGTTGGATATGCCGATATCAGGATATGGATACCTTGGGTCATCGCCGTTGCGCACACCGACGTACAAATCCACGATACCGTTTTCACCAAAATTCGGATCCGGAATGCCGGTTTCGGCGTCCAGTGAAACCAGTTGGTAGCCAGGGGTAACGTCTATAACCCGGGTCGTATCACCGTTGCGCCAGAAGGCTACTCCACGGCCAGCGCCCTTGCGCGGCGCTTCATCGAATCGATCACCTTCCTGAGGTCTCCACAACCACAGTACCTGACCGGTGGTGGCGTCCAGTGCAACGACGTTTCGAGTGCTGGCTATATCCGCGTACAAAACACCGTCAATTTCAAGCGGTGTTGACGGGTTAACAAAATCGATACCGGGCCCGAAGCCCGCGGTGGAAAAACTCCAGGCTACTTCGAGGTCTCCAACGTTGTCTGCGTTAATCTGATCCAGCGGTGAATAGCGGTTAGAGAAATTACTACCATGGACATTCGGCCAGTCACCCGCGTCCGTGCTGGTGCCGGGCTGGCTCAGTGCCAACGGCGCAAAGGCAAGCGCACTCGCGGTGGTAATGAGTGCTGAAATTAAGCGTTTTGTTATTATCATCTAAGACTCTCCTAATACTATACGATTATGTTCTTAAGCTAAGTATCCCCTATCCGTGTAAGCATAGGAAGTAGACTTAGTTTATCTCCGTTTTCGGCCAACGGCAGGAAAGTCTAGCACAGTAGGGCAGATAGGCTAAATATCGACCTCCAAGCCAAATTCGGGTTCTGCTTGTTCACTTTAGTCTATGACCTCCAAAACCGGGGATGCCTGCAAAGATGATCCTCTAACTTATTGATGCTATTGACGCCTATTTGTGGATGTTCAGCTTGTTTTGAATCAAAACCTTTGTGGAAATACAGGGCACATTCACTTATCACTTTAAATTAGCGGTCAAGTAATGGTCAAATAGCATTTTGTGGTTTTGTGGCAAATAAAGTTTTAAGGGAATCGGATCTAACTATGTCTAGTCAGCATTCACCCAGCTTCTGGATCAAGTCTCTTTTGGGCATTGCCCTTCTAATATCAGCTACTCTATTCGATGGGAGCGGCGCAGTGATCGGAGTCATTCTCAATGGCACCGGGCTAAATTGGGGAGCTCAGGCCGCAAACGCTGATCACACGTCGGTGAGATTACTCAAGGCAGTGATACCTGGAGCAGACAGCTTCTCCGAGAAAGAAGGTGAAGTTCCCGTATACAAGGCTTACCGCACAGGCCCAGCAAGTGGAGAAAAATCCCTGATTGGCTACGCATTCGTGACACCTGATGTACCGCCGGAAGCAAATGGGTATAGTGGCCCTATCGATGCCTTGGTGGGTATGGATCTCCACGGAAATATCGTCGGGCTAAAAGCAATCTATTACAAGGAATCACTGCGCTATACCTGGGGAGATTTTTTATCTGAGCCGAGATTTCTGAATCAGTTTATTGGCAAAAGTGCCAAAGACAGATTTCGAGTAAGGCGGGATATAGATGGAATATCCAAGGCCACAATTTCCAGCAGGGTGATGTCCCAAGGAGTACGCCAATCAGTCCGAGCGGTGACTAAAGCGTATTTGCAGTAAATCCTTGCCGGCTTCATTGACTTTAATCCCCCTGCGGCCTTGGGAATTGGAAGCCAAATAACAATATTAGACGTGTGGAGTAACCCAACCCAAGCTCCCCCTTAAAGAGAAACTTGGAGGACACTGGGCTTAGTTAGAATC